>NZ_JCBCUZ010000017.1:0-105532 GCF_059862735.1 Pseudomonas sp. MF06569 | reverse complement strand
GGCGTGGTCCGACCGGTTGGGTCTACCTCGACTCTGCTGACCTCAACTTCTCGAACCGCCCGGTGCGGACCCGCATGCCGGGTGGTGTGGCAGGGGCGCGGCCAGATGGCCGTCCCCTATGCCGATTTGTCAAACAGCCACAAAAGTACCCAAAAAGGCCTTGCCCCAGCGTACGGCCCTCGCTTCGCTCAGGTGTCCCTCGTTCCGGTCCCGCTCCGTGGGCACGCCGTGACGGGCCATCCATGGCCCAACACGGCTCTCCCGGCATCCATGCCGGTCGACCCACTACGCAGAACCTCCTCTCGGCCTCCCGAGGGGCGGGTAGATCAAAAACCACTGCAAAAACAAGATCAACTTCCCGCCGAGGCGGCCTACAGGCCGACCTTTTTAGCGAAGCTCATTTCTTTAAACAGTCCGGCTGGCAACAGAGTATCTACAGCATTTCGGTGGTGACACGCTTTAGTCTCAACGGACGATGAGCCCCGCCCCCTTCCTTCCCATACTGCCCTCAGCCAATAAATACAGGCATTGAGGAGCAGGCACATGATCGACATTCGTGGTTTGAGCTACTTCGTTGCAGAGTCTGCAGATCCCGTTCAATGGCAGCGTTACGCCGAGGACGTGCTCGGGATGATGGTCAGCGAAGCCCCCGGCGGCGGCATGTACGTGAAAATGGATGAGCGTCCGTTTCGCATGCTGATCGTGCCTGGCGGCGAGTCGCGCTATCTGGCCTCCGGTTGGGAACTGGCCAGCGAAAAGGCATTCAATGCGGCCATCCAGGTACTGGATCAGGCCGACGTGAGCTGGCGCCACGGTACGGTCGAGCAGTGTGATCAGCGCGGGGTACAAGCGCTGCTGCACGTGACCGACCCTTCGGGCAATCGCCACGAATTGAGCTGGGGCCATCGCTCAGATTGCCAACCCTTTGTCTCGCCTCAAGGCGTGCCGGGCTTTATCACCGGCGACATGGGCCTGGGGCACACGGTGCTGCCCGCGCCGAATTTCGACGCCACCCTGGCGTTTGCCAAGGATGTGCTGGGCTTTGAGTTGTCGGATATTTTCAATTTTCGCCCCGACCCTTCGGCACCGCCGATTCGCATTCACTTTCTGCATTGCAAAAACAGCCGCCACCACAGCCTGGCCCTGGCCGAATACCCGGTGCCATCAGGCTGCGTGCATGTGATGGTCGAGGTCGAGTCCATGACCGAAGTGGGCCGCGCCCACGACCGGCATCTGGCCCACGACGTGCAGCTGTCGGCCACCCTTGGCCAGCATCTGAACGACCGCATGACGTCGTTTTACATGAAGACCCCTTCAGGTTTTGACCTGGAATACGGCTATGGGGGCTTGCTGGTGGATTGGCAGGAACACAGCGCTTTTGAATTCACCCGGGTCAGTCTGTGGGGCCATGACTTTTCCGTCGGCCAGCAGCAGTAAGGAGCACTAGATGAACAAGCAAATGACAGCGGCAGACGTGGTCGGCCAATTGCGTGACGGCATGACCATCGGCTTTGGCGGCTGGGGGCCACGACGCAAACCCATGGCGATTGTGCGCGAGATCCTGCGCTCGGACGTCAAGGACCTGACCGTGGTGGCCTATGGCGGCCCGGAAGTCGGCATGCTCTGCGCTGCCGGTAAGGTCAAGAAACTGGTTTTCGGCTTTGCCACCCTCGATGCGATCCCCCTCGAAGCCTATTTTCGCAAGGCTCGCGAGGCCGGTGAGCTGGAGCTGATGGAGCTGGACGAGGGCATGCTGCAATGGGGCCTGCGCGCCGCCGGCATGCGCTTGCCGTTTTTGCCGACCCGATGCGGTCTGGCCACCGATGTCAGCCGCCTGAACCCCGAGATCAAACAGGTGCAGTCGCCGTATGACGATGGTGAGGTGCTGCTGGCGATGCCGGCGCTGAATCTGGACATCGCCTTCTTGCATGTCAACGTTGCCGACCGCCTGGGCAATACCCTGGTCACCGGTCCCGATCCGTATTTCGACCATCTGTTCGCCCGTGCCGCCAAGCAGTGCTTTGTGTCGTGCGAGCGGATTGAGCAGCGCTTGAGCCTGGATGCTGCCCTGGCCCGCTTCAATACCTTCGAACGCTATCTGGTCAGCGGTGTGGTGCATGCACCCTTTGGTGCGCACCCGACGTCGTGCCCGTCCGATTACGGCTGGGACATGAGCCATTTGAAACGCTACAGCGCCAGTGCCGCCGAGGAAGGTGGCTGGGAAGGCTATGTAGCCGAGTTTGTGACCCCGGGCGAAAGTGCCTATCAGGCCAGCAATGGCGGTGTCGATCGATTGAGCGCTTTGCCGCTGCCCGTGTTTTAAGGAGCTTGGACATGACTGCTACTAACGAATTTACCCTGGCTGAATTGTTGATCGTGGCTGCCTGTGAAGCCTGGCGTGGCAACGGCGAAGTGATTGCTTCGGGCCTGGGCGTGATTCCGCGCCTGGGGGCGAGCCTGGCCAAACTGACCCACAGCCCTGAACTGTTGATGACCGACAGCGAGGCATTCCTGCTGGAAGAGCCTATCCCGCTGGGGCCGCGTGGTGATTATGTACCGCGCTACTCGGGCTACCTGTCGTTTGAGCGGGTGTTCGAATGCGTATGGGGCGGACGCCGCCACGCCATGATCGGCCCGACCCAGATCGATCGCTGGGGCCAGACCAACCTGTCGTGCATTGGCGACTATCAGAAGCCCAAGGTGGCGATGCTGGGGGTGCGCGGCTTGCCGGGCAACAGCATCAACCATATCAACTCGTTTTTTGTTCCGGCCCATAACACCCGGGCATTTGTGTCGGGTGAAGTGGACATGGTCTCGGGTGTCGGCTTCAAGCCTGAACGCTGGGAAGAGGGCATGCGCCGCGACCTGATGGACATTCGCCTGATCGTGACCGATCTGTGCGTGATGGACTTCGGCGGACCGGATCGCGCCGTGCAGGTGCGCTCCCTGCACCCGGGTGTGAGCTTTGAAGAAGTGCAGGAAAAAACCGGTTTCCCGCTGCTCAAGGCCGCCGATATCAAGCAAACCGTGGCGCCCACGACGGAGCAACTGGCCCTGATCCGCCGCCTGGACCCCCATGACTATCGCGCAGCCGCGCTCAAGGGCAATCCGCCCGGCATTCGTCAGGCCTGAAGGCAAGGAACTCACATGAGCCGCGACAGCGAATTTGTACAGCGGGCTGATACCGCTGTGTATGAAACCGAAGAGCCGGTGCTTTATGGAGTGGCCGATGGTATTGCCACGCTGACCATGAACCGGCCCACCGTGAACAATGCGCAAAACTCGCAGATGACCTATGCCCTGGACGATGCCTTTCGCCGCGCCGTGAATGACGACGCGGTGAAGGTCATCGTGCTGCGCGGCAATGGCAAGCACTTCTCGGCGGGGCATGACATCGGCACCCCCGGGCGCGATATCAACAAACAGTTCGACCGCGCCAGCCTGTGGTGGGATCACACCAACAAACCGGGTGGCGAGTACCTGTATGCCCGGGAGCAGGAGGTGTACCTGGGCATGTGTCGGCGCTGGCGCGAATTGCCCAAGCCGACCATCGCCATGGTCCAGGGTGCGTGCATTGCCGGTGGTTTGATGCTGGCGTGGGTCTGCGATTTGATCGTGGCCAGTGACGATGCCTTCTTTCAGGATCCGGTGGTGCGCATGGGCATTCCGGGGGTGGAGTATTTTGCCCATCCCTACGAACTCAATCCGCGAATAGCCAAGGAATTTTTGTTCACCGGGGATCGCATGAGCGCCGAGCGTGCCTATCAGATGGGCATGGTCAATCGCCTCTTTGCCCGCGAAGCACTGGAAACGGGCACCTATGCGCTGGCAGCGGCGATTGCCAGGCAGCCGCGCATGGGCCTGGCGCTGACCAAGCAGGCGATCAATCACGTTGAAGATTTGCAAGGCAAGCGCACGGCGATGGATGCGGTGTTTGCCTGGCATCACTTTGCCCATAGTCATAACGAGTTGCTGTCGGGTGACAAGCTTGGGGGCTACGACGCCAAGGCCATGATCGAAGCGAACAAGACGGCTGCGGGAGAGGGTCGATGAGCGAGTACCTGAAAACGGCGTTGACCGATGGGTTGGGCTGTCGCTACCCCATCGTGCAAACCGCGATGGGCTGGGTGGCAGACGCCAATCTGGTGATCGCCAGTACCCGGGCCGGAGCCTTCGGGTTTTTGGCGGGTGCGACCCTTGCTGCGGATCAGCTGGAGGCTGAAATCAAGCGGGTGATCGAGGCCACCGGGGGCAGTAACTTCGGTCTCAATTTCCATATGTTCCAGGAAAACGCCGCGCAGTGCGTGGACCTGGCCATTGAGTACCGCTTGCGCGCTGTCAGTTATGGGCGTGGTCCGGACCGCCAGACCATCGACCGTTTCAAAAAGGCCGGGGTGCTGTGTATCCCGACCGTGGGCGCGCTCAAGCACGCGATCAAAGCCGTTGAATTGGGCGCGGACATGATCACCGTGCAGGGCGGCGAAGGCGGCGGGCATACCGGAGGCGTGCCGAGCACCATTTTGCTGCCGCAAGTGCTGGATGCGGTGCGGGTACCGGTGATTGCGGCGGGTGGCTACTCCACCGGGCGCGGACTGGCAGGCGCCCTGGCCAGCGGTGCGGCCGGGATTGCAATGGGCACGCGCTTCCTGATGACCCAGGAATCGCCCACGCCCCTTGCCACCCTGGAGCGCTATGTAAAAGTCGCCGATCCCCAACGTATCCGCGTCACCACCGCGGTGGACGGCATGCGCCACCGGATGATCGAGAACGCGTTCATCAATCGTCTGGAAAAGGCCAGCGCCTTTGGCCGTCTTCGAATTGCCCTGGGCAGTGCCTGGCACTGGAAGCAACAGACCGGCATGAGCCTGGGGCATATGCTTGGCGTGTTCGTCCAGTCGGTGAAGGAAGACCCCGGTGCCCTGTCGCAAACCGTGATGGCGGCCAACCAGCCGGTACTGCTGCAGCGCTCGATGGTGGATGGCGTACCGGATGAAGGGATTCTGCCGTGCGGGCAAGTAGCGGCGGCGATTGGCGATCTGAAAAGCTGCCAGGACCTGATCGACGAGATGGTGCAAGAGGCGGAGCGCTGCCTGATGGCGGTAAACATGCGTCATAAGGGATTGGGCGACCGGTATCAGCGTTGAGTGACACAACCTGTGGGAGCCTGGCTTGCCTGCGATGCAGGCGCTGCGTTCTGGCAGGCAAGCTGGGTGGATGCCATCGCGAGCAAGCCGGCTCCCACAGGGGTCAGGACAGAAACCCGCCATCCACATTCAGCGAAACCCCGGTGGTGTAGCTCGAGGCATCGCTGGCCAGGTACAGCACTGCACCGGCCATTTCACTGGGGGCGGCAACGCGTTTGAGCGGGATATGTTGCAGGACTGACTTGAGGATGGCGTCATTGCTGACCAGTGCCGAAGCAAATTTGGTGTCGGTCAGGCCCGGCAGCAGTGCGTTGCAGCGGATACCGTAGGCGGCACATTCCTTGGCAAACACTTTGGTCATGTTGATCACCGCGGCCTTGGTCATCGAGTACACCCCCTGGAACTCACCCGGTGTGACGCCGTTGATCGAGGCCACGTTGATGATGCTGCCACCGCCGTGCTCGCGCATCAGCTTGCCGGCCTCGACCGACATGAAGAAATAACCCCGAATGTTCACGTCGACGGTTTTCTGGAAGGCCACCGGGTCGGTGTCCAGTACGTGGCAGAACTGCGGGTTGGTGGCGGCGTTGTTGACCAGGATATCGATGCGCCCAAAATCTTCGCGGATGCGCGCAAAGGTGCGGGTGATGTGTTCCATTTCGCCGATATGGCAGGCAATGGCTGTTGCCTTGCCGCCATCGGCGATGATTCCGTCGGCTACAGGCTGGCAGCCTTCGAGTTTGCGGCTGGAGACAATGACGTGGGCACCTTGCTGGGCCAGCAGCCGGGCAATGGCCTCGCCGATACCGCGGCTGGCACCGGAAACAAAAGCGATTTTTCCATCAAGGTCGAACAGTTGAGTCCTGGACATGCTGATTCCTTGTGATCTCGGGCTTAGAGGCTGGAGCGGCCAATGACGTTGAGGCTCATGTGCTCAAGCAGGGCGTTCATCTGTACGAATTGCGCGAAACGTTTGTCCCGGGTCTGGCCGTGGAAGTAGCGGTAGTAGATCTGCTGGACGATACCCGCCAGACGGAACAGGCCGTAGGTGTAGTAGAAATCGTAGTTGTCGATCTCGATTCCCGAGCGCTCAGCGTAGTAATCAACGAACTCGCGGCGGGTCAACATACCGGGGGCGTTGCTCGGCTGGCGCCGCATTTGTTGGATCGGGGCCGGGTCGTCGGCTTCAATCCAGTAGGCGAGGGTGTTGCCCAGGTCCATCAGCGGATCACCCAGGGTGGTCAGTTCCCAGTCCAGCACGCCGATGATCTGCATCGGGTCGGCGGGATCGAGGATCACGTTATCGAAGCGGTAGTCGTTGTGGATGATGCCTGGGGTCGGGTGATCGGCTGGCATGTTGGTCTGCAACCAGTCCTTGACCGCCTCCCAGCGCGGCGCATCGGGGGTCAGGGCTTTTTCGTAGCGCTCGCTCCAGCCGCTGATCTGACGTTGCACGTAGCCCTGGGGCTTACCCAGATCACCCAGGCCACAGGCGTTGTAATCAACGCGATGCAATTCGACCAGCGTGTCGATAAAACGCTTGCACAGTGTTCGGGTGGCGTCGGCATCCAATGCCAGTTCCTGGGGCAGATCAGAGCGCAGGATGATGCCCTTGACCCGCTCCATGACATAGAACTCGGAGCCGATCAGGTTTTCGTCGGTGCAATGGGCATAGGCCTTGGGGCAGTAGGGGAAGGCGTCCTTGAGCTGAATAAGGATGCGAAACTCGCGGCCCATGTCGTGGGCAGACTTGGCTTTGTGCCCAAAGGGCGGGCGGCGCAGCACCAGCTCTTTGCCCGGGTAGTCAATCAGGTAGGTCAGGTTGGAAGCACCGCCGGGGAACTGGCTGATCGTGGGTGTCCCCTCAAGGTCCGGGATCTGGGCCTTGAGGTAAGGATCAATGCGGTTGGCGTCGAGTTCTTCGCCAGGGCGGATGCGGGTGGACGAGTCGGTAAGCGCCATGTTTATCTCTTCTGCTTATATTTGTGGCCTGACAACATTCGTTAATTTAATGGGCAACCAGGGCAGGCGCAGCCTTAATAGGCACGGGTGTTAATGGGGGATCAGCTCCCTTGATAACCATTGCCTGAGTGAAGCACAGGACAAAAAAAACCGAAGCGCGTGGGCTTCGGTTCTGGGTGTTGCCGGTGGCTTAGGCCGGGAACAGTTCGCTCAGCTTCATGGCCAGCATCATGTCGCCTTCAGCGCGCAGCTTGCCGCCCATGAAAGCTTGCATGCCGTCGGTTTCGCCGCTGACGATGCCTTCCAGGGTTTCGCCGTCCATGACCAGAGTGACCTGGGCGTCCGGGTTTTCGCCTTCCTTCAGTTCACAGGTGCTGTCTTTGACGATCAGCGAGAAGTGTTTGTCTTCATCAATGCGAAAACCAAATACCAGGTCCAGGCCTGCAGCAGCGGCTGGGTTGAATTTGGCTTTCATTGCTTGAACGGCATCAGCTACAGAAGTCATGGTTCGATCCTTATATAGGGTGGTTTACAGCGGCCCGAGGGCCGCGGTTGCCGACGCTCATCGATAGGTGATGAGTGACGGCGTCTTCAACAGTTGCAAATGCACATGACTGTTGAAGGAAGCCAGGGTTGCCTCGTTGCCATGGAACTTGAGCTGGCTGAGCGAGGTATTGACAATTTGCCAGCCGAGCTTGAAAGCATCGGTGGGCGCAATGCGGGTCAGGCTGTGGATCAGGGCGGTAATGGTGCCGGCAGACGTGAACACGACAATGTTCTGCTGGCTTTTGGCAAGTTCAAGAATGCGGTTGAGCCCCGCTTGAACCCGCTCGACAAACCCCATCCAGGTTTCCAGACCGGGGGTGTCCCAGCTACCGCTGAGCCAGCGGTCGATGATCCGTTCAAAGATGCGCTGGAACTCGGCCGGGTTGCACGCGGCATCGCTCATGATCGCCAGCGCCTCAGGCTCCTCTGGCAGCAAGCCGGGAAGCAGGGCTTCGAGTATGGCGAATGCATCGAATTCGTTGAATGAGGCGTCGGTTTCAAGTTCAGGGATGGGCAGCCCGGCTGCATTGATCTGTGCCAGGGCATGGCGCGCGGTGTCCTGCTGGCGTGACAGGTCGCCTGACAGGCAACGGTCAAAGCGCAGGCCCAGGTCGGCCAGATGCCGACCGGCAATTTGTGCCTGCAGCACGCCCAGGGGTGACAGCACGTCGTAGTCGTCTGCACCGAAGGAGGCCTGGCCATGTCGTATCAAATAGATGCTGCCCACGTCCGCGTCATTCCGGTCCGCTGAAAGTCAGGCGAGGTTAGGAGGATGGCAAGTGGCTGTCAATGAAAAAACATACGCTTGTTTGAATTCCTCCTGAGACTGAATGCGAGGCGTTTCACGGCTGGCAGGCCCCGGTTGGCGCCGGTATGCTGGTTGCCATTGCGCAGCCCTGACCCGAGGGCTGCAGACGTTTTAAGGAGAGGCTGTGGAATTTCTTGCCGAGTACGCCAGTTTTCTGGCCAAGACCGTGACCCTGGTGGTTGCCATAGTGGTGGTCCTCGTGACCCTTGCGGCATTGCGTGGCAAGGGGCGCCGGGCCACGGGGCAATTACAGGTGATCAAGCTCAATGACTTTTACAAAGGCCTGCGTGAGCGTCTTGAGCAGTCGTTGTTGTCCAAGAGCCAGCTCAAGGCACTGCACAAGCAGACCGGTAAAGCGGACAAAAAGCAGAAAAAACAGCCGGATGACAAACCTCGGGTCTTTGTTCTGGACTTTGTCGGTGACATCAAGGCTTCTGCCACTGAAAGCCTGCGTCACGAAATCACTGCGTTGCTGACCCTCGCAAAGCCGACTGATGAAGTGGTCGTGCGCCTGGAAAGCGGTGGCGGCATGGTGCACAGCTATGGCCTGGCATCGTCGCAACTGGCGCGTATTCGCCAGGCAGGCATCCCGCTGACTGTCTGCATCGATAAAGTCGCCGCCAGTGGCGGTTATATGATGGCGTGCATCGGGCAGAAAATTATCAGCGCACCGTTTGCGATTCTCGGCTCCATTGGCGTCGTTGCGCAGTTACCCAACGTCAACCGTCTGTTGAAAAAGCACGACATCGACTACGAAGTGCTGACGGCAGGCGAGTACAAGCGCACGCTGACGGTGTTTGGTGAAAACACCGAAAAAGGCCGCGAGAAGTTCCAGCAGGACCTGGACATTACCCATCAGTTGTTCAAGAACTTTGTGGCCAAGTATCGTCCGCAACTGGCAATCGATGAAGTGGCCACCGGCGAAGTCTGGTTGGGTGTTGCCGCGGTCGACATGCAACTGGTCGATGAGCTCAAGACCAGCGACGAGTACCTGTCCGAGCGGGCCAGGGATGCCCAGCTTTATCACCTGCACTATGCCCAGCGTAAAAGCTTGCAGGAGCGAGTGGGGCTGGCGGCCAGCACGTCGGCTGAAAAGGTGGTTGATTCACTCTGGGCACGTTTGACTCAACAGCGTTTCTGGTAATAACCCCCGGCACTGTTGCAGTTGCAGCAGTGCCATTTGTTTGGAACTTGTTCTGGTTTTTAAGTGCGGTAATTATTAATTGTTTTAAACCTGTTTTTAACTGAGTTGCTAACAGTGTGATCAAGTAATTAACGGACTTTATTAATGTGCGCTCTATAAGCTGGCGGTATCACACCTATGCCGAGCTTGAGCCATGACACACACTAGTGCATCACAGACAGAACACTCCGTTATTGAACGCGCCAGCCAACTGGCCAATACGCGGGCCGATAATCAACATGGTGATTATATAGCTGCCTTGTTGGCGCCCTGGTTTATTCAGGCAGACCCCGGCTTGCGTGAGGCATTGCGCAACAGCTTTATCCAGGGCCAGGAGGCCCAGCGCGCGGTAGGCGCTGTCCTGGCCGGGTTGCAACCCATCGAACAGTTTGCTGAACCGCTGCTCAAGGCCGCGCTGGCGGGTCGCGGCTGGGGCCAGGTGAACCCCAGAGCCTACGGGATCAAGCATGTTCGTCTGTTGAGTAACCTGACGCTGTTCTTTGCCCGTCAGCAAGTCAAGCTGGTGGACACGCTGATCAGGTTAACCTTGCCCGATATCCTGCACCCCGAGTCACTGGAGCTTGATCTGGTAGCCAGCACCACTGACCACAGTTTTTTGCAAGCGGCGTTGCAGAACTTTGAAGTTCCAGAAACCCGCAGTGACGGCTTTGATTCGGATAGTTGTATTTATGAAGTTGTTGGCCGAAGGCAGGTTGAACACGCGACCCTGAAGCCGCAACACTTTGCACTTATATGCCGCGACTTGAACCTGGGTATGCAGTACCAGAGGCATTTGGCTGATGTGTTTGAACCGGTCGATGGCAACTTGGCGCCGGAGAATGTCAATTCCAGAGTTTCCAAATTAAATCGGTTGTTCAGCCGGAACATACGCTGCGAAGTCTTGTCGGCCCTGCACATGGCGCATATGAAGAGGGAGGTCATGACGGCGCATTACGCTTTTGTGCTCAATCTGTTGTCGGCCCCCGGGAATCGATTGGCGGGCATGCTGCCTGGCCATAGCACGTTGCAGATCATGGGCTTTGAAGTGCCGGGGGTGATGGTCTTTTGGCCCGAGCAACAGCCCGTGCAGCAAGTACAGGCGTGCGTACTTTATCTGCCGAACAGTCCTGATCGGGATTTTCACGCATTTGAATCTTTTGAAATGCTCAAGGCGACATTGCGCGAGTGGTTGAAGGGCCAGGTGTTTGCTCGTTACTTCTTTGAACGGGTGCCGCTGCGTCACCGCGCCGAGTTCATGCGGCGTACGGACATGAAGCATGTGACCTGGGATTCGCTGTTGCTGCGCCGCCCGCCCATTATCAATGAGCCGGCCCTGATGTCCGAGAGCGTGCATCTGCCCCAGACAGAAGCCCCCTGTGTCGTGGCCTGGCGTTTGCAACTGGCGAAAATCAAGGACGATGCCAGATTGCTGGTCGTGCCCACTGAAGACGAAGATTCCAAGACCCGCCTGGAACGTCAGGCAACCTTTCTGAATACCGGGCTCAGCCTGCTCACATTGGCGCTGGGGTTTGTGCCTGTTCTGGGTGAGATTTTGCTGGTAACCAGTGTGATTCAGCTGGGTGTCGATGTGTATGACGGGATCAAGGCCTGGCAACGCAATGATCGCGTCGCGGCCCTGGAGCACTTGTTCGATATCGCACAAAACGTTGCCCTGGCGGCCGGTTCTGCCGGGGCTGCATCCACATTGCGTCCATTGCCCGTGGTGGATGCGCTGGTGCCTGTGCGCACGGTCACAGGCCAGTTGCGTTTGTGGCGCCCGGACCTTGAGCCCTATGTGTTCAAGGACGTCTCGTTGACCGGAGTCGTCCCCGATGCGCAAGGGCTGCACAGCGTGGGCGGCAGGCAATTTATCCAGCTTGAAGGTCGTGTGTTCCGGGTGATGCCGGTTGCCGGCGCGCGGCAGGGCTTTATCCAGCATCCCACGGACGCCGGGGCCTATACGCCCCGGCTCGAACATAACGGTTGCGGGGCATGGGTGCATGAACTGGAGACCCCCATGCAATGGTCGCGTGCGCAGTTGTTCAGCCGCCTCGGTCCTGAGGTGAAAGGGGTGTCACAGGCAACGGCCGAGCTGATTTTGAAGGTGACCAATACCGGTGAGGGGCTGCTGCGCAAGCTGTACATGGATCACCTGCCGCCACCGGCCATGCTGGCGGACAGCATCAAGCGCGTACGGTTAAGTGAAATGATCGAGAGTTTTATCGAGCAGATGAAACAGGGCATCAATCGCTCCGTAGACAATGCGTCGTTGCAACTGCAACTGCTGACCCGATTGCCGGGTTGGCCTGCGGATCGAGTGCTGCGCCTGGTCGACAGGGAGGGGGTGGTGCTGGAGGAATATGGCCCTGATCGGGTGGAAACCCATCCGCGACTGCAAATTGCTGAAAGCCAGGTCAGGAACGGCGATCTGTTGAAAGTGACCCTGGAATGCCTGTCATCCCGTCAAGTCGACAGATTGCTGGGGCAGCCTGTCAGGGGGCTGGAGGCGCAGGTTCAAGCTCTTTCGCGCATGTTGGGTGAGCTTGCCCAGGTGAGCAAAGCCGAGCTGCTCTCGCGGCTGTACAGCGGTGGCGAGGTTGTGCCAAGGCTGGCACACAGGCTTAGAAGACAGTTTCCCGGCTTGCCGGTGCCCGTGCTGGAAGAGTTGATCAGCCACTTGTCCCCTGAAGAACTTGATGCCCTCGGCAGTGGCGAACGTCTGCAGCTGCATGTTCTGGAGGAGGCGCGCCGTTACGCCCAGGTTGTGCGCTTGAATCGCTCGATAGAGGGGCTCTACTTTGAAGCCTTGCGCAACGCCGACAGCAACTCGCTGGCCTTGTTGGCCCTGGCGGATTTTCCGGGCTGGCCCGCGTATTTGCGCCTTGTGATTCGTGACAAGCGTACCGGTGAAGTGCTGCACTCCGTGGGCAATGCCACGGCCACGAATACCCGGGAGTTTCTCAAGGGTGATGGCGAGTACGAGATTTCTGGAACTGTTCAGAGAAGGGCTTATCGCAGTGCCGATCTGTTGAACTGTGTGGCTTATACGCTGACGCCTGCGGAGCGCAGCGTACTGGGCCTTCCCGTGGTCGATGCCGGGGCAGTGCTTGGTCGCAAGATTGCCGACGCGGCGGCACGCAATCGGGCGCGCAGTGCCCAGTTGATGGGTATGCAACCCATTAAACCCTGGTTCAGATCTCCGTTGCGCCTGGCTGATGGCCGTGTGGGATACACCCTGGGCGGGCGCTCGGGACGCTTGCTGGAAGAGCAAAGCCCCAGGCAGCTCAAGGACCTGGCCAGAGAACTGTTCCCGACCATGAGCGAGGCACAGGTGGGGCAGTTTTTGTACCGATTGAGGCTTAGTCCGCAATTGGCTGCCCAGGCCCTGACCCAGCTCAAGGCGCAGTTGCAGACACTGCGCAACGATCTTGACCATTGGGTGGGCAGCACGGTGTGGAGCCAGCCGACGGTGGGGCCGCGGGTGCAGGTATCGGCCCAGGTCAAGCGCGGGATCAGCCAGACCCTGATTCGCACCTGGCGCAGGCTGGGCGAGAGTGTGCATCTGGAAGGGCACAGCGGGTATGTCCTGGATCTCAATGCATGGCCGGTTGATTGCCTGCCGGATCTGTCGGCGGATTTCAGCCATGTCAGCTCATTGCGCTTGCACAACTCGCCAAACGGTCAATTCCCCGACAGGTTTCTGGAGCAGTTCCCTCATCTGCGAATAGTGTCCCTGGTCAACAGCCAGCTTGCCGAACTGCCTGCGGCGCTTTCCAGCATGCCTGAACTGCTCGAACTGAATCTGCGTGGCAATCAGATTGTGTTAAACGAGAGTGCAGCCACCCTGCTGTCGGGGCTGACCAGGCTCAAATCCCTTGATCTGGTGGGCAACCCTCTGGGCAGGCGCATCTCTGTTCAGCGCATGGTGGATCTTGAACAACTCAAGCTGCGCTATACCGGCCTGCAAACCTGGCCTGAGGGTGTGCTGTCACTCAGGCGCCTGCAAACCCTTGATCTGCGTGACAACAGCATCAGTCGCATACCGCCAGAGGTGCTGACTGCCGGCAGGGCTGCGGTTAATCGAGTCACGTTCTTGCATGACAACCCGTTGAGTGCGGACTCTTTGCGCCGCCTGGAAAATTACTGGCGCGAGCACGGCATCACCTTTGGCATCAGGCCACGTCGTCAACATGTCGAACCCGTACGCGGGATTTTTCATTGGGCGCCAGAGCCTACGGCCGAACAACTTGGCGTCTGGAGTGATCTGAGAGGCATTGGTCGCTCGACTGATTTTTTCCGCGTCCTGGAGGACCTCAGCGCGTCATCCCAGTATTTGCGCGGGCGTGAAAATTTAACGACGCGCGTTTGGAGCATGCTTGACGGAATGCACGGCAACAGTGAGTTGCGAGAGCAGTTATTTGACGTATCGGCCAATCCGAATACCTGTGCCGATGGCATTCCGATGATCTTTGCGGACCTGGAACTTCGACACCAGATCATGACGGCTCAAGGCGCAGCCAATGCCGAAGAAAAACTCCTGCGACTGAGTTATGGGCTGTTTCGCATCGAGTTGCTGGACACCCATGTGCAAGGGGTCATTGAATCGCGAATTGCCCAGGTCCATACCGATCAGCGAAATTACGTCCAGCAGTTGCAGCGCCTGGTTGATGCTGCGGGTACGGTTGAGCTGGATCAGCCCCTGGCGGACATGACCCCGCAGGAGCAGCAAGGTATTGCTTATCGGCTGGCAACGCCGCAAGCCATGCAGTTGGCGCAGAGGCTCAGCCCTGTTGACTTGCAGCTTCGGCTCGAACGGATCGAACCGTTGGAAGTACAGATGTTTTATCAGGTCAGGTTAGCCGAGGAACTTGGTTTGCCCGCACGGCCCAGGAGCATGATCTTTGAACGGTTGGCCAACGTAACCCCGGAGGAACTGGAGGCTGCAAAATACTATGTGTTGAGTGAGGACACGCTGGCCAAGCGGATTGCCTTCATTGAAAAACAGGCGTTCTGGGAAGCGTTTCTGGAGAAGAAGTACCCTGCGGTGTTTCAGTCAGCGGATTCTCCATTGCATGAGCGCATGCAGTCGCTATATGTCGGGCGCGAGAGCATGTCCAGTCAGGACTATGTTGAGCAAACAGGGGAGGTAGGGGAAAGTCGTCGCCAAGCGAGAGAGGTCATCATCAGCCGATTGACCCGGGAAGAAATAGCAGAACATCCGTTTATGCAGGTTTAGCCTGGCGCGGCGCCTGAATAAACCTTGAAGATGGGCTGGCCTTGGGTGAACCCAAGGCCAGCCACACACTTAACGACGGCGGAACAGCGGCATCGGCTCGTCGCTCGACGACTGGTAGGTCACCGAAAAATCCTTCAAGCCTTCCAGTGCTTCGTACGGGTCTTTATCGGCGCGAATGGCGAACGCGTCAAAACCGCAGCGATGCAGATAGAACAACTGGTCGCGCAGCACATCGCCAATGGCGCGCAATTCGCCTTTGTAACCATAACGGTCACGCAGCAAGCGGGCATTGGAGTAGCTGCGACCATCGGTGAAGGCCGGGAAGTTCAGGGCAATGACCTGAAAATGCGCCACGTCTTCGCCCAGTTCCTCGGCTTCTTCATCGCTGTCCAGCCACACACCCAGGCCGCCATCACGGGCCTTGAGTGCATGGCCGTGCTCGCGCCACATCACCAACGGGACGATGAGATCGTCGCAGTTGGAGATTTCGTCAAAGGTGGTTTCCTTGGGCAGCAAGTGCCAGGTTTCGTCGATGACCTGATTGTTCTTAATGATTCGCTGCATAGACGCGCTCCTTGAAAGGGTCAATGCCGATACGTTGATAGGTGTCGATGAAGCGCTCGTCTTCGGTACGTTTTTCAACATAGACGTCGATCAGCTTTTCAATCACATCCGGCATGGCGTCTTGTGCGAACGAAGGACCGAGGATTTTGCCCAGACTTGCGTCACGGCTGGCGCTGCCACCCAGGGACACCTGATAGAACTCGGCGCCTTTCTTGTCGACACCCAGAATCCCGATGTGACCGACGTGGTGGTGACCACAGGCGTTCATGCAACCGGAGATGTTCAGGTCCAGCTCGCCGATGTCGAACAGGTAGTCCAGGTCTTCGAAACGACGCTGGATCGATTCGGCGATCGGGATCGACTTGGCGTTGGCCAGGGAGCAGAAATCGCCGCCCGGGCAGCAGATCATGTCGGTCAGCAAGCCAATGTTCGGCGTGGCAAAGCCATTTTCGCGCAACTCGCCCCACATGGTGAACAACTGGTTCTCTTCCACATCGGCAAGAATGATGTTCTGTTCGTGGGAGGTGCGCAGCTGGCCAAAGCTGAAGCGGTCGGCCATGTCGGCGATTGCGTCCCACTGTTTGTCGGTCACATCGCCCGGTGCGACGCCGGTAGGCTTCAGCGACAGGGTAACAGCGACATAACCCGGCTTTTTATGGGCCAGGGTATTGCGGGTACGCCAACGGGCGAAGCCCGGGTGCTGCTTGTCGAGTTCGGCCAGTTCAGCGCCGAAGTCAGGCAGGGCTTTGTAGTCCGGGTCCACGAAGTGCTTGGCGATACGCTGTACTTCAGCTTCGGTCAGGGTATTCGAGCCACCGCGCAGGTGAACCATTTCGGCTTCAACGCGCTCTGCAAACACTTCAGGCGTCAGGGCCTTGACCAGAATCTTGATCCGCGCCTTGTACTTGTTGTCACGACGGCCATAGCGGTTGTAAACCCGCAGGATGGCTTCGAGGTAGCTCAGCAGGTCTTGCCACGGCAAGAACTCGTTGATGAACGCGCCGATGACCGGCGTACGGCCCAGGCCGCCACCCACGAGTACGCGAAAGCCCAGATCGCCGGCTTCGTTGAATACGGGCTCAAGACCAATGTCATGGACTTCGATTGCAGCACGGTCGGATGTCGAGCCGTTGATTGCAATTTTGAATTTGCGTGGCAGGTAGGCGAATTCCGGGTGGAAGGTCGTCCACTGACGCACGATTTCGCACCAAGGGCGCGAATCGATCAGTTCATCGGCAGCGACACCGGCGAACTGGTCGGTGGTGACGTTGCGCAGGCAGTTACCGCTGGTCTGAATGGCGTGCATCTGCACGGTTGCCAGCTCTTCCAGAATGTCCGGAATATCTTCCAGCGCGGGCCAGTTGAACTGCACGTTCTGGCGGGTACTGATGTGGGCATAGCCCTTGTCATAGTCGCGAGCGATTTTGGCCATCATTCGCGCCTGGCGCGAAGTCAGTTGACCATACGGCACCGCAACTCGCAGCATCGGGGCAAAACGTTGAACATAAAGGCCATTTTGCAGGCGCAGGGGGCGGAACTCTTCTTCGCTCAGCTCACCTGCCAGATAGCGTCGGGTCTGATCCCGGAACTGCTTTACGCGGTCCTCGATGATCCGCTGATCGTACTCGTCATATACGTACATATAGGTCCTGTTCTCAGGCTGCTAACAGCTTATCTGCGCGCACGGCCGCGCACTCCCCACGGAGCGGGGCACGATACCAGTTTGTAGTTATGCGCAAAAGTGATGTTTAAGCATATGCAAAGAACCAAAACGACTATAAGAGGTTGATTCTCAATCCCTTACTTGTGGTCGGGGCATTGCTGGACTTAACTGAGCAGAAGTCTTCAAGCAATCACCCATAAAACCGAAAAGAGGCGATGCGATGAGTACTCCCGTGAAAGCGCGCAAAAACGACAGCAAGGTTGATGCGTGGGCTATTTTTTTCCTGATCATTCTGGTGGTTGCCACGGCGGTGTTTTGGGTGAGTCATCAGTAGCCGCCCTGTAGTCGCTGACGAGCCGTGCGAGGCTGCGATCGGCGTGATGCGGCACCCCGACGCAGCCGTCGTAAATCAGCTTCCACGGTTAATCAGGCAAGCCGCGTGTACCGGCTTTACGACCGCTTCGCGATCTATCGCAGCCTCGTTCCACTCGTCAGCGACTACACGCGGGATGGGTGATGAAGTCCGGGTTCGTTATACCCCCGCCAGATGCAGCACCAGCTTGACGATCCCGAACAGGATCAAGGCAAACACCGCGGTAAATAACAGGCCCAACAGCAAAAAATGGGCGGGTTTGCCGTGGGTGAAATCCCGGGTCCGGTTTTTTCCGCTCTGTACGCCAAACGCAGCGGCCATCACGCTGTGCAGCATTTGCCAGAAGGTCGGTGGCTTGTTGTCCGCAGGATCGTCCATTTGCCTCTCCTCTGTTGTTCGCACCCGCTCGATACAGCGTAGCCAAGACCTGGGGCTGGGAGCGGGTATTTCCCGGTGCGCTAACGGACTACCACCCGCCGATTTGGAACTTTCGTAGTAGTGAGGCTCATTCAAACGAGTCTCTGGAAGTTCCCACTATGGACAATCTATACATACGCAATGGGCTGGGGCCGCACGCGGCTTTTATCAAACGCCAGCTGCCGGGCTGGATCAAACACAGCCATGTGGCCGATATCAAGCGTCTTGAACCGGGTTTGTGGAAGGGCCAGGTGTCTGCGGTCGAGCCACCGCCCTGGTTCACGAATGCACCGTCCTGGTTGCGCCAGGCGCTGATGGTCAGTCAGGACCGCAGCCAACGGGCCTATGTCGAATTGGCCAAAACCCTCAAGGACCTGCAAGGCATCACCCAGTTTGCCGAGCCCAGGCTCAAGGAGGCGCTGCACAGTCACAGTGCCTCCAGCCAGGGGATGGATATCAACAGGAACCGGCTGTTTTATCTGCGACGCAATCAGCCGGTGCAACATCAAAGCCTGTTGCAAGCCGCGTTGATGAACTTTGAAGGCAATGAGGCGTTTTCCCTGGTGGTCAAAGGGCAGGTCAGTGCACTGGCCCCGGCAGGGGCTTTGCCCCTGGGCATGACGAATGCGGCGCAACCCCCGGACATCTATGCCACGGTCGCTGACGGGTTACTGCACGGTACCGGGCCTGTGGTCAGCCTGTTTGAGGAGGCGCTGGACAATCTCAAGCCCGTGCCTGGCTTCAGCTATCGGGAAAAACTGGACATGTCCCCCCAGGTGTTCTCGCAGATCTGCCGGGCCCTGGATCTGGGGCAGCAGTATCAGGCGCATCTGGGCGCGGTGTTTGATGCCCCTGGTCGGGCACCTTTGGTGCGGCGCCAGATGATCCGCGCACAAAAAGAGCTGCTGGCTGTGCGCTTGCATACCGCTTTGATGCAAAAGCAGGTGTCAGCAACGGCCTATGACATGTTGCGCGGCGTGCTCGAAGACGACCCGCAGCCCAGGCTAAATGGCAAGCCGGTGGTCTTCAGTCAATTGCAGTTGTATGGATTGACCGTGGCCGAGGTGTTGCTGATCGGTCCCTGGCGCTCAACTCTACCGGTGACCGAGTGGCAGGACAGCGGCTTTGGGTTCCAGGTGCCGGTGATGAAAAAAACCGATATGGAACCCCTGGTGGTCTATATCCCCGGTGATCCGGTGGCGCCACTCAAGCAATACCCGTCCCTGGAAGCCTTCCAGTATGAGCTGGGCCTGAACCTGCGCACACCGCAGTATCAGCGGTTGTTTGCCAACCTGATGCCCCAGGGCGAGGCCCAGGCATTTCTCTCGCGGCTCAACCACCAGCTGTACAAGCGCGCGGCTGACCCCAAGGGGATTGAGCCTGCGGTCTATGTGGATGAAGTCGACCTCAAGCTTGGCCAGGTCTACCTGGATACGCCCCCCGGCCAGTTGTTTAACGGGCTGTACAGCCTGCACCTGGAACGGTTGAAAGCCAATGCGCGCAAGCTCGCGGTGCCAACCGCCGATGCCGACAGCAAGCTGCTGCAAGAGCGTCTGGATTACTGGCTGGGCCTGGGGATGGATGCAGTGAATGTGGCCGCGTTTTTTATCCCCGGCGCAGGCGAGGTGATGATGGCGGTCATGGCGTTGCAAATGGGCGCGCAGGTCTATCACGGCGTCGAAGCCTGGACAGCTGGCGATGTTGACGGTGCCTGGGCGAGCCTGCAGGCAGTGGCCATCAACGTGGCGCTGGCCGCGACCATGAGCGGCGGCGGTTATGCGTTCGGCAAGGTGGCAGACGGTAGCCTGGCGAAGTGGGTCGACCATCTCACGCAAATCGTCCTGCCCGGGGGTGAGGCCAGGCTGTGGAATCCGGACCTTGTGCCTTATCGATGTGATCCGTTGTTTCAGCCACACGTCAGGCCCAATGCGTTGGGCCAGTATCGGGTCGATGGCAAGACCTATGTGCAGATCGACCGGTACTTCTATGAGCAGGTGTTCGACCCGGCGCTCAATGCCTGGCGGGTCAAGCACCCGGCGGACAACGCGGCCTATCAACCGTTGCTCGAACATAACCATGGCGGTGCTTGGCGGCACCATCATGAGCGGCCCTTGCAGTGGTCGCGCGAAACTTTGCTGCGTCGGCTGGGGCACGAGACTGACAGGTTTGATGACCGGACCCTAGGCCAGATTGGCGATGTATGCGGCATCAGTGACGATGCGCTGCGCAAGATCCATGTCGATGGCCTGCCTGTCCCGGCCATGTTGATGGACACCCTGGAGCAGTTTGCCGGCGGGGCCCAAATGGGCGGCCCGGGCAAGCAGCACAATCCGGATGTCGACTGGCTGCGCCGTCGCTATCCCATGCTTTCCGAGCGGGTGGCCCAGGAACTGCTGGAACAGACCGGGTATCGCGAGTTGGCCCGTATGGGCGAGACCCGTCAGGTGCCACCGGCAATGGACGATCTGGCGCGCACCCTGGCCCAGCAAAGCCGTCTTAACCGGGCATTGGCGGGCCTGTACTTACCGGCTCAGGCGACACGGGACACGGCCCGGCTGGCCCTGTATTGCCGGGAGCATTTGTCGACCATACCCCTGGCGACTCAGGGCGCCGAACTGCAACGAGCACTGGGGGACTATGGGACCGCGCACCGCGATGAAATGGCCCGCTGTCTGAATCTCCACGTCCCGAGGTCCAGGCCCCGGCTGCAAAAAATCAACAGCCGGATCGGCTACCCCCTGTCGGGCAGGGCTCAAGCGGGGGAGGTGTCAGCGTCGCTGATTGCCCGCATGCGCGAGGTTTATCCGAACATGACCGATGAGGAGGTGATCAGCTATGTCAGTAACCGCCTGCGAGAAGGTCAGTCAGATCAGCAGGTATATCACTTTCTCATGACCCGGCAGCGCGAACTGGACGGGTTGCGCCAGACACTGCAGCAATGGAAGGTTGCTGCCAGAGAGCCGCTCCATCAGGCCATGCGCCAGCACGTCAGCGACCGCCTGGTCGCGTGTTGGCGCGAGGGGCTCTACCGCAACGGTGAGCCTTCGTCTTACCTCAATCTGGAATTCGACCTGGACTGGATCACTGGCCTGCCGGCACTGCAAGCCGATTTCTCCCATGTCAGGACGCTGAAGCTGGATGCCGACTTGCTGATGAGTGAGCCCGGCATGGGCTTTGTGCGGCGTTTTCCCGGCGTGCAGCGCCTTGAGGTGAATGTTGAGCATGCAGAACTGTTGGCGGTGCCCCAAGGCTTGGCGCAACTGTCCTGGATCACGGATCTTTCCCTTGAGG
Source organism: Pseudomonas sp. MF06569 (assembly GCF_059862735.1). Taxonomy (NCBI): domain Bacteria; kingdom Pseudomonadati; phylum Pseudomonadota; class Gammaproteobacteria; order Pseudomonadales; family Pseudomonadaceae; genus Pseudomonas; species Pseudomonas sp. MF06569. Next base: position 84,345 of record NZ_JCBCUZ010000017.1, on the reverse strand, counting down.
CCCGATGGCAGGGTTTCTCCCGGGCCTTTATCGAACAACTGCGCGCTGTCACCCAGATCGAGCGCCTGTCCCTGGTGGGGGCGCTGGATACCCTGGACGTCAGTGGCTGGCCCGGGTTGAGGGCATTGCGGGTACACGGGAACCTCGGACACTGGCCCGGCGGCCTGCTCGACCTTGAGCATCTCGAAACCCTTGATCTGTCAGGCACCACCCTCAAGACCTTGCCTGAGCCTTTATTTTCCGGGCATTTGCGGCTCTGGCGGGGTATGCACCTGAACTGGTCTGGCATTGACCCGGCGACGGTGATGAGGGCCTACGAGTACGTGCGTGACAACCCGGCGCATCCGATGGATGCGCAGCAGTGGATAGCGGATTACTGCCGGGGATGTATCAAGCGTTTTGTACCCCAGGATGTGCATTTTCGCGACACGGTGCTGACTCAATACGCAGGCCGGTACCAGGCGTTGCCTGACCTGCTGGTGCGAGTGAATGCGCTGCATGCAGAGCAGGATGCACTCACTGTGGCGATAGACCGGTGGATAGACAAGCAGCCACCCACCGCCGACATGTTTTTTCGCAGGCAAGTGGCCGACAGGCTTCAGCAGTGCTGGAGCCAGGGTGTTGCTGCCCGTCTGGAGGTACAAGAAGCCAGCCCGGGCCCCTCGTGGCGGCAGGCTTCAAGAAGCGGTTCTCTTGATCTGTCGGGAGGCGGGGTGCATGACTTGCCAGCACTGCCCGCGAACGGTTTTGGTCATGTGCATAGTCTGGACATGAGTAACCTGAGAGTTCCCCACGATGAGCTGGACCGCTTTCTGGGCGTGTTCACCCACGTCAAGACCTTGACCCTGAGCCGCAGCAATCTGACCTCATTGCCCGCGGCCCTCGGTGAACTGAGGCAGATCACTGACCTCAACCTGGCGTTTAACGAATTGACGCTCAGCCCCACGATGCAGGGCCGGCTGAACCATTTGACCGAGTTGCAGAAACTGAACTTGCAGGGCAATCGCATCATAGCCCTGGACGTCAGTACCCTGACCCGGCTCGAGTCACTTGACCTCAGTGACTCGGGGATCAGGTTGTGGCCCACGGGGGCGTTGCAGTTACCGCTGTTGCGCCAATTGAACCTGAACCGCAGCGCCATCAGCGAAGTCCCTCGAGCGGCATTGCAGGGGCATGATCAATTGATGCTCGGCACACACCTGCGCGGATGCCGGTTAACCCCTGCCAGCTGTGCCGATTTGCTGGCCTATGCACGCCGTACCGGGCGCGAGAGCGCCGGGGATATCAGCCCCTTTTTGCTGGCATCAGGCAAAACCGGTGGCACGCCCGAGTTTTTTCCCGAGGACGTATCCGACAACCCGGATCTGTTGCTCGTGGCCGCTCCGGCGCTCGACCCTGATCAGCCGCTGACCGATCCTGGTGCCTTGCTGCTCAGGATCCATCCTGACATGGGGCTTGCGGACGCCATCGCGTGCATCGAGCAATGGCGAACCCAAGGGCTGGGTGCGCTGGACATCGAGGCTCGGCTGGCACAGTGGAATCATCAGTACGATGGGCTGATCCAGCGTCTCAACACCTGGATTGATGTCCCTGGTCGTCGAGAGGGAGGGCGCTGGGTGAGTGCGATCGACCGCAGGCGGGCGGCTGACAGGGTGCTGCATGCGTGGCGTCATGTGCGGGGTGCTTCTGCCACGGATGACGTGGGCAATATCCATAGCCTGGATTTCTCGGATCTGTGCCTGGGTGATATCGCACCGTTGAATGCCTCGCTGGATCATGTCACCACCCTTGACCTCAGTGGCGTAAGGCTTGGTGCACACGGCAGTTCCGGGTTTATCAGTGAGTTCCCGGCCTTGAATACCTTGCGGCTTAACAACAACAGGCTGACCCGCTTGCCCGAAGCACTGGGTTCACTGGACAACCTGACCCGCCTTGAGGCTTCCTACAACCTGCTTGAAAGCGGCGAGCACCTGCAGCGCCAATTGCAATCGCTGGCCCATTTGCAGTGGCTGGACCTGAGTTATAACGGCCTCGACAGTTTTGACCTTACCGGCCTGAACCAACTGCAAACCCTCAATTTGCGCGGCAATAACCTGGAGCGCTGGCCTGTGTGTGCGCTCACCAGCCCAGCCCTTGGCGCCCTGGACCTGAGCAATAACCACATTGACTACATCCCCTCGGAGCTGTTCGAAGGCAATAACGACGGGCTGATGGCCCACACCAACCTGTCCGATAACCTGCTGTCCAGCGTCAGTTACAGCACGCTGAGGGACTACATGGAGTTTTCGGGCAACAGCCTTGGTTTTACCCGTGAGGACATTGAGCTGGCGCTGGAGGACACGGACACAGCGGCCAGCTCCTCCGATGTGTCGGATGAGGATCTGGTGCACCCGGGCTCGGAGCCAGAGAATCTGCAAAAGGAACGCTGGTTTGACACTGTGCCCGATCTTTCGCCAAAGCATGCCATCTGGGCCGACCTGCGTGCCCGGGAGGGCAGCGAAGGGTTGTTTCATTTGCTCGCGCAGTTGAAGTACACCCGCGACTTTATTCAGGACAAGGCTGATCTGACGCGACGGGTCTGGGATGTTTTACAGGCGGCCGATTCCGATCCGGCCCTGTGCCGCGACGTGTTTGTCATCGCCCATTCACCCATGACCTGCGGGGATGGACGCATTCTGCTGTTCAGCGATCTGGAAGTGAAAGTCCATGAGTTCAATGCGCTGCATGCCGTGCTGCCGGGCGAAGAAGGCAAGGTGCTGCTGCGCCTGGCCACCAGCCTGTTCCGCTTGGGGCAAGTGGAAGAAATAGCCGCTGCGGCCATCAGCCTGCATCCTGATATTGATCCTGCGGAAATTCGCCTGGCCTATCGCATCAGCCTGGCCGGTCGCCTGGACCTGCCCAGCCAGCCCAGGGACATGCTGTACAGGAACGCGGCGCAGGTGACTGCAGACGATATCGAAACGGCGTTCACCAGGGTGCTTGCCGCCCAGGACAGTCCGGCCTATATGGAGCAACTGATCGCCCAGGATTACTGGGTCAACTACCTGAAGCGCACCTACGAAGCGGACTTCTCGGCGCTGGAGCAGCGCTTTGAGCTGGAGGCCGAAGCCCTGCAGGATCTTCACCCGGAATTGGGCGAAGCCTACAGTCGCGAAATCGAAGCCATGGGGCATAAGAAGGCGAGCGAGCGACGGGCGTTACTGATGCGCCTGTCGCAGCGTGAGCGCGGCGAGAGTGTGCCGATGTGACAGACAGCCCCGGCGGGAGCTGTCTGTCGCCGGGTGACTCAGTTGTCATAGCCCAGGTTGGGTGCCAGCCAGCGTTCGGTCACGCTCAGGTCCTGACCCTTGCGTGCCGTGTAGCTGGCGATCTGGTCCTTGTCGACCTTGCCTACGGCAAAGTATTGCGCTTGCGGGTGAGCGAAGTACCAGCCACTGACCGCTGCCGCCGGGAACATGGCGTAGTGTTCGGTGAGGAACACCCCGCTTTTGCCTGCGCGCATTTCTTCGGCTTCGGGGTCGAGCAACTGGAACAAGGTGCCTTTTTCGGTGTGATCCGGGCACGCCGGGTAGCCGGGGGCAGGGCGGATACCGCTGTATTGCTCCTTGATCAGCTCTTCATTGCCGAGCTTTTCATCCTTGGCGTAGCCCCAGTAGTTTGTCCGCACCTGCTGGTGCAGCCACTCGGCGCAGGCTTCGGCCAGACGGTCGGCCAGGGCCTTGACCATGATCGAGTTGTAATCGTCGCCCGCGTCCTGGTAAGCCTTGGCCACCTCTTCGGCGCCGATCCCGGCGGTGGTGATAAAGCCGCCCACGTAGTCGGTCACGCCGCTGTCTTTGGGTGCGACGAAGTCGGCCAGGGAGAAGTTCGGCTTGCCGTCGGTCTTGATGATCTGCTGGCGCAGGTGATGGAGTTTGGCCAATGGCTGGCCATCGTCGCCGTACAGCTCCAGGTCGTCATCGTTGACCTGATTGGCCGGCCAGAAACCGAACACAGCACGGGCGCTGATCAGCTTTTCGTCGATCAGCTTGGCAAGCATTTCCTGGGCGTCGGCGTATAGTGCCGTTGCCGCTTCGCCGACCACATCGTCGGTCAGAATGCGCGGGAACTTGCCCGCCAGGTCCCAGGAGATGAAGAACGGCGTCCAGTCGATGTACTCGGCCAAGACCTTGAGATCGATGTTGTCCAGCACCTTGGCACCGGTAAAGGTCGGCTTGACCGGCTGGTAGCCAGCCCAGTCGAACTGTGGTTTCTTGGCGATGGCGGCGGGGTAGCTCAAGCGCTCGGTGCGGGCGCTGCGGTTGGCGGTGCGCTCGCGCACTTCAACGTACTCTTCGCGGGTCTTCTGGACAAAGGCCGGTTTCAGCTCTTTGGACAGCAACTGCGTGGCCACACCCACGGCGCGGGAGGCGTCAGTGACATAGATCACCGCATCGTTCTGATACTTGGGTTCGATCTTGACCGCGGTGTGTGCCTTGGACGTCGTGGCGCCGCCGATCATCAGGGGCAGATGGAAGTTCTGGCGCTGCATTTCACGGGCAACATGCACCATCTCGTCCAGTGACGGCGTGATCAGTCCCGAGAGACCGATGATGTCGCACTTCTGCTCCTTGGCCACCTGAAGGATTTTCTCCGCGGGCACCATCACGCCAAGGTCAACGATGTCGTAGCCGTTGCAGCCCAGCACCACGCCGACGATGTTCTTGCCGATATCGTGTACGTCACCTTTCACGGTCGCCATCAGGATCTTGCCCTTGGCTTCCGGCTTGTCGCCTTTTTCCAGCTCGATAAACGGGATCAAATGCGCCACGGCCTGTTTCATCACGCGGGCGGATTTAACCACCTGGGGCAGGAACATCTTGCCCGCGCCAAACAGGTCGCCGACGATGTTCATGCCCGACATCAACGGGCCTTCGATCACTTCGATCGGGCGCTTGAAGGACAGGCGCGACTCTTCAGTGTCTTCAACGATATGGGTGGTGATGCCCTTGACCAGTGCGTGCTCCAGACGCTTGTTCACGTCCCAGCTGCGCCACTCTTCAGTTTCGGCTTCCTTGACGCTGCCATCGCCCTTGTACTTGTCGGCAATGGCCAGCAGGTTGTCGGTGGCATCGGGGGTGCGGTTGAGCACCACGTCTTCTACCGCGTCGCGCAGTTCAGTCGGGATCTGGTCGTAGATCTCCAGTTGGCCGGCGTTGACGATACCCATGGTCAGGCCATTACGGATCGCGTACAGCAAAAACACCGAGTGGATCGCTTCACGTACCGGGTTGTTGCCACGGAACGAGAACGACACGTTGGACACGCCGCCCGACGTCAGTGCATAGGGCAGCTCGTCGCGGATATAGGCGCACGCGTTGATGAAGTCCACAGCGTAGTTGTTGTGTTCTTCAATGCCAGTGGCCACGGCGAAGATGTTCGGGTCGAAGATGATGTCTTCCGGCGGGAAGCCCACTTCATTGACCAGAATGTCGTAGGAACGTTTGCAGATTTCCTTTTTACGGGCTTCGGTGTCGGCCTGGCCCGCTTCGTCGAAGGCCATCACCACCACGGCGGCGCCATAGCGCTTGCACAGTTTGGCGTGATGTTTGAACTGCTCGACGCCTTCTTTCATGCTGATCGAGTTGACGATGCCCTTGCCCTGGATGCACTTGAGGCCCGCCTCGATCACTTCCCACTTGGAAGAATCGATCATGATCGGTACGCGAGAGATGTCCGGCTCGCCAGCGATCAGGTTGAGGAAGGTCACCATGGCCTTCTTCGAATCCAGCATGCCCTCGTCCATGTTGATGTCGATGATCTGCGCACCGGCCTCAACCTGTTGCAGCGCCACTTCCAGGGCTTCGGTGTAGTTGTCTTCGCGGATCAGGCGGGCGAAGCGGGCGGAACCTGTGATGTTGGTACGTTCACCGACGTTGACGAACAACGAGCTGCGGTCGATGGTGAACGGCTCCAGCCCGGAGAGGCGGCAGGCCTTGGGAATGTCCGGAATCTGGCGCGGGGCGTAACCGGCCACGGCATTGGCGATGGCCTGGATATGGCCCGGCGTGGTGCCGCAGCAACCGCCGACAATGTTCAGGAAGCCGCTTTGAGCGAACTCTTCAATGACCTTGGCTGTTTCGCTCGGCAGTTCGTCGTACTCGCCGAACTCGTTGGGCAGGCCCGCGTTCGGGTGAGCCGAGACGTAGGTGCTGGCCTTGTTCGACAGCTCTTCGAGATAAGGACGCAACTCGCTGGCGCCCAGGGCGCAGTTCAAACCGACCGAGATCGGTTTGGCATGGCTCACGGAGTTCCAGAACGCTTCGGTGGTCTGGCCCGACAGGGTACGGCCAGAGGCGTCGGTGATGGTGCCGGAAATCATGATCGGCAACTCGACTCCCAGCTCTTCGAACACGCCCTGTACGGCGAAAATCGCGGCTTTGGCATTGAGCGTGTCGAAAATGGTCTCGATCAGGATCAGGTCGCAGCCGCCTTCGATCAGGCCTCTGGTGGCCTCGGTGTAGTTCTCCACCAGTTCATCGAAGGTGACGTTGCGATAACCCGGGTTGTTGACATCCGGCGACAGCGAGCAGGTACGGCTGGTAGGGCCGAGCACGCCTGCAACAAAGCGTGGTTTGTCCGGGGTCTCCAGGGTCTTGGCGTCGGCCACCTTGCGCGCAAGGCGTGCGCCTTCTACGTTTAGTTCGTAGGCCAGCGCCTGCATGCCGTAGTCGGCCTGTGAAACCTGGGTGGCGTTGAACGTGTTGGTTTCGAGAATGTCGGCACCAGAGTCCAGATACGCCTTTTCAATGGCTCCGATCACATCGGGGCGGCTGAGGATCAAAAGGTCGTTGTTGCCTTTGACGTCGCTCGGCCAGTCGGCGAAGCGTGTGCCACGATAGTCGTGTTCCTCTAGGCGGTAGCTTTGGATCATAGTGCCCATGCCGCCATCGAGAATCAGAATGCGCTCTTTGAGGGCTTGCTGAAGTGCTTGGAGACGAGCGCTGCGGTCAGACATAGGACTACCTGTTAGAGCCATGCAAAAGATGGGAAATCATAACAAACCTGCGTGGGATTTGAGCGCTCGCTGATTTACATGAATTTCATTCATGTTGTGGCAGGGCGGCGACAGGTAGAATCGCGACATATTTTTGATATCAGGACACTGGCACATGTTTTTTCGCCTACTCGCCAGCGCCGTGACGCTGGTGGCGTGCAGTACAGCGTTGGCACAGGCCCCGTTGGTTAGTCCGGTCATTTCCTACACCAGGGATATTCAGCCGATCCTCACCGAAAAGTGCGTTGCCTGCCACGCGTGCAACGACGCAGCCTGCCAGTTGAACCTGGGCAGCGCGGAGGGTGCGACCCGCGGTGCCAGCAAGGTGCCGGTCTATAAAGGAGATCGTGTCGATGCCGTTGCCCCGACGCGGATTTTCTTCGATGCCGATGGCCCGCAGGAGTGGAGGCTTAAAGGGTTCTACCCGGTAGTCGATGCCCAGGGCGCGCAGGCGTCCTTGATGGCGCGCATGCTGGAGCTGGGCCACAGCACCCCGTTGACCCCAAATGCCAAATTGCCCGAGGAAATTGTCCTGGGCATCAACCGCGAAAACGTCTGTCCGGCGCCGGGGGAGTTCGACGCTTACGCCCAACGCCATCCAAAAGAAGGCATGCCGCTGGCCGTGACCGGATTGACCAACCAGCAATACCACACCGTACAAACCTGGCTGGCCCAGGGCGCGAAGGTTGACCAGCACGCAATCAAGCCGACTGCGGTCGAAGCGGCACAGATCAGCGAATGGGAAGAATTGCTCAACCGTCCAGGTTCAACCGAAGCCCTGGTGGCGCGCTGGTTGTACGAGCATTTGTTTCTGGCCCATACCTACTTCGACAACGGCGTGCCAGGGCACTTCTTCCAGTGGGTGCGTTCGCGCACCCCAAGCGGTCAGCCGGTTGACCTGATTGCTACCCGCCGCCCGAACGACGACCCCGGCACCACGTTTTACTATCGGTTGATACCCGTTCAGGGCGTGATCGTGCACAAAACCCATATCACCTATCCGATGGGCGAGCACAAGCTGGCGCGGGTCAAAGAGCTGTTCTACAGCGGTGACTGGCATGCCACCAGCTTGCCGGGCTACGGGCCTCGAGGTCGGGCCAACCCGTTCGAAGTCTTTGAAGCGATTCCGGCGGTGGCGCGTTACCAGTTCATGCTCGACAACGCCGAGTATTTCGTACGCACCTTTATTCGTGGGCCGGTGTGCCGTGGGCAGATTGCGACTGACGTGATTCGCGACAACTTCTGGACCGTGTTCCAGGAGCCTGCCCATGACCGCTATGTCACCGACGCCGCCTATCGTGGCGAAGCGACGCCGTTGCTGGCAATGCCCGGCCAGATCGACGACGTTGGCAGTGTTATTTCGTTGTGGCACCGCTATCGCAACAAGCGCAATGACTATGAGAAGTTGCGCCAGCAAGCCTATGCCGACATGCCGCCACCGAGCTGGTCGACCCTGTGGGCAGGCAACGACAACGCCTTGTTGACCGTTTTCCGTCACTTCGACAGCGCCAGTGTCAGCAAGGGCCTGATCGGCGAAATCCCGCAAACCCTGTGGCTGTTCGACTACCCGTTGCTGGAGCGCACCTACTACCAGTTGGCGGTCAACTTCGATGTGTTCGGCAACGTTTCCCATCAGGCCCAGACACGCTTGTACTTTGACTTGATCCGCAACGGCGCCGAGGTCAACTTCCTGCGCTTGATGCCGGCCGACGCCCGTTCGGGCATCTTGAGCAGCTGGTATCAGAACAGCGGCAAGCTGAAGATGTGGATGGACTACCAGAAGATCGACACCGGCACGCCGAGCGGCATGAAGCTCGATCCGGCCGACCCCAAGCGTGACTTTGCGCTCAAGCTGATTGAACGCGCCGGCACCCTGAATGCACGGCCCGACCCGATCAACCGTTGCGTCGGTGCTTACTGTTCACGCCCCGACATCCCGCAAGAGTTCAAATACGCCGAGCAGGCACTGAGCCGTCTGACCTCGCGCCCTGCGGCGGGGCTGTCGGTCATCAGTCAATTGCCAGAAGCCAGCATGCTGCGGATCGAGGGACGTGACGGCAAACGCGAGATGTACAGCATGCTGCGCAATCGCGCGCACACCAACGTGGCCTTCATGCTGGGCGAGGAATACCGGCTGGAGCCTGGGCTGGACACCCTGGCCATCTACCCCGGGGTGCTCAGCAGCTACCCGAACTTCATGTTCAATATCCCGACGGGGCAGGTTGAGGCCTTTGTTGAAGCGATGGAGCAATGCAAGGATCAAGAGACCTTTGACACCATTGTCGAGCGCTGGGGGATTCGCCGTAGCCATCCACAGTTCTGGCAGTACTTTCACGATATTGGCCAGTACATCAGCGAAACCGACCCGGTAGAGGCCGGTGTGCTGGATATGAACCGCTACGAAAACCTGTAATCAGCCACTAGAATTTGATACATGGGGTGTGGCTTTCCTGACAAAAACACTAGGACTTTGTCAGGCGCGCCGATTGGCGTAAACTGCGTCCCATGTCTGCGAGGAGATTCCATGAGCGCCATAACGATTACCGACGCTGCCCACGATTACCTGGCTGATCTGCTGTCAAAGCAGAACACCCCGGGTATCGGCATCCGCGTCTTTATCACCCAACCCGGTACCCAGTACGCCGAAACCTGCATTGCTTACTGCAAGCCGGCTGAAGTCAAATCTGAAGATACCGCCATCGGCCTTAAAAGCTTCACGGCCTGGATCGATTCGTTCAGCGAACCCTTCCTTGACGATGCCGTGGTGGACTACGCCACCGATCGCATGGGTGGTCAGCTGACCATCAAGGCGCCAAACGCCAAAGTGCCGATGGTCAATGCCGACAGCCCGATCAACGAGCGCATCAACTACTACCTGCAAACCGAGATCAATCCCGGTTTGGCCAGCCACGGCGGTCAGGTCAGCCTGATTGAAGTGGTTGAAGACGGTATCGCGGTGCTCAAGTTCGGTGGCGGTTGCCAGGGCTGCGGCCAGGCGGACGTGACGTTGCGTGAAGGCATCGAGCGCACCCTGCTTGAGCGTGTGCCGGAGCTCAAGGGCGTACGTGACGTGACCGACCACTCGCAGAAAGAAAACGCCTACTACTAACAGGGCGTTCGCTGCGAAGCTGAAGAAAAAACGGTGCCCCGTGAGCACCGTTTTTTTATGGCTGCGCGATTCGGATTGTGCGGGCGCAGCAGAACCTAATGGGATCTACCTGACAGGCCACGCCGTCCGTATCGCGAGCAAGCCCGCTCCCACAGGGGGAGAGCGTTCAAGGCCGATACAGATGCGCATGCCCCGCACGGTACAGCGACGAGTCCCCAAAACTGTCACTGGCCAGCACCCGGCCCACCAGGATCAGCGCCGTACGCCTGAATCCCTTGGCCTGGACCTTGATCGCGATGTCTGCAAGCGTCCCTTGCACCCAGTCCTGGTCAGGCCAGCTGGCGCGATGAATCACGGCAATCGGGCAATCACTGCCGTAGTGCGGGATCAGTTCGGCAACGATGTTTTCAAGGTTCTTGACCCCCAGATGAATGGCCATGGTCGCCTTGTGCTGCGCCAGGCTGGCCAGTTCTTCTCCGGCTGGCATAACGGTTTTTTCGGCGTAACGGGTCAGAATCACGGTTTGCGAAATATCGGGCAACGTCAGTTCGGCCCCCAGAATGGCCGCACAGGCCGCGGTGGCAGTCACTCCCGGAATGATCTCAAAGGCAATGCCCAGCTCACGCAAGCAGCGGATCTGTTCGCCAATGGCCCCGTACAAGCTGGGGTCGCCGGAATGTACGCGGGCCACGTCCTGGCCTTTGGCGTCGGCGGCCTTGATCAGGGTGATGATCTGCTCAAGGTGCAGTTGCGCACTGTTGATCACCTGCTCAGCCTGATGGCCTTGCAGCACGGCCTCGGGGACCAGCGAACCCGCGTAAATGATCACCGGGCAACTGCGAATCAGGCGCTGGCCCTTGACGGTAATCAGCTCAGGATCGCCGGGTCCGGCGCCGATGAAATAAACAGTCATGGCAGTCTCTTGAAGGGGTTGAGATAGAGCTGTTCTTGAACAACGCTCATAGTGAGGCGGGGGATTATCGCGGGTTTTGCTCGAAACAGGCCAACGCAAAGGTGGCGCCTGGTGATTTTTGTCGCGTAATCAGCAAGGTAGCGGGTGCGCCGGCGAACCGCTCGGCCAGGGCCAGCGCAGCACTTTCGGCAATCCCGAAACACCCGGTTTTCTCGAACACAAGGTTCGACCGGTGACTCAGCTGAGGGGCGTACGGGGCAAGCTGTTGCGCACTGAAGACCTCAAGCTCCAGTTCCAGTCGAGCTGCCAGTTGCAGCAGTCCGGGTTCCTGGCGCTTGAGATCGACACTGGCCAGGGCACGGACCGCATTCAGCGGGATCCCGGCCCGGGCCAGAGAGCGTTCGATCAGACTCAACAGCTCTGCCGCGGTGCAATCCTGGCGACAGCCCAGGCCAATCACCAGGATTGGCGCTGTGCCGGTTGCCGTCATGCCGAGTACTGGCCTTCAGACTTGCGGCGAAACAGCCAGGCGCTGATCACGCCCAGGGCCAGCCAAAAGGCGAAGTTGGTCAGTTGCGAAGCAATCTTGAACTGCGACTCCAGCTCGGCCGGGGCCAGGCTTGAATGCACCAGTGGCTGGGGTGCGCCAAAAATATGCGGAACCACCAGAATCGCCACGCCCAGCACTTTCAGCGCCCAGTGCTTGCCAAATACCATCAGTGCGATGGCCACTGCGGTCGAAGCTGCGGTGCTGACCCACCAGATTTGACGCTGCAGCAAATCTGCCGCTGCAGTGCCCGGCAACTCGGGTGGCAGGCCCAGGGTCGGCGCCAGGCAGAACACCGCATAACCGGCAAGGCCCCAGAGCAGGCCCTGGGAAGTGCGCGTCGGGGCACGCAAGGTGTAAAGGCCGGCCAGCATCAAGGCAAAACCCACAGCAACCACCAGATTGCCGCCCGTGGTAGACAGCACGCGCTGCCAGCCATCTTCCGGCTCCCAGGCCTCGGCGTCGTGCTCGTGGGCTGGCATGGCCATGTCGGCATGCTCGTGCACTTCAGTGGCAGCAGGTTTTTCGTAGGTTTCGGCCTGCAAAATGAGTGGCGACACCCACAGGCTTTGCAGCAGGGTCAGCAGCAGGGCGGCCAGCAAGCCGGTGAAGCCTGCGGTTTGGGCGATACGCTTAATCATGGCAGGCAGTCTCAATGGCACGGGAAGGCGGAGCTGTGACGGGTGTCATGGGCCGCATTGTGAACCGCATCGATATGGGAGAACCCGGCGAAGTAAACGAGAAAAGCCCCCAGTACCGCAGCACCGACAGCCGCCACAATGCGTTGGCTTTGGGTGGCAGTGGTCGCGGCGGAATGGGTACGGCTGGTGCTGATAGACATGGCGCTTGCCTCAGGTCGGACGACGGGCAGCAAAGCGCAAGAAAACCCCGCGAACGAAGCCCGCAGGGTTTAACAGCGCCCGCCCACCGCGGGTTTGTTATTGAAAAATAACCAGGCCGGTCTCCGGGCTTGCGAGGGGCTCAAGCGTTGAGCCTGCAAACATCTCCTTCCCATGCACTCGGCACAGTGGATTTGATGTTTCTCTCGCTTACCGTTGCGGGGGCAGCGCCGGACTTGCCAGGACTAACGCCTGACGCACCGGTTTCCCGTTTCACCCTGTGAAGGGCACCTGATACAAGATGTGTAGGAAACCACAGCCCAGGAGAGTCGTCAATTTAAAGGGGGGGGTGTAGTCGCTGCCGCAGGCTGCGATAAGGGCCGCAGGACCTTCAAAAAGCGGGGCCGCTACGCAGCCCTCGCAGCCTGCGGCAGCGACTACACGTCAGGCGGTCAGCAGGCTTTTGACTTTGTCGCGCAACTGATCAATGGAGAAAGGTTTGCCAATCACCGCCATGCCTTCTGCGACCTCAAGGGTTTCGGCATAGCCGCTGGCAAACAGGATGGGCATTTTCTCGCGCAATTGGCGGGCCTTGGCTGCCAGCTCCCGGCCGTCCATGCCCGGCAACCCGACGTCGGTCATCAGCAGGTCAATGGGCTGGGCCGCATTCTCCAGCAGTTCCATGGCCTGCTCGCTGCCGTCTGCTTCAAGCACGCTGAAGTCCAGTTCTTGGAGCACGTCTACGATCAGCATCCGAACAATGGCGTCGTCTTCGACCACCAGGATGGTGGAGGGTGTAGCGGACATAATCATGATCTCGATAAAAAATGTAAGCGTGGGTCTCGCTGCAGCAAGGATAGCCTTGCCCAGCATTTGAATGTGCCTCTTTGTACGAAAATGTTCATTGTTGGGTAAGAAAATAGAACTATTGCTCGGTAATCCGGCAAACTCCAGTTTTTTAAGACTGCCCACAGGCCTGAAAATGAACTCACCTGTATCAATTGATGAGCGAAGCTTTCGCAAGCTTCTGAGTCGCAACGTTGGCTTGCCCCTGGCTGTCGGCGTGCTCAGTGCCGCGTTATTCGTGATCATGGTCAGCTATTTGTTATCAGTGATCAGGTGGGTGGAGCACAGCGACCGGGTTATCAGTAATACCAACGACGCCGTGCGGCTGACGGTGGATCTTGAAAGCGGCATGCGCGGGTTCCTGATTACCGGCGATGAGCATTTTCTGGACCCCTATGCCGTCGCCAAGCCGCAAATTGCGCTCCAGTTGAAGGGGTTGCAGGAGCTGGTCAGCGACAACCCGCAGCAGGTCGACCGGCTGAAACGCCTTGAGGCGCTGCAAAATGAGTGGAATGCCTACGCCCAGTCGATGGTCGATCTGCGCCGTCAGGACGGTGATTACCGTGCGGCCATACAGGCGGGGCGGGGCAAACGCCTGGCGGACGAAATTCGCAAAGAATATCAAGACTTCATTCAGATGGAGCAGCAGCTGCGAGTGGCTCGCAGCGAAGAGGTCAGTCGTACAACGATCATCAGTATTGGCCTGTACCTGATTTTCGTACTGGGTTTGAGCGGCTTTTTGGCCTATATCGGTCGTCGCGATTTACTTGAACTTTCAAAGAGTTACAACAATGCCTTCGAGTCGCAGATCAAGACTGCTCAGCGTCTGGAACAACAGGCCTGGTTGCGCAACGGCCAGACCGAGCTGGCTGAACAGGTGCTGGGGCGCCTGACGCTCAACATGTTGGGCCACAACATCCTGCAGTTCTGTGCCCAGTACCTGGGATCCGTGGTGGCGGCCGTCTATGTGCGTGAAGATCACGGCGATCTCAAGCGTGTGGCCAGTTATGGGTTTTCCCGCGAGCAAGAGGCGCAGGGCCAACTGATTCGCAACGGCGAAGGGATTATCGGGCAGGCAGTCAAGCAGGATAAGTTGATTCGACTGGACAACGTACCCGCCGACTATTTCTCCAAAGTCAGCTCCGGGCTGGGCGAAGGCAGCCCGCGCAGTGTGCTGGTGGTGCCCACCAGTGATGATGATCGCGTCAACGGGGTCATTGAGCTGGGCTTCCTCAGGCCCCTGAGCGAGCGGGACGTAGAGCTGTTCGAATTGATCGCCGACAACATCGGCATGTCGATTGAAGCGGCGCGCTATCGCCAGCGCCTGCAAGAGGTGCTGGCCGAAACCCAGCAGCTCAATGAGCAACTGCAGGTGCAGCAGGAGGAACTCAAGACCGCCAACGAGGAACTCGAAGAGCAGTCGCGCATTCTCAAAGAGTCCCAGACCAGCCTCGAAACCCAGCAGGCCGAGCTGGAGCAGACCAACGAAGAGTTGGCCGGCCAGCGGGATGCAATGGACCGCAAGAACACCGAACTCAACCAGGCCCAGGTGCAACTTGAAGAACGGGCTGAAGAGCTGCAACGCTCCAGCAAGTACAAGTCCGAATTCCTGGCCAACATGTCCCACGAGCTGCGCACGCCGCTGAACAGCTCCTTGATCCTGGCCAAGTTGCTGTCCGAAAACCCGCAGCAGAACCTCAGCGCAGAACAGGTCAAGTTTGCCGAGTCTATTTACTCGGCGGGCAATGACCTGCTTAACCTGATCAACGACATCCTGGACATTTCCAAGGTAGAAGCCGGCAAGCTCGAAGTGCGCCCCGAGCACACCAGCGTGGCACGGGTGGTCGAAGGGTTGCGCAACATGTTCCAGCCGCTGGCGGGCGACAAGTCCCTGGGCTTTGAGGTCCAGTTGCAGCCCGGCACGCCGCCCATGATCTACACCGACAGCCAGCGTCTGGAGCAGATCCTCAAGAATTTGCTGTCCAACGCGGTCAAGTTCACGGAGCAAGGCCAGGTCAGCCTGACGGTATCCTGTCAGCCGGGCGAAGGGATTGCCTTTACCGTGAGCGATTCCGGGATCGGCATTTCCGAGGAGCAACAAGACTCCATCTTCGAAGCTTTCCGTCAGGCCGACGGCACCACCAACCGCCGCTATGGCGGCACAGGGCTGGGCCTGTCGATCTCCCGTGATCTGGCGACATTGCTGGGCGGTTCGATCGATGTCAGCAGCGAGCCGGGCAAGGGCAGTATCTTTACCCTGATCCTGCCGCAGCAGTATGTGGAGCACGGCGAAGAACCCGTGCAACTGCCTGTTGGCCCCGCGCCACGGGTTGCAGTGCGGGTACCTGAGCCCCGGCCGCTGCTTGCCGTTGAGTCTGCGGCGGTGATTGAGCGCTTCATGGATGACCGCGAGCAGGCGCCATTTACCACGCGCTGTATTTTGGTGATTGAAGATGAGCCAAACTTTGCGCAGATCCTCTTCGATCTTGCACATGAATTGGGCTATCGCTGCCTGGTTGCCCATGGTGCGGACGAAGGTTTCAGCCTCGCGGTGCAGTTCATTCCCGATGCAATCCTGCTGGACATCCGCTTGCCGGACCATCCGGGGCTCACGGTGTTGCAGCGCCTGAAGGCTATGGCGTCGACGCGGCATATACCGGTTCACGTGATTTCCGCTGAAGACCGGGTTGAGGCCGCGATGCACATGGGGGCGGTGGGGTACGCCTTGAAGCCGACGACCCGTGAAGAGCTGAGAAATGTGTTCGCTCGCCTGGAGGCCAAGCTGACGCAGAAGGTCAAGCGGGTGCTGCTGGTCGAGGATGATGACTTGCAGCGCGACAGCATTGCCCGCCTGATCGGCGACGATGACATCGAGATCACCGCGGTCGGCTATGCCCAGGAGGCGCTCGACCTGCTGCGCACCACTGTTTACGACTGCATGATCATCGACCTCAAGTTGCCCGACATGCTGGGCAACGACCTGCTCAAGCGCATGTCGACCGAAGATATCTGCTCGTTCCCGCCGGTGATCGTCTACACCGGGCGCAATCTGACCCGGGATGAAGAAGCCGAGCTGCGCAAGTATTCGCGCTCCATCATCATCAAGGGCGCCCGCTCACCCGAGCGGTTGCTCGATGAAGTGACATTATTTCTGCACAAAGTCGAATCTCAGTTGTCCCATGATCGGCAAACGATGCTCAAGACCGCTCGCAGCCGCGACAAGGTGTTCGAGGGCCGCAAGATTTTGCTGGTGGATGACGATGTACGAAACATCTTTGCCCTGACCAGTGCGCTGGAGCAGAAGGGCGCGATTGTGGTCATCGGTCGCAATGGACGCGAAGCCATCGAGCGCCTGGACGAAGTGGAAGATATCGACCTGGTGTTGATGGACGTGATGATGCCCGAGATGGATGGCTACGAAGCGACCGTCGAAATCCGCAAAAACCCGCGCTGGCGCAAGCTGCCGATCATTGCGGTCACGGCCAAGGCAATGAAGGACGATCAGGAGCGCTGCCTGCAGGCAGGTTCCAATGACTACCTGGCCAAACCGATTGATCTGGATCGACTGTTTTCGTTGATCCGGGTCTGGCTACCGAAAATGGAACGACTCTAAGTGCAACGAAACACTGACATCGAGTTAAGGCTGCTGATCGAAGCGATCTATCTCAAATACAGTTATGACTTTCGCGATTACTCCGGCGCCTCGATCAAGCGCCGGGTCAATCATGCATTGCGTCAGTTTGACTGCAGCACCATTTCGGCCCTTCAGGAGCGCATCCTCCATGACCCGACGGCCTTTATGCAGTTGCTGCAGTTCCTGACCATTCCAGTGAGCGAGATGTTTCGCGACCCGGAGCATTTTCTGGCCATTCGCCAGGAGGTGGTGCCGATCCTCAAGACCTACCCGTCGCTCAAGATCTGGATTGCGGGGTGCAGCACCGGCGAGGAGGTGTATTCAATGGCCATCCTGTTGCGTGAAGAAGGCCTGCTGGATCGCACCATCATCTATGCGACCGATATCAATCCGCGCTCTCTGGAAAAGGCCAAGCAGGGGATTTTCTCCCTGGACAATATCCGGACCTATACCCACAACTACCAAAAGGCCGGTGGTCAGCGTTCGTTTGCCGATTACTACACCGCCGCCTATGACTACGCGATTTTTGACAAGACGCTGCGCGAGAACGTGACCTTCGCCGATCACAGCCTGGCGACGGATAGCGTGTTCTCAGAAACCAATTTAATTTCATGCCGTAACGTATTGATTTATTTCAATAAAAATCTTCAAAACAGAGCCTTTGGTCTGTTCGAGGAATCGTTGTGTCATCGCGGATTTCTGATGCTTGGAAGCAAGGAGACGCTGGATTTTTCGGACTACAGCAAACAGTTTTCCCCCGTGCTCAAGCAAGAACGGATCTACCGCAAGCTATGAAAAACCATGACCGTTACCTGACCGATCCCAGACCTGTCGAGGCGGTGGTGATCGGTGCGTCTGCGGGCGGGGTTGAAGCGTTGCTGACTATTTTTTCCGAGCTCAAGCCTGGCTTCCGGCTGCCGATTATCGTGGTGCTGCACTTGCCTGAAGAGCGACGCAGCCAGTTGGCCGAGGTGTTTGCCCGGCGCTTGCCATTGGCGGTCAGGGAGGTTCAGGACAAACAGCCGATTGTGCCGGGCACCCTGTACTTTGCAGGTCCCGGGTATCACGTTTCGATTGAGCAGGATCACAGTTTTTCCTTGAGCCAGGAGGAGCCGGTGCATTACTCGCGACCTGCCATTGACTACCTGTTCGAATCCGCAGCCGATGTGTATCAACAGCGTCTGGCTGCCATTTTGCTGACGGGCGCCAATCGGGATGGTGCCCAGGGGCTGAGCGTGGTCCAGCAGTCGGGCGGTCTGACCATTGTGCAGGATCCTGACGAGGCACAGGTTGCAACCATGCCCCGTGCGGCACTGGACCTTTTTCAACCGGATTGCATTCTTCCATTGCGCGGCATTGGCCGTCTGCTTGTCGAGCTGGAACATAGCCAATGCTACTAAACGAAATTCAAGCCAAGCTGCTGATCGTCGATGACCTGCCGGAAAACCTGCTGGCGCTCGAAGCACTGATCAAGCGCGAAGATCGCATCGTGTACAAGGCCTTGTCTGCGGATGAGGCGCTGTCGTTGCTGTTGCAGCATGAGTTTGCGATGGCCATTCTTGACGTGCAAATGCCCGGCATGAACGGTTTTGAACTGGCCGAGCTGATGCGCGGCACCGCCAAGACCAAAAACATCCCCATCGTGTTTGTCAGTGCCGCAGGGCGCGAGATGAACTATGCCTTCAAGGGCTATGAAAGCGGTGCGGTGGACTTTCTGCACAAACCGCTGGATATCCACGCGGTCAAAAGCAAGGTCAATGTCTTCGTCGAGCTTTATCGCCAGAGCAAGGCCATGAAGCAGCAGGTCGAGGCCCTGGAGCAGAGCCGTCGCGAGCAGGAGACTTTGCTTGCGCAGTTGCAACTGACCCAGGTCGAGCTTGAGCGCGCGGTGCGCATGCGTGACGACTTTATGTCGATCGTCTCCCATGAGGTGCGCACGCCGCTCAACGGGCTGATCCTGGAAACCCAGTTGCGCAAGATGCACCTGGCCCGCGACAACGCGGCGGCGTTCACCCTGGAAAAGATGCACGCCATGGTCGATCGTGATGAGCGCCAGATCCAGAGCCTGATCCGCCTGATCGAAGACATGCTCGACGTGTCGCGTATCCGCACCGGCAAGCTGTCGATCAGGCCTGCCGAGTTTGATTTGGCCCGTACAGTCGGGCAATTGCTGGAGAATTTCACGGCCCAGATCAGCGCTGCGCAATCGAGTGTCAGCTTCACTGCACAAAAACCCGTAGTGGGGCAGTGGGACGAGTTCAGAATTGAGCAAGTGATTTCCAATCTGCTGACCAATGCCTTGCGTTACGGTGCTAAAAAGCCCATTGATGTGTCTGTTTACATAGACGGCGATCAAGCTGTGGTGGATGTGCGCGATCAGGGCATCGGCATCAGCCAGGAAAACCAGCAGCGGGTGTTCCAGCAATTTGAGCGGGTTTCAGCCAGTCAGGTGGCTGCCGGGCTTGGTTTGGGGTTGTTTATCTCGGAACAGATTGTCGCGGCACACAGCGGCACCATCAGCGTGCAGAGCGAACTGGGTGAGGGCGCCTTGTTCAGGGTTTGCCTGCCGCTTGCACAAAAGACTTAAACTCGGCGCAACCTATGACCGCGCTCGGGGTCATACTGGCAGCGACGGCATGAATTAAGGTTTCCCATGAGTGAAGATGCGCAAGATGTTGTTTTGATTGTCGAAGATGACCCCTCGATCCTGATGGTCCTCAGCGCCTACCTGTCCGGCGAAGGCTACCGGGTATTGCAGGCCGAAAACGGCGAACAGGCGTTCGAGATTCTGGCGAGCAAGCCGCATCTGGACCTTATGGTGACCGACTTCCGCCTGCCGGGCGGAATTTCCGGGGTGCAGATTGCCGAGCCAGCGTTGAAGCTGCGGCCTGACCTGAAAGTTATTTTTATCAGCGGCTACCCTGCCGAGATCCGTGATACGGGCAGCCCGATCACCTTGACGGCGCCGATCCTGGCCAAGCCGTTCGACCTCGATACCCTGCAAGAGCAGATCCAGAAACTATTGGCCTGAATGCCCAAATCTTGTGGGAGCGGGCTTGCTCGCGATGCAGGCGACTCGGTCATTCAGCCAGACCGACGTGATGCCATCGCGAGCAAGCCCGCTCCCACAGGTGATATGAATCACAAACCCTGCTGCAACGACGGGTCATCAGGGTTCATCTGCTCAAGCTGCGCCAGCAGCACCTGCACATTCTGCAATTGCCCGGCTTCTTTCCAGTAGCCGATCAGCAATACGCGCGCCTTGCGATTGGCCGGTTGGCGTTGCAGCAGCTCTTCGAGCTGGCGTTGCGCGGCTTCAAGCTGGTCCAGGTCATGGAGGGCGGTCGCCAGCTTGTACCGGTAATCACTGTTGTCCGGTTCCAGCTCAACGGCCTTGGCCAGGCCCAGAAGGGCGTATTCCGTCTGGCCATGGTTAAGCAGCCAGATCCCCAGGGCATGTTGCAGGTACGCGGAATAGGGATGGGCTTCAAGCTGCCTGGCCAGCATCTGTCGCGCCTGCTCGGCCTTGCCGCGTTTTTCCAGAAGCTCGACCTGCGCGACGACTGCCTTGAGGTTGTCCGGGTCCAGGCGGGTGACTTGCTCCAGTGCGGCCTGGGCTTCGTCCAGTTGACCTTCGTGCAAATACAGACGGGCGAGTTGACCCTGTGCCTGCGGGTCGTCGGGCCTGGTTTTGAGGTCGCGCTCGAATTCGTCGATCACTTGCTGCAACGGGCCGAAGTACAGCCCCTGTTCGTCGGGCGACAGGCCGAGCAGGGCATTGGCGGCGGCAAAGCGCACGCTCTGTTCGGTGTCATCCAGTAGCGGGCCCAGCAGTAACGTGCGCTGGGCGTTGGGCACCAGGCCGACAATGCTCTGGATCGCGGCTATGCGTACCAGGGGCGAGGGGTTATGCAAGTCAGCGTCTGCCAGTTTCAGTGCCAGCGGGCTTGGGTAATTGGGCAGCTCGGCATGCAGGCTGGCGCGCCGGGTATCCGACAAGTCCTTGCGGGCCAGTTGCTGATAGAGCACACGGGCGGCGCCGGGCTTGCCGTTTTGGGCCATGTCCAGGGCGATGGAGAATCGTTGACTGACGGATTGCGTGGGAACGGCTGGATCAGGGCGCATCGAATACCAAAGACCGGCAGCGATAAGCGCTGACAGAAAGCTGATTGCGAGGTAGCGGCGAGGCTGGGTCATCCAATATCCAGAAGCATGCGTGCGTATGGGGTGCAAGAGTGGGTGAGTCGGGGGCTGGAGTCAAACGCAGACCCTGTAGCAGCTGCCGAAGGCTGCGTTCGGCGGCGTAGCCGTCGCAAAATCAGACACTTCGGTGTGTCAGTCAACCCCGGTTGCCAGGGTTTACGACGACTGCGTCGCCGAACGCAGCCTTCGGCAGCTACTACGGGTAAAAAAAAGGTTCTTCACGGAATCCCGGGAAACACAGAAACAAGAACGCCGATTTGATTGATGATGTTCGTGCGAGCAAACACATCTAACAAACCGGCGTTCTTATGCGTGATATTAATACTTTCCTTCCTTTTTGGGAGGGCTTTTCTGTCGTCACGATCAAGCCTGATGGTGACGCCCTAAAGATCGATCTGATTCCCCACGCCACTCGATTCCCTTCCTGTGGTGGCTGCCAAAGACCTTGTTCAACCACACATGAGTATTGCGAGCGAACCGTTCGGGATCTTCCCATTCTCGGTCGCGCTGTACGCCTCAGCGTTTTGCTCAGGCGTGTTGGCTGCCGTGACTGCGGCAAACGCATGGAGGCCGTCAGTTGGCTGGATCGCTATGCCCGCATGACGCGCCGCTTGGCCGATGCGGTCATTCAGTCCTGTGAGCGCCTCCCAACCCTGCACGTGGCCCAGATGTTTGGGCTGCATTGGGACACCGTTCGGTTGCTGGAACGTCGAGCCTTACAAACGGCTTTGAGTGTTTTGCCGAAGGCGCAGCCACGGCGCTTGGTGATGGACGAATTTGCGCTGTTCAAAGGGCATCGCTATGCCAGTGTCGTGCTGGATGCCGATACACGACGCGTGCTGTGGATCGGCGAAGGCCGCAGCCGGGCGGCGGTCAGGCCATTTTTCGAAGAGCTGGGGCCAGAAGGTTGTGCTCGCATCGAAGCGGTGGCGATGGACATGAACACCGCTTTTGATCTGGAGGTTCGCCAACACTGTCCGAACGCGCGAGTGATCTACGACCTCTTTCATGTGGTGGCCAAATATGGCCGGGAGGTCATCGATCGCGTCCGCGTCGACGAAGCTAATCGGCTACGTCACGACAAGCCTGCACGTAAGGTCATCAAGCAAGCGCGATGGTTGTTGCTGCGTAATCCGCAGAATCTGAAAACGCCCGAGCAACAGGTCCGTTTGGAGGATCTGCTGGCGGCCAACCAAGCATTGATGACGGTCTACTTGATGAAGGCTGAACTCAAAACGCTTTGGACGCCAAGCACCGCCTGGAGCTGGCGATCAGCCTGGAAGCAATGGCTACGCCATGCTCAAGAAAGTGAAATACCGGCTCTGATCCAGTTTGCAAAGCGATTAAAGGGTTACTGGAGAGGCATCGTCAGCCGGGTTCGCTGGCCAATGCACACCGGTCAGTTGGAAGGCATAAACAATCGAATAAAGGTCATTAAGCGGATGGCGTACGGTTACCGGGACAGCGAATTCTTTTTCATGAAGATCAAGAGCATCTTTCCCGGTAATCCGTGAAGAACCAAAAAAAAGCCCCGCGACCGAATGAGCGCGGGGCTAAAAATTGGTTGGTTGCGGCCAACCAAAGGAGCTCTTGAATCAGTGTGCGCTGGCGACGGTCTCGGCTTGCCAGCCACCACCCAGTGCTTTGTAAATCGCTACTACGCCGCGATACAGCTCAACCTCGGCCTGGGCCTGGCTGTCTTCTGCGGCCAGGCGCTCCCGTTGGGCGTCGAGCAGCACCAGAAAGTCCACCGTGCCTTCGCGATAGCGAATAGCAGCCAGATCCGCTGCGATCCGGCTGGATTCGCTTTGACGAATCAACGAGACCAGACGTTGCTGGCGCTTGCCGTAATCGCTGAATGCGTTTTCGGACTCTTCCAGCGCCAACAGCACCTGCTGCTCGTAACTGGCCAGTGCGCCATCAGCCTCTGCACCGGCACCGCGCAGACGCGCACGCACGCTGCCCAGGTCAAACGCCGGCCAGGTAATGCGCGGGCCCAGCGCCCAGGCATTGGCTGCAGCCGAGCCTATTTGCGAGCCGCGTCCGGCGGTAAAACCGAGAAAACCACTCAGGCTGACCCGAGGGAACAAATCGGCCTTGGCCACCCCGATCCGGGCAGTGGCGGCTGCCAGCTTGCGCTCGGCACTCAGGATGTCGGGCCGGCGCTGCAGCAAATCGCCGGGGTTGCCGATGTTCAGTGCCTTGGCAATGGCCGGCAACTGCGCCGGGCTCAAGTCAACGCTGAGCTGCTCAGGGCGCTGGCCCAGCAGAGTGGCGATGCGATTGCGCTCACGCACCTGCTCGGCCTGCAGTTGCGGCACGCTGGCCTCAACCGCGGCCAGGCGGGCGTCGGCACGCATGACGTCCAGTTGATCGCCAACACCTGCGTCACGCAGGCTTTCGGTAATCGCCTTGGAGTCCTGCTGGTTCTTCAAGTTGGCCAGGGCAATCCGCTCACGCAGTTGGGCGCCGCGCAATTCACCGTAGGCATCCACCAGTTCGGCAATCATGGTCACTTGCAGCTGGTAGAGATCCGCTGCAGCCACTTGCTCGTCGGCGTCGCTGGCCTCCAATTCACGCTGGATACGACCAAACAGGTCGACTTCCCAGGCCATGTCCAGGCCCAGGTCATAGCGTTCACTGTTGACCCGCTTTTCGGTCTGGCCCGGAATCTGGCCCTTGCCGACATCGCTGCTGGCACGGCTGGTGATGGTCGGCATGATGTCATTGCTGACGTCATCACGAATCGCCCGGGCTGCCCGCAGGCGGGCAAAGGCCACGCGCAACTCGCGGTTGCCGGCCAGTGACTGAGTCACCAGCTGGTTGAGGGTCGGGTCGTCGAACTGCTGCCACCAGATCCCTTCAAAATGCGCCCGGTCAAAGCCCTTCAGGTTATCGGCACTGATATGGGCAGGCTCTGTGGCCGGGGTCTTGTAGTCCGGGCCTACGGCGCAAGCGCTCAAGGCCAGCACCAACAGACTCGGCAGAAAAACTTTCACGCTCATTGTTGCGACTCCAGCTTGAGGTGCTTGGCCGCTTTGCGCGCTTCACTGCGCTCCACATAACGGCGGATCAAGACATAGAACACAGGCGTCAGCAGCAGGCCGAAGAAGGTCACCCCGAGCATCCCGGAGAACACCGCAACACCCATGGCGTGGCGCATTTCTGCACCTGCACCGCTGGACAGCACCAGAGGCACCACGCCCATGATGAAAGCGAAAGAGGTCATCAGGATCGGCCGCAGACGCAGGCGGCAGGCTTCAAGTACCGCATCCAGCGGGCTCATGCCTTCTTCCTGTTTGTCCTTGGCAAACTCCACAATCAAGATCGCGTTCTTGCACGCCAACCCCACCAGGACGATCAATCCGATCTGGGTGAAGATGTTGTTGTCACCCCCCGACAGAATCACACCGGTAATGGCTGACAGCAGGGTCATGGGCACAATCAGGATCACCGCCAGTGGCAGGCTCCAGCTTTCGTATTGGGCGGCCAGTACCAGGAACGCCAGCAGAACACAGAGCGGGAACACGAACAGCGCGGTATTGCCCGAGAGGATTTGCTGATACGTCAGCTCCGTCCACTCGAAGGTCATGCCGTTGGGCAGCTCTTCCTTCAGCAGTTTTTCCATCGCTGCTTCTGCCTGGCCCGAGCTGTAGCCCGGTGCCGCGCCGCCGTTGATTTCTGCGGTGACAAAGCCGTTGTAGTGCATCACGCGATCGGGCCCGGCGGTATCGCTGACCTTGATAAAGGTCGCCAGCGGGATCATCTCGCCCTTGTTGTTACGCACTTTCAGCTGGCCGATCTGCTCGGGCTCCAGGCGGAACTGCTGCTCGGCTTGCACGTTGACCTGATAAGTACGACCGAAGCGGTTGAAATCGTTGGCATACAGCGAACCCAGATAGATTTGCAGGGTGTCGAAGATGTCGCTGATGGCCACGCCGTGGGTCTTGGCTTTTTCACGGTCGATGGCAGCATCGACTTGCGGTACGTTGACCTGATAGCTGGTGAACAACCCGGCCAGTTCCGGCACGCTGCGGCTCTTGGTGATCACGTTCTGCACTTCTTTGTACAGCTCGTCATAGCCCAGACCTGCGCGGTCCTCGACTTGCAGGCGGAAACCGCCAATGGTGCCCAGCCCCTGTACCGGAGGCGGCGGGAAGATGGCGATGTAGGCTTCCTGGATGTCGGCAAACTCTGCGTTCAACGTGGCGGCAATGGCAGCGGCGGACTGGCTCGGGTCTTTGCGTTGATCAAAGTCCTTGAGCGCAACAAACACGATGCCGCTGTTCGGGCTGTTGGTGAAGCCGTTGATCGACAGGCCAGGGAAGGCGATCGAGTTGGCAACGCCAGGCTGCTTGAGGGCCAGCTCCGACATGCGCTTGATCACTTCTTCACTGCGATCCAGGCTTGCAGCGTCCGGCAGTTGCGCGAAGGCCACCAGGTATTGCTTGTCTTGCGGCGGTACAAAGCCGGTCGGCGTGTGGGCAAAACCTGCCCAGGTCAGCGCCATCAGGCCTGCATACACCAGCATGGCGATACCGCTGCCACGAATGATCCGGCGCACCGTGCCCACATAGCCGTTACTGGCCTTGACGAAGAAACGGTTGAACGGACCAAACAGCCAGCTGCCGAACAGGCGATCCAGCACGCGGGTAAAGCGGTCTTTGGGTGCGTGATGCCCTTTGAGCAATACCGCGGCCAGTGCCGGGGACAGCGTCAGCGAGTTAAAGGCCGAGATGACTGTGGAAATGGCAATGGTCAGGGCGAACTGCTTATAGAACTGGCCGGTCAGGCCCGAGATAAATGCAGCCGGAATAAACACCGCGCACAGCACCAGGGCAGTGGCGATGATCGGGCCGGTCACTTCGCGCATGGCCCGCTTGGTAGCGTCCACGGGGTTGAGCCCCAGCTCGATATTTCGCTCGACGTTTTCCACCACCACAATCGCATCGTCCACCACGATCCCGATGGCTAGTACCAGACCGAACAGCGACAACGCGTTGAGCGAAAAGCCAAACATGTGCATCACTGCGAACGTACCGATCAGCGATACAGGCACAGCGACCAGCGGGATAATCGAAGCGCGCCAGGTTTGCAGAAACAGGATAACAACCAGTACAACCAGGATCAGTGCTTCAAACAGGGTATGGACCACCGCCTCAATCGAACCACGAACGAAGATCGTCGGGTCGTAGACAATGTCGAAGTCCATGCCTTCGGGGAAGCCCTTCTTCAGCTCGGCCATCTTGGCGCGAACGTCATTGGAGATCTGGATCGCATTGGAGCCGGGGCGCTGGAAGATCGGGATCGCCACCGCCGGCTGGTTGTTCAGCAGCGAGCGCAGCGCGTACTGGCTGGAGCCCAGTTCGATCCTGGCAATGTCTTTGAGGCGAGTGATCTGGCCATCATCCCCTGCGCGGATGATGATGTTTTCGAACTCTTCTTCAGTGACCAGACGGCCCTGGGTGTTGACCGACAGCTGGAAGCTGGACGCATTGGGGGCAGGCGGAGCACCCAGGGCACCGGCGGCGACCTGACGGTTCTGTTCGCGGATGGCCGTCACCACATCGGTGGCGGTCAGGTTGCGCGACGCGGTTTTGTTGGGATCAAGCCATACCCGCAGCGAGTAGTCACCCATGCCGAACATCTGCACATCGCCGATACCGTTGAGCCGCGCCAGTTCATCCTTGATGTTGAGGATGGCGTAGTTGGACAGGTACAGCATGTCGTAGCGCTGGTCCGGTGAGGTCAAGTGCACAACCATGGTCAGGTCGGGCGATGCCTTGTCCACCGTAATACCGATGCGCGTCACTTCCTCGGGCAGCTTGGGCTGGGTGCGGGTCACCCGGTTTTGCACCTGCACCTGGGCGTTGTCCAGGTCAGTGCCCAGGGCAAAGGTGATGGTCAGGGTGATCTTGCCGTCAGCGGTGGACTGCGAAGACATGTACAGCATGTTTTCAACACCGGTGATGGCCTGCTCCAGTGGCGCAGCGACGGTTTCGCCGATCACTTTGGGGTTGGCGCCGGGGAAGTTGGCGCGCACGACAACGGTAGGCGGGACCACTTCCGGGTATTCACTGATCGGCAACTGGAACAGCGAAATGCCGCCCGCAATCAAAATCAGCAAGGAAAGCACAGCGGCGAAAATCGGCCGCTGAATGAAGAACTGGGAAAAATTCATCGGAGTTATCGTCCCTTAACCGCGAGGAGTCGCGACACTGGCCAACTTCGGCGCGCCAGGGGCGGGCTTGATTTGAGGCAGGTTGCTGGCTTCCAGGGCTTGTCGTTGTTGTGCCAGAGCGGCGAGGGTCTGCTCGTTGGCCATCGGGATCACTTCAGGGGCTACCGGCGAACCGGGGCGCACTTTCTGCAAGCCCTTGACGATGATCGTGTCGTCCTTGCTCAGGCCGCTGCGAACAATGCGCAAGCCTTCGATTTTCGGACCCAGATCCACGGCACGGTAGACCGACTTGTTGTCGGCTCCCATCACCAGCACGAACTTTTTGCCCAGGTCGGTACCGACTGCTTCTTCATTGATCAGCACGGCGGAGTAGGTGCCGCTGCCTACCAGCTTGAGGCGTGCATACAGCCCTGGCGTGAAGTTGCCGTCGGCGTTGTCGAACACCGCGCGACCACGGATGGTGCCCGTCTGCGGGTTGACCTGGTTGTCGACGAAGTTCATCTGGCCCAGGTGCGGGTTGCCGTCTTCGTTGGACAGGCCGAGATAGACCGGGGTGCTCTGGCCGCGTTGACCCTGACGGGCAAGCTGGTTGTATTTGAGGAACACGCGCTCGTCGGCATCGAAGTAGGCGTACACCTTGTCGGTAGACACCACGCTGGTCAGTGGCGTGACATCAGCGGTGACGATGTTGCCCGCGGTGATGTCGGCACGGCTGACGCGGCCACTGATTGGCGAGGTTACGCGGGTAAAGCTCAGGTTGAGCTTTGCCAGGTCCAGTTGCGCCTGGATGGCAGCGACACCGGCACGTGCAGCCTGGGCTGCGGTGCTGCGTGAGTCGGCCAGTTCAGCGGAGATCGCATTGCTCTGGCGCAGGCGCTCACCGCGCTGGGCTTCATTTTCGGTGCGGGTGGCGTTGGCGCGGGCTTGTTGCACTTCGGCTTCAAGGCGGCGGACTTCAGCCTGGAAGGGGCGAGGGTCGATCTGGAACAGCAGGTCGCCCTTTTTCACCAGGGCGCCCTCGTTAAAGGCGACCTGATCAATCTGGCCCGACACGCGTGGACGTATTTCGACTGTTTCCGGAGCTTCAAGGCGACCGGTGAACTCGTCCCATTCATTGACCGGCTGTTCAAGCACCTTGGCCACACTGACTTTTGCAGCGGGAGCAGGAGCAGTCGCGTCCGGGGTTTTGCCGCATGCACTCATCACCACGATGGCCAAAGCCGCGAGTGGGAAGCGCAAATGTTTAAGTGACTGTTCCATGAGGGGGAGTCCGCCAATCTATTGAGATGGGCGGATAATGCTGGCGCGCGTGCCGGGGAACGAATCGAACCCAGCGAAGATCAATATCATCCGGAATGATACAAAGCGTAACCAAGCCCTCTAGCCTGCGCTTTTTGTTAGGGGGCTATCAATTAAATTTTGCTTAATGTTGTTGCGAGTAGTTGCGGCTACGAATCTGTAGTCGCTGACGAGCCGTGCGAGGCTGCGTCCGGCTGCGGAGCAGTCGTAAAGTCGGCTTCCACGGTTAATCAGGCAAACCGCGTGTACTGGTTTTGCGACCGCTGCGCGCTCGATCGCAGCCTCGTTCTACTCGTCAGCGACTACACGCGGGTGGGTGGCGAATCTGTAGCAGCTGACGAGCCGTGCGAGGCTGCGTCCGGCTGTGAAGCAGTCGTAAAGTCGGCTTCCACGGTTAATCAGGCAAACCGCGTGTACTGGTTTTGCGACCGCTACGCGCTCGATCGCAGCCTCGTTCTACTCGTCAGCGACTACAGGGGGTAGGTTGCGAACTGTAGCCGCTGACGAGCCGTGCGAGGCTGCGTCCGGCTGCGCAGCAGTCGTAAAGTCGTCTTCCACGGTTAATCAGGCATGCCGCGTGTCCCGGTTTTGCGACCGCTTCGCGCTCGATCGCAGCCTCGTTCTACTCGTCAGCGACTACACGCGGGTGGGTGGCGAATCTGTAGTCGCTGACGAGCCGTGCGAGGCTGCGTCCGGCTGCGAAGCGGCTTCCCCGGTTAATCAGGCATACCGCGTGTACCGGCTCTGCGACCTCTTAGCGCTCGAACGTAGCCTCGCACGGCTCGTCAACGCCTACAAAAAGCCGGGCAGGGGCTAAGCCCGGGACTAACGAAACCAACCCTAGAAATTGATCGAAGCACTCAGTCTTGCCGTCAACGGCGCCCCCTGGAACACATAGTTGTCGCCCATGTATTCCCCCACATCCCGCCAGTAGCGCTTGTCGAACAGGTTATCGACCGTCAGGCGAAAGACGGTGTCGTAACCGTCGATACGGGTGCTGTAGCGGCTGCCGATATTGAAAATGGCGTAAGCATCAGCCTGGGTCTGACCCAATTGGCTGGCGTATTTCTTGCCGCTGTATTGAACGCCGCCGAGCAGTGCCAGGCCATCGATCCAGGGCAGGGCGTAATCACCATGAAGGCTGGCGCGCAGGGTAGGGACGTTGATGGTTTGATGGCCCTCATAGTCCGGTGTCCCGCTACCCGTGACCCTTGACCGGATCGCCGCCACACTCGCACCCACCTGCAGGCGTTCGCTGGCCCAGCCGTTGGCTGCCAGCTCCAGCCCGGTGTTCTTTTGTTGCCCCTGTTGTACGAAGATGAATGAGCCGTCGCTCTGGGGCTCGGAGTACTGGTATGCCTGGCGGATCTGAAACAGCGTGGCGCTCAGGCTGATGCGCTGCCAGTCATACTTGATCCCGGCTTCGATCTGCCGCGATACGGTGGGTGGCAGGATTTCAGGGGAATTAGTCGCAAACCACGGCGCCGCGCCGCCCAGGGACAGGCCCTTGCTGTAGCGCGTATACAGCGTCATGTTTTGCACCGGTTTGTAGATCAGCGCGGCCTGGGGCAGGAACTCATAGCGCTGGGTGTGCCGGGTGGTGTCGCCATTGCTGTCGAAAGTCCTTTCGTCCAGACGCACTTCGCGCCCGCCGATCATGGTCTGCCACTGCTCGTTAAAGCTGATCAGGTCATTGAAAAACACCTCGTACTGGCGACTGTCCAGGCGGCGATAGCTGTCTTTGACGGGACCCTGGTAGCGCGCAAATTGCTCCGGTTCGCTATCAATATTGCCGGTGCCGATCATTTCGTTGATCAACTCGCGCTGATCGACCACGCGTCGAAAGGCACTGGTGCCCACTGTCAGCTCGTGGCCGATGCTGGCGGTATCAAACTTGCCGCTAAGTGCCGCCTGAACTTCATCGTTGCGCCGGGTATCGTCGGGGCTTCGGAAGTCATAGATGTCGTAATTGCCTTCAGGGCTGAAGTAATTGGGTACTGGCGCGCTGGAGCAACTGGCGGAGCCATAGCAGCCCCAGGCAAACGAACTGTAATCGTCAATCACCACCTTGCTGCGCGATGCACTGAGGCTACCCTTCCAGCTGTCACTGAAGCGGTACTCAAAGTTGCCGTTGATATTGAGCGAGTCAATGGTCACCGGCTTGGAGCCGCTCTGGTGTGCCAGCAGTTTTTTCGGGGAGGCGTGGTGCGGCAGCTCGGTGCCGCCGAGCAATTGATAGCCCGGAACCGAACGCTGTTCCTTGTTTTGATACTCCACGTCCAGTTGCAGCAGCGCATCGGGGCTGATGTTCCAGTCGAATGCCACGGATGCAAAATCACGCTGGCCATTGGCGTGTTCGACCCAGGAGTGAATATCTTCGTGGGCGACGTTGGCGCGCAGGCCGAACTGCTGTTCGCTGCCGAACCAACCACCCACATCGGCGGCCAGATAACCGCTGCCGCGGTCGTCGGTCGAGACAGTGACCGAACGCACATCGGCTGCGCGCTTGGTCACGTAATTGACCACACCGCCGGGCTCCGAAACCCCGCTTTGCAAGCCCGAAAGCCCTTTGAGCAACTCCACCTGCTGCTTGTTTTCCAGCCCGACATTTTGCTCGCCGGTGATGGTGCGGCCATTGATCTTGTAGCTGCTGGCCGAATTGAGCGAGAAACCGCGCACCACGAAATTCTCGTAATAGCCGACCGGGGCATAACTCTCGCCCACGGAGGCATCATTTTTCAGCACATCACTGAGCAGGCGGGCTTGTTGATCTTCAATCAACGCATCGGTAAACACCGAGATCGCTGCGGGGGTGTCGAGCAATGGCGCCGCTTCAAAACCACCCACCCAGGCGTTGTCTGCCTGGTAAGCCCCGTTATCCTCGGCGGTGACGGCAGTGGCAGGCAGTTCGGTTCGGGCTGCGTGTGCCGCAGGCATGGCGCTGCCCAGCAGCACGCCTAGGCTGAGCAAACCGAACCGCAACCGCGGATCGGCCCCAGTCTGGTTGAACGTGCGGTAAAGCCTTTTCATGCACAACTCCTGAACGATGGACAGGCGTGTCAGTGATGCCTGTTTAACAAACGCGCCATCATACAGATCCGCTGAGAAACGCACCGTTGTGATGCATTTGCCAGGCCCGAAGCGTACAGCCGGGTCTTTTATGTTGACATAATTTGTGGTAAAATATGGTGGATAATAATTTAATTCTCGAGCTGAATGGTCGCCCTTCGGCAAATTTTGCGTCTTCTACCATGAAAACATGTAATAAAGTGCAGTCACCCGCTGGTGCATTGGCAAGCTTTTTATTGTGTGGGTTTCTGCTCTTTCTAACAGTGTTTTTTGCCCCCCAAGCTCAAGCATTGACGGCTGAGATCACTGCTGTTTTCAACCCCGATCCGGGCAACCCTCAGGTCAACCAGTTCAAAAACACCACGCCTAATTCCGGTATTTGCGCCATCTACCCCGGTACATGTATTCCCAGGGGTTACTTCAGCATCGGTTTAACTGGGCTCGATGCAATTTCACAGAGACCGATTCTGGCTAACCACGCCAATGTCAGAGACGGTGCGATGTTCAAGGTCCCGGCCGAACCGAGGCCCGTTCAAGTGACCAGCTCCCGTGGGCAGGTGGCGCAGGTGCAGTTTTCCATTTCGGCCCTGGCTGGAACCAACTGGACCCGTGACGTCAGGCTGATGACTGGCATACCGACATCCAGTGCAACTACCGCTCAGAGCCATCTTTGGGGCGGGTTCCAGTGGGGTTGGAGTTCGCCAGCGGCTTGCCCGCGGGGGGCTGCGATGGGGCCTTCTTACACGGCCGGCAATTTCTTTTGGTTTACGCCGCAGCCCGTGCCCTGTGGCGTTTCTCCGGCGTATGAGATCGACAATCTGCGAATGGCCAATATCAGCGTGTCGTACCTGATGACCGCACCTGATCCTCTGCGAATGGAAACGGGCACTTATCGTGGCTCGATCACCTATTCTGTGGGGCCGGGCGGGGACTTCGATTTCGGCGACAATCTGCTCCCCACCGACACCAGTGTCACCCTCAATTTCACCCTGGACGTTCAACACACCCTCAGGTTTCAGTTTCCGGCCAACAGCAGTCGTATTGAGCTGATACCTGGCGGCGGCTGGCAGCAATGGTTGAACCAGGGGCGTCGGCCGCAAAGGCTCTGGGCTGATCAGGGTTTCAACATCTCGTCGTCTACCCCGTTCAGCATGGCGCTGCAATGCGAATACCTGGTGGGCACCCTGTGCGGGATACGAAACCCAACGGGTCACACGGTGGTAGTCGAAACTCGATTGACACTGCCAAATGGCTTGCGCGACGCCTCGGATCAACCGGTGAACCGCCAACTGCTAAGCACCACGCCTGCCGTCTATTCCCCCAGCTACTACGTAGATAACGGTCAAGCGAAACTGCACTTTGAAGTGCCCCAGGATCAGATGCAAAGCATGCTCAATGATCATTCGGGCAGCACGTACAGAGGCACCATCACGGTTATTTCAGACAGCGAAATCAATTTTTAGTGAGGCAATCGTGGAGCAGGCGCAGAGGGGCTCGCAATGGCATCAGCCATCCTTGCGAGCTGACGCCAACCTTGATTTAGACGCGCTACATGGGTTATAGCTAAAAAGGTATCCAATCGCATTACAGGAAATTTCAACGCCCTTATGGATGGAATCACACGTATCAATCGCCGGTTCGGCTCACACTTCGCATCCCTGATTGCGAGTTGTGGGCCTCACGTCAAATGCTGCAGTCATGCAGTCACAGGGTTTGTTTCCCGCCTTCTTGCACACACCGCATTACCTCTGCTCAGGCCCTGCTTTCCGGGCAGCTGCGCCAACTGGCGCCATTGTTACGTCCCCCCACCTGATTATTGCTGACCACTCGCCGTTCCGGTGCGCTCACGCCCCGCTTTCAATGGTGCGTCCTGCTGCCCGGCATTTGTATTTGAAACCACTTTTTGATCCGAAGCGTTTCAGCGAGCGAAGCCAAAAGCCTCGCCTTACAAGGAGCTGTGCTCATGATTTATTTTCAGGGTAAACGAATTTTCAGTGCCATCTTCGATATGGACGGCACCATGTTTGACACCGAGCGCTTGCGCTTTAAAACCCTCAAACAGGCAGCCCTCGAGATTCACGGCACGCCGCTCAGTGAAGAAACACTGATGGGGTCACTGGGCTTGAGCGCCAAAAAAGCCGAGGCGCTGGCCAAGGCCAATCACGGCGAAGACTTCCCGTATGCGCAAGTCCGCCAGCGTGCCGATGAGCTTGAACTGGCCCATGTGCGCAATCAGGGCGTGCCGATCAAGGACGGCCTGCTGGAAGTGCTGGAGCGTTTGCGCAAGTACGGTCTGACCATGGCCGTGGCCACGTCGAGTCGCCGGGCCATCGCCGAGGAATACCTGATCAATGCCAACGTGCTCAAGTATTTCGACGTCACGGTGTGTGGCGATGAAGTTAGCCAGGGCAAACCCCACCCCGAGATATTCCTCAAGGCGGCCAGTGCCCTGAATTGCCTGCCACAGCATTGCCTGATGCTGGAGGATTCGGAAAACGGCCTGCTGTCGGCGATCCGCGCCGACGGGCAGCCGATCCTGATCGAAGACATCAAGCCTCCGGCACCCGAGGTCAAGGCCGGAGCACTCATGGCGTACCAGACCATGCACGGTTTTCTGGGTGACCTGAATGAGTGCATGCCCGACCTGGGCACCCCGGCGCTGACCGAGAGCTTCCCGCCGACACTCAACCAGTTCAGTGCCGGGATTCATGGTTTTGGCGCGATGGGAGGTGGCTACCTGACGCAAATTTTCTCCCACTGGGATGGCTACACGCGCCCCTGCGAGATCATCGCCGCCACCCGCTCGCGGATGCTGCGCGAGACCATCCAGGCGTTTGGCCGCTTCAGCGTGCGCTACACCGCCACGTCCTTCGACCAGACCATCGACAACCTCAGCATGATCGACATGGATGACGCCGAAGCGGTGATCCGGATGTACGACGTGGCGGAAATTGTCGGGTTGAGCCTTCCGGAAACGGCGATCCGCAAGCAGGCGGGGGTGATTGCCAAGGGCCTGATCCGTCGCTACGAACGCCGGGGTCGGGAGTTGACGATCCTGATCGTGCTGAACAAGGTCGGCGGTGCGGACTTTGTGCGCCGGCATGTGCAGGCGCAACTCGAACTGCTGGTTTCCCCCCAGCTGTGCCAACAGATTCTGGACAACACCCATTTCGTTGAGACAGTGGTCAGTCGCATCGTCTCCAAATTGTCCAACGAAGCCCTGGTGCGCCAGTTGCGGATCAAGTCGAAGATATTCCAGAACAGCTTGAGTGACGAGGTCGATACCCCGAAGGCCGAAACCCGCACACCGGTGCCCGAATATGAGCGCCTGATCAGTCGCTTTCGACCTTTTGCCCAGCCCAGTAACGCCCTGAGCCAGTTGCACCTGATCCTGTTCAACAGCGAGCCGGACATGCCCCTGTATGCGCAGCGGTGCAGCAACCTGCTTGAGCGATTGCGCCAGGTGAAGACGGTGGACGACATCACCCAGACCCAGGTGATCAAGAATCTGCTATGGAATGGTCCCCACGCGATCATTGCCTGGTACGCCAGCCTGCTCGGGTATTCGTGGTTGGGGCAGGGCATGGGCGATCCCCGTGTGAGTGCGTTGGCCCGGCGCTTGATCGGCGAGGCTGTCGGCCCGGCCCTGGTGGCCGAAAACCCCCATATGGCGGACGCCGTGGCCGGCTTTTCGGCTACCTTTCTGGAGCGTTGCAACACCTCCTTCAAGGATCCCTGTGCCCGTGTAGGGCGTGACCCGCTGCGTAAACTGCAACGCAACGAGCGGATTTTTCGCAGTATCGATCTGGCCAAAAAACACGGGATCGACAGCAGCGCCCTGGAGTACGGCACAGCGCTGGCGCTGCACTATGCCCTGGGCGCAATCGACAGCAAGGATCAGGAGTGCCAGCAGATGCGCCGGCTGTATCAGGACAGCGCCAGCATCGAGGCGGTACTGACCTGGACCGGCAACTACCACGGCCAACCCTACTCGGGGCTGGATCCGGTCACTGATGCTGCATTGATCGAGGCCATTGTCGGGCACTTTCACCAGATTGGGCAAGAGCTGCGGCTCAGTGCTTAGGGTGTAAGTCCAGGGGAGATTGGCGAGGGCGTTTGTATGCAGCAGTATGTCGGGATACTGATTCACAAGCGGATAGCCCAATGCCTGACGATGCTGAAAATACCGTGCACTACATCAATACCGACCTGCTACTGGCTGCGCCGATTGATTTGGGTTTGTTGGCTGCGGCGTTGATTGGGCAGTCTGAGGCCGATGGGTGCGTCAGTTGTTTGCATATCGGGCGTGACGAGTCCGGGTATCAGGCGCACTTTGAAGCCTTTGGCCCTGACGGGAGTTACTTCACCCCGCAGGAGAGCATCCAGGCCTTGCTGAATGCGATTGAACACCTCCCGCAATCGATGGAGCCAGCGTGGCAAGCCTGTTCAAAAAGGACCCTGGATATTGGTTACGAAAGCGGTGATGTACCGCGTAGCGTAAGCCACCCGATTTCGATCGACATGCTGGCGCGTATGCAGATATTGGGGATTGATCTCTGTATCACGGTGTATGCCAGTAGTTGAGGAGGAACGAAGGCTGCGCCCGGCAGCAACCCTGAGCTGTGCTGAATTCGTCATGCAACCGGCTTGAACCGATCAAGCCGTGGAGCCTGTCATGGTCCAGTCTGTAAGGTCTGTTCAAGGAGCTGATCATGATCCGACTGACCCTGGCCCAGGCTTACGAGCTGGCCGAATCGATCTTGTTGCATAACGGTTTCAATCCGGCCCATGCCCGCGCGGTGAGTGAAACGGTGCTGGCCGGGGAGCGTGATGGTTGCGCCTCCCACGGCTTGTACCGGGTGCTGGGCTGTGTCAATTCGCTGCGCGCGGGCAAGGTCTCGGCCGACGCCGTGCCCCAGGTGATCGATCAGGCGCCTTCGATTGTGCGGGTGGATGCGGGGGGCGGTTTTTCCCAGCTGGCCTTCCAGGCGGGTTTGCCGATACTGCAGGACAAAACCCGGGCTAACGGTATTGCGGCGTTGGCGATCAATCGGTGTGTGCATTTTTCGGCATTGTGGGTAGAGATCGAACAATTGACGGCGGCCGGTCTGGTGGCATTGGCCTGCAACCCGAGTCATGCCTGGGTTGCGCCAGCCGGCGGCAGCCAGCCGGTCTTTGGCACCAACCCGATTGCGTTTGGCTGGCCACGGGCGGGGCGTGATCCTTTTGTCTTTGACTTTGCCACCAGTGCGATTGCCCGTGGCGACATCGAGTTGCATCGCCGGGCAGGCAAGTCGATACCTGAAGGCTGGGGGGTTGACGCTCAGGGGTTGCCGAGCACCGACGCCAATGTCGTGCTGGATACGGGCGCGATGCTGACGTTCGGCGGGCACAAGGGCTCGGCGCTGGCCGCGATGGTGGAATTGATTGCCGGTCCCTTGATCGGTGATTTGACCAGTGCCGAATCCTTGGCTTACGACGCGGGCAGCAAGTCGTCGCCATACCATGGCGAGTTGATTATCGCGTTCGATCCGCAGCGCTTTCTGGGGGCTGCAACTGATCAGCATCTGGCACGGGCAGAAGTGTTGTTTGAGAGTATCGAAGGGCAGGGCGCCCGTTTGCCGTCGCAACGCCGTTACGATGCGCGGGCGCGAAGCCAGGTGGAAGGGGTGCAGATCCCGCAGGCGTTGTACAACGATCTGCGGGCATTGTTGAATTAAGGACATTGTGCGGGCGGTGAAACCCTCTCGATCGCAGCGACTTCAGCACGGAGTTGGTGACGAATCTGTAGTCGCTGACGAGCCGTGCGAGGCTGCGATCGGCGTGATGCGGCACCCCGACGTAGCCGTCGTAAAATCGGTTCCCACGGTTAGTCAGGCATACCCCGTGCGCCGGTTTACGACCGCTACACCGCCGATCGCAGCCTCGTTCTACTCGACAGCGACTACGAACGCCTCACCGGCTACAAACCGACATCGGGCAACTGCGGACGGTTGGCCAGGGCCTTGGCCATGATCCGCTCGACAAATTCACGGTCTTCCCGGGGCAAGGCCAGGCGCGGTGGGCGGGTCAGGGCGCTGCCGCGACCGGCAATGGCCTCACACAACTTGATGCACTGCACCAGGTCGGCGCGGGCGTCCAGGTGCAAAATCGGCATCAACCACTCATAGATCGGCATGGCCTCGGCAAAACGCCCGGCCTTGGCCAGGCGGAAGATGGTTTCGCCTTCTTTGGGGAATACGTTGGACATGCCCGATACCCAACCCTCGGCACCCACGGCGATGCTTTCGAGCACCACGTCGTCCAGACCAGCAAACAGCACAAAACGGTCGCCGACTTCATTGCGAATGTCGATAAAGCGCCGGGTGTCGCCCGAAGAGTCCTTGAAGCACACCACGTTGTCGCAATCGGCCAGGGAAATCAGGATTTCTGGGGTGACGTCATTTTTGTAGATCGGCGGGTTGTTGTAGACCATCAGCGGTACGTCGGCGTTTTTGGCCACGTAACGATAATGTTCGGCCGTTTCAAAAGGCTTTGAGCCGTAGACCAGCGCGGGCATCAACATCACCCCGTCAACCCCGACCTTGCGCACGGCATTGGCTACCTTGGCGGCTTGCACGCTGGTGAACTCGGCCACGCCACAGATCACCGGTACACGACCGCGAGAGGCATCCACCGCGACTTCGGTCACGGCGATTTTTTCTTCAGCGGTCAACGAGGTGTTTTCCCCCACCGATCCGCACACCACCAGCCCCGAGACGCCGTCGCGAATAACGTTGGAAATCACCTGATGGGTCTTGTCCAGGTTGATGGTGAAGTCATCGTTGAATTGAGTGGTCACCGCAGGGAAGACGCCACTCCAGTTGATGCGCTTGCTCATTGTTTATTGCCTCCGGTTACATTGATGGTATTTCGTATACGATTAAATTCAAAAAAAGGCCTTCGTATCAGCGCTGTGGGGGGGGTTAGGCACCCGGCCAGGTATCCGACAGGCGATAGCCCTGTGGCCACGGGTCGCTTGGGTCCAGCAGTAACTGATGGGTGCCGGTGATCCAGGCCCGGCCAGAGATGCACGGGTAGATCGCGGTGCGTCCGGCGACTTCGGTCATGGAGTCGATGCGGCAATGGAACTCGGAACCGATGATCGAGCGCCCGATAAAGCGATCACCCACCTTGAGCACGCCCTTGGCCTGCAATACCGCCATGCGCGCCGAGCAGCCGGTGCCGCAGGGCGAACGATCGATCTTGCCCGGACGGATCACCACCGCGTTGGCCCCACTGGCAATCCCGTTCTGGTACTCCACGGGGGCTGCAATCTGGCAAAAGGAGATATGCGACCTGTCGGGGTTCAGCGGGTGGACGAAGCCCAATTGCTCGTTGGCCGCACGGGTGATTTTCAAGCCGATTTCAACGATGTCTTTCGCTTCGTCCGGGCTGATCGAAAACCCCAGTTCCCGGGCATCGGCGAGCACGAAACTGTCGCCGCCATAGGCGGTGTCGACCTTGAGCGAGCCAAGGCCTTCAACTTCGATCCAGGCATCCAGACGGTCCGCGAATGACGGTACGTTCTTGATCTCGACCCGTTGCACCTTGCCGTCCCGGCAATCGGCCACGGCTTCGATCAGTCCGCCCGGGGCTTCGAGCACCAGTCGGGTTTGCGGTTCGGTCATCGGCAAAATGCCGCTGTCGAGCAACACCGTGGAGACGCATATCGAGTTGGAGCCCGACATCGGCGGCGTGTCGGCCGGCTCCATGATGATCCAGGCCATTTGTGCCCGTGGATCCTTGGCCGGAACCAGCAGGTTGACGTGGCGGAACACGCCGCCACGGGGTTCGTTGAGGACGAAGTTGCGCAGGGTTTCGTCCTGGGCAATCCACCGCGACTGTTCCCACACGGTGGCACCCGGCGGCGGGGCCACGCCACCTACAATCACGTCGCCGACCTCTCCCTCGGCGTGACAACTGACCACATGAACGATTTTCGATGACCGCATGGCTTGCTCCTGTTGTGTTGAGGTGGGCCTTGTCGCGAGCATGCCCGCGCCCACAGTGACTGGGGGTTATTTGACCGACTTGAGGAAGGCCGCCGTTTCCGCGTGCACCGGGTTGCCGATGACTTGATCGGGGGAGCCGATTTCGTGCACCAGGCCGTTGCGAAAGAACGCCACACGGTCGGATACATCCCGCGCAAAACGGATTTCGTGGGTCACCAGGACCATGGTCATGCCGTCTTCGGCGAGCATGCGCATGGTGTCCAGCACTTCGCCGACCAGTTGCGGGTCGAGGGCCGAGGTGGCTTCGTCAAACAGCATGTAGTCCGGCGACATGGCCAGGGCACGGGCAATGGCCATGCGCTGTTGCTGACCGCCGGACAGCTTGCCGGGGAATGCCTTGAGCTTGTCGCCAAGGCCCACATGGGTCAGTTGCTGCACCGCCAGGGCCTCGGCTTCGGCCTTGCTTTTGCCGAGCACCTTGCGCGGTGCAAGCATCACGTTTTCGAGCACGGTGAGGTGCGGGAAGGCGTTCCATTGCTGGAACACGATGCCGATTTTCTGCCGCAGGTGGTTGAGGTTAGTGGCGCGGTCATGGACTTCGATGCCGTCGACGCGAATGTGGCCCTTCTGGATCGGTTCCAGACCGTTGATGCACATCAGCAGGGTCGACTTGCCGGAGCCGGAGCCGCCGATAATTGAAACCACTTCGCCCTTGTTCACGGTCAGGCTAACGCCCTTGACCACTTCAAGGTCGCCGAAGGATTTGTGTACGTTGACGATCTCAATCATTTTCTTGCCACCTTTTTTCCAGGCGAGCGCCAAGGCGGGCAACCACCAGGCTCATGACGTAATAGATAAGGCCTGCGATGCACAGCACCAGCATCGGTTCCTGGATGCGGGTGACGACGATTTGCGAGGCACGCAACAATTCAACAATGCCGATCCACATCACCAGGGCGGTGTCCTTCATCACACTGAGCACCAGGTTGAGCCAGCCGGGGAAGGCCACTCGCATGGCGATGGGCAGCACGATATAGCGCAGGTCCTGCAAGTAGCTCAGGCCCAGGGAGCGACTGGCCCGGCGTGTGGTAAATGGCACGGCGAGCACGCCACTGCGCACGATCTCGGTGAAGTACGCGGCAGCGTAGACCCCAAGCACGATGCAGCCGACGGTGAAGGCGCTGATGTTCAGGCCGACAATGCTCTTGAGCGAGTTGAACAGCACAAACTGGATCAGCAACGGTACGCTGCGAAACACGTCCAGCACCCAGGCCAGCGGCAGACTGGCCCGCGGCAGCAAAGCGCGCATCAGGCCGAACAGCAGTCCTGCAACAGTACCCAGCAAAATCGCCCAGGTGGTCAGTTGCAGGGTGACCCAGGCCCCGTCCAGCAAAAACAAAAAGTCGTTCCAGGTAAAACTGGTTGAAAACATGGGTCAGTCCTCAGTAACGAAACAGTCGCCAGGCCAACAGCCGGGCTACTGCAACGATTGCTTTGGCAATCAGGTAATACAGCACCGCGGCCATGGCGAAGTATTCGAAGGTGCGGAACGTTTTGACGTTGTAGTCCTGGGTCACGCCGGTGAGGTCATTGTTCAGGCCCACGATCACGCCCAGGGACGTCATCAGTACGGCCCAGACCATCTGGTTGGTCAGCGGGTAGAACACAATGCGCAGCAGCTGCGGGACGACGATCATGCGGTAGGTCTGGAATGCACTCATGCCCAGCGAGCGAGCAGCACGGACCTGGGTTTCGGGCACGGCTTTGAGGCCGCCACGAAAGTTTTCGGCCAGGTAGCCGGCGTTGTTGAACGTGATCCCGGCCAGCAGGGCCACCCATGAACTGACATGCAGGCCCATGGAGCCCAGGCCGAAGTACAAAATATAGATTTGAAACAGCGACGGGGTGTTGCGGGCAATGGATACCCAGGTATTGCCGATGCCGCGCAACCACGGGTTCCTGGTTTCGCGCATCACGGTCAGCGCCAGGGCGATCACTACGCCGAAGATCATCGACAGTGCAGCGGTCTCAAAAGTGACCAGGGCACCTGCGAGCATGTCCGGCAAAGCGCGCATTGCCGATCGCCATTGGAAGGTGTAGTCAAACATGGGCGTAGTTCTCCAGTGAGGCAGCGGTTTGCAGCCACAGCGGCAAGCGACCGCTGGCCGTGGCGCTGCACGCCGCATCCACACACTCGGCGAGGCTGGCGAAGTGAACCTTGCGCCCCACAAGGCCGGGTGCGTAGTGGGCGTATTTGCCCGAGTTGGTCATCAGGTTCCTGGCGGACGGCGGGATCACCGGCTCACCCAGCATGCACCAGCAGGTATCAGTGACCAGCGTGACGCCGAAGGCTTCGAGTACGGCGATATGCCCGGCGTTGCGTGCCTGCTCCAGTACGGCACGGCCACAGGTGATCGCCAGTACCACATCAGGGTGGCGATGCCGGCCCTGGCACAGGCGCGCCAAATGAGCGAACTCGGTCAGGGAAAAGTGCGGGTTGCCCAAGGAGACCACATCCACCCTGGAATCACGGGCACTGTTGAGTTCCTGCCAGCTGAGCAGCAGGTCCTGCACATTGATCTTGATCACCGCCAGGTCTTGATCCAGGACCTGTGCCGGATTCAGCGCTTCAGGTGTTACCCCGGCAATATGGAACAAAGGCGCCGCGCTGGTGGTGGCAAAAGCCGCACCGAATGCCTTGAGATCGTCCCGGTCCGGGTGATGGTGTTCCAGCCCCGACACCAGCGGGATATGGCTCCCGGCCAGGGCACCGATGTGGTAGCCGAGCAGGGGATAAAAGGCGTCGTCGAGGTCAGCCAGTTGCGGCACCTGAACGTGTAAACGGGCTTTGCGCTGACTCTCCAGATGGCAGCCAATCAACGGCGCACGGCCGGTGAGGGCAATGCAGATATCCAGATAATCAGGGTATTTGAGTGTGCGTGCGCCGAGCACGCTGTTGGCGTACACCACCGCGTTGGACTCTGCCCAGACGATCTGCTCACCCGCCTTGGGCGCGCTGTCCAGCAGATAAGGCGCGCAGGTGAAACTCAGCTGTGCACCCATGGCCATGTAGGCATCGCCCAGAGCACTGGCCGGTACGCCGAGCACAGGGTCGATACCCAGTTCACGCCAGCGGCGCTGGTCTACGGAAATCGAATTGAGGGTAGTGGGCACCCGGACCCGGGCGCCCCATTCAACCAGTTGTTGGGCAAAGCGCAGGCTCGCAGGCCCGGTATAGATGCAGCCGTCGATATGCGCCTGGGTGATGTCGATCAGTTGTGCGGCCCCTTGCAATTGCGCCATGCGCAAAACGATTTGCATCGCGACCTGGGCGGCCTTGCCGTAGCTGCCATCGAGCAGTGCCCTATCGTGCTCGGTCAGCTCGATTCCGGTGCCTGGGTCTGCAGTGGGGGTATCGCTGATCGATGTTGGTGCGGTGTCGTCAGGCGCTGTATCAAACAGGCTCAGGTGTGTGCCGTCGACACTGGCGAACGCCTTGCGCTGCAAGCCGGCAAAGGCTTCGCTGCCGATGCAGAGCACCGGCAGGGAGCGTTCGAACAGGGTATGGGCGACCAGCACGCCAAGGGTCAGAATCTCATCGGCCTCAGCCAGCACCAGGGCTGCGGGGGCATGACCATTGCTGATCAGTTCCATCAGCACGCTGCTACCGGTGCAGGAGCCGCGCCCGCTGGGGATCGCCAGCACCCGGCCCGCCAGGCATTCGCCACTGAGCGGGTGGTGACGGTCGATCACCTCACCGCTGAACGGGTCGACGCCGCCCCAGAAACTCAGGCCGACATCGGCGTAGAGCAGTGGGCCGACCGCTGCGCCATCAACCAGGCTGCGACCGCAGAGAGAAGTTATCCCGGACATGCTGGATACCTCAGTAGTAAACG
Organism: Pseudomonas sp. MF06569; assembly: GCF_059862735.1. Lineage (NCBI taxonomy): Bacteria > Pseudomonadati > Pseudomonadota > Gammaproteobacteria > Pseudomonadales > Pseudomonadaceae > Pseudomonas > Pseudomonas sp. MF06569. The sequence continues at coordinate 40,779 of NZ_JCBCUZ010000017.1, read as the reverse complement.
TGAGGTACGGTCAGATCAGCCGGTGGAATCTCGGTGCCGACCCACTTGACCCACAGATCCTTGTAGCGACCGGTGCGTACTTGCTGGTTGACGAACAGGTTCAGGTAATTGAGCAGGCCGTACTCGCTGCGCTTGGCGCCCAGGGACACGTAATCAACCACGTAAGGTGCGTTGCCGGCGACTTTCAGGTTTTTGTACTTGCCAGACTTAATGGTCGCAGCGGCCACGGTGTTGGTGACGACGGTGGCTTCGATATGGCCCTGGGCAACGGCCAGCAGGGTGTCGTTTTGCGACTGATAGGCACGGAACGATCCGCTGCCCCAGCTCTTCACGTCTTTTTCCAGGGCGATGGCTTCATAGGTGCCGCTGGTATTGCCCACGGCCTTGCCCTTGAGATCGTCGAAGTTGTTGATGCCGGTATCGTCGCGGGTCAGCACCACCATCTGGAAGGCGAAGTAAGGGATGCTCAGGCCAACGGTTTTTGCACGTTCCAGGGTGTCCGAGGTGGAGGCCACGATCACGTCGGCACGGCCGGAGACCAGCGCCGGGATACGGTCAGGGAAGGGGGTTTCAACGATTTCGGCATCGACTCCGAGCACTTTCGCCAGATCGTTGCAGTAGTCCACATCGAAGCCTACCGGCTTGTTGGATGCATCACGCGAGCCCATCGGTGGGAAGTCCAGGGTAACGGCGCAGCGCAGTTTGCCCGATCCAATGATGTCGTCGAGCTTGTCGGCCTGGGCCGTGGCGATAAAGGAACTACTGAGAACAGCGCTGAGGGCTACGGCAAGTACGGGGTTTTTCATGGAAGCCTCGGAGTCGTTGAAGTGCTGTTGAAAATCAGATTGAGGATTTCGTATACGATATTTAATTAGCAAATCGTGTGCCGATTTTCCTGCTGGCCCGTAAATAGTGCGCAGGCGGTGATTTCGGGTTAGCGAGGCGCAGATGGCTTGAGCCGTTGGGGTGCTGTGGGGTGGGGCGGTGTTACAGAAGGGAGCATGACTGCAGGCAATGCCCCGAAAGGAAACATTTGTGTGGGGCAAGGCGGCCAGGGTTTGCGACGACTATGCAGCCAAACGCTGCCCGTCAGGGTGTGCCCAGGTTATTGACGTAAAAGCCGCTCAAGCGAAACTCGCTGGGGGACAGGGAGAACGCACGGCGGAACAGTTTGGAAAAATAATTGGGGTCGCCGATCCCCACGGACAATGACACTGCCTTGATCGCCAGGTCGGTCATTTCAAGAAGGTGCGCCGCGCGTTTCATACGTTCGTGCAATACATACTCTGCCGGGGACATGCCGGTCGTACGGGTGAACACCCGGGAGAAATGGGCGCGGCTCAAGCCAGCAAGGCGGGCGAGACTGGCTACGTCCAGTTCGTCCGTGGCGGTGGGGTGGGCGTGTTTGTCCGGCCCCGTTTTCAGGCAGGCATGCACATGATTCTGGATAGTCGCGACCACACCCGAGCCACGGGTAGGCAGGGTGCAGTCCTGAACGCTCAAATCATCATGGAGCAGCATCAGGGCGTCATAGGCCAGGGCAGATGCCCGGCCTGCGGTGAGTTCCGGGGTGTGGACCAAGGTATCAATGGTGGTGGCCAGGGCTTCAATGGTCTGGTTGCTCAGCTTTAGCACCGGCCCGCGCTCTGCCAGCAGTGCCCGTTGCAGGCGCAACGCCTCCTTGCCGTACATGGCAATCCAGAAGAACTCCCAACTGTTGCCTTCCTCCAGCCAGTAGCAATGGTCGTGTGGCACCAGCAGCAACATGGTGTCCCCGGCATGGAGGCGGTGGTGGCGGCCTTCGAAGCGCAAATTGCCTTCGCCCGCGAGGGTGTGCTGCAAGATCACGAACGGGGTGTCCCCGCGCCTGCGCCCGTCCCAGCAATAGGAGGTGTCCTGGGCCCGGTCGTAACCGGCGTTGGTGGGCATGGTGTGCAGTTGATGCCTGCCGCGGGGCAGTGAAATGACCGTGGTTGACGGCCCTCTTGCCATCATCTCGCTGAGCACAGAATTACCCGTCATCGCATAAAACTCGTCTATTCAGGGGGGGGGGTCGCCTCCTACCATAGGAATCAAGCGGTTCCCAGGCAGCCTCAACAGGCATGGACTGCGGTGATGCTCTGATATTTTTTTACCTGTGTCCACTGCGAATAGAACAAGGATAAGCAGATGACTTTCAAGACCACGAAGATTGCCCTGATAGGTGCCGGCTCCACGGTATTCATGAAAAACGTGCTGGGCGATCTGTTGCACGTCGAGCTGTTGCGCAATGCGCATTTTGCGTTGATGGATATCGATCTGCATCGCCTGGAAACCTCGAAGATGGTGGCGGGCAAGATCGCCGAGACCCTGGGTGTGTCCCCCGTGTTCGAGGTGACGACCGATCGCCGTCGAGCACTGGAAGGGGCCGATTATGTGGTCACGATGATTCAGGTCGCAGGCTACAAACCGGGTACCGTGACCGATTTCGAGATCCCCAGGCGCTTCGGCCTGCGCCAGACCATCGGCGACACCCTGGGCATCGGCGGCATCATGCGTGGCTTGCGTACCGCCCCGGTACTGGTGGACATCGCCAAGGACATGGGCGAACTCTGCCCCGGTGCCCTGATGCTGCAATACGTCAACCCGATGGCCATTAACTGCATGGCGCTCAATCGCTTCGTTCCTCAGGTGCGTACGGTGGGGCTGTGCCATTCCGTGCAGGGCACGGCAAAGGAGCTGTCCCTGGACATCGGCGTACCGATCGAAGAAATTCGCTATCGCTGCGCCGGCATCAATCACATGTCCTTCTACACCTCGTTCGAGCGCCTGTTGGCCGATGGCAGCGTCGAAGATCTTTACCCGCGTATCCGCGCCGTACTTGATGAAGGAAAGGTCCCGGACTGGAACCGGGTACGTTATGAGGTGTTCAAGCACTTCGGCCATTTTGCGACCGAGTCTTCCGAGCATCTGGCCGAGTACGTGCCGTGGTTTATCAAGCGCCATCGCCCGGACCTGATCGAGCAGTTCAATATTCCGCTTGATGAATACCTGCGCCGCTGCGAGGAGCAGATCAGCGAGTGGGGCGTGCAGGAGCAGGCGCTGATCAACGGTGAAGGGCTCAAGGTGTGCCGCAGCCACGAATACGTTTCAAAAATCATCGAGGCCGAACTCACGGGTATTCCGACCGTGATCAACGGCAACGTGATGAACGCCGGATTGATCAGCAATCTGCCTGATAATGCCTGCGTAGAGGTACCCTGTGTGGTTGACCACAACGGTATTCAACCTACCCGTGTGGGTCATCTGCCGGTAGGCCTTGCCGCGTTGATGCAAACCAATATCAATGTTCAGCTCCTGACCGTGGAAGCCCTGGCCAGCGGTCGTCGTGAGCATGTCAAACAGGCCGTGATGCTTGATCCCCACGCGGCGGCAGAGCTGAGCCTCGACGAAATCGCGACCATGGTTGACGACTTGATCGAGGCTCACGAAGGCTGGTTGCCGCACTTGGGTTAAGCGCAGAAAACCTGCTGCCTTAGCCTGAAATTCTACCCGAAGTACCCGTCAAACGGCCTTGACGGGCGGCCAGTTCCTGCGCGATCAACAGATCCGCCGGGGCTGGCGCTCACGCTCGCGCAAGTGAGCACTCACGGCACGTTTGTCCATAAAAACAATGAGTCCAGGGTGGACCTATGAACGTGACGCTAGGTACTGCAATTGGCGGGGTTCTGCCGTTTTTCAAATACGGCATGATCTTCTTTTTCTACTACTTCATCACGGGCGGTACGGCGCCTTTTCTTGCGGTGTGGCTGGGAGATGTCGGCACGCTGGATGCTGGCGCCATCGGCTTGATGTTCGGCTCCCAGGCGGTCTTTGCAATGCTGTTCCAGCCGCTCTTTGGCGTGCTGAGTGATCGCCTGGATCATCGCAAACACCTGCTGTGTGTGGTCATCGGCCTGCTGATTTTGTTGGCACCCTTCATGAACTGGGTATTTGCGCCGCTGCTGCGCACCCACCTGATGCTGGCGGCACTGGTGGGCGGCGTGTACCTGGGGATTACCTTCGCCGCTGGCGGCGGGGCGTTGGAGGTGTACATCGAAAAAGCCTGCCGGGCCAACCGTATTCCCTACGGTCGGGTGCGAATGTTCGGTGCCATTGGTTTCGGTTTCTCGGCGGCAATTTCCGGGATGTTGATCAGCACCAGTCCCGAATCCATTTTCTGGCTGGGCTCGCTCTGTGCGGTGCTGATGGCCGTGCTCGTCTACCGGATCAAGCCGTGCCTGGGTGTTGTGCCGACAGGGGATGGCGCCGAGAAAACGCCCCCGGTTTCCTATGCCGCCATCGGGAGCCTGTTGCTGGATCGGCGTTTCTGGTTTCTGGTGCTCTACGTCGTCGGAGTCGCATGCCTGTACGACATTTTCGACCAGCAGTTTGTGAACTACTTCCGTGGTTTTTTCGAATCGCCGCAGCAGGGCATGCAAGTGTTCGGGTTTGTCACCACGCTGACGGAGTGCATGGTTGCATTGGGCATGTTCCTGATCCCGGGCGTGCTGAACCGTATCGGTGGCAAAAATGCCCTGATCATTGCGGGGCTGGTGATGTGGCTGCGCATTACCGGTTCGGGGCTCGCAACCACGCCGTATGAAATGGTGGCGTTGAAGATGCTCCATGCCCTGGAAGTGCCACTGGTGTTTATCGGCATGTTCAAGTACATCGAGGATGTCTTCGGTACGCGTTTGTCGGCAACGATTTACATGGTGGGGTTTGTGTTTGCCAAGGGAGTAGGGGCGACGTTCATTTCACCGCTGGCAGGGCACATGTACGAAGTCTTCGGCTTCCGGCACACCTATATCGTGCTGGGCAGCTCGGCCTTGTTGTTCACCATCATTTCAATGTTCAGCCTCGACAGTGGCAAACACAGGAAGCCTGCCCGGCTGGACTTGCGCAAGTCGCGCTCGGCGGTGGTCAAGCCTCAGGTCATGAGGCAGCCGGTGGTTGCAAAGTAAGGCTAAAGTCCTGCAGCCGGGTGCGCAGTCTGTTCTAGTGCTGTTCACTTCAAAGCAACGCTGCTCGAGTGTGGGAGCGGGCTTGCTCGCGATGATCGTTAACGATGACGCGTAATGACTGAGTCAATCCGGCGTTCTGAAGACCATCGCGAGCAAGCCCGCTCCCACAGAGGCAGAAATCGTGTATCGGGGTCTTGGTCAGCCGTTAACAGCCATAGTACGCAGGGTTAATCAGGATCTGGTCGCAATGCTGTTCACTTGAGAGCAACGCTCCCACAGAGGCCGAAATCGTGTGCAGGGGTCCTGGTCAGCCGTTAACAGCTTAGTACGCGGGGTTAATCAGGATCTGGTCGCAATGCTGTTCACTTGAGAGCAACGCTGCTCGAGTGTGGGAGCGGGCTTGCTCGCGATGATCGTTAACGATGACGCGTAATGACTGAATCAATTCGGCGTTCTGAAGACCATCGCGAGCAAGCCCGCTCCCACAGGGGCAGAAATCGTTTAAGTGAACAATATTGGGGGGCTGCGGCCGGGGTCCAGTTGCTCGCCACGTGGATCAGCCTTGATCACCGGATAAAACCCTTACAGGTCGACTGAGCCGTCGGGCAGGTGGTTAACCGTTACCCGTGCCCGTCCGAGTGGAAAATAGCGTTGATTGCGGGATCAGTGGCTTTGCGGCAAATGCTCGAACAGGGTTTTGCACACCCCGGCGATATGTTCATCCAGCAGCCCGACGGCCCGCTCCACATCACCGGCGCGGCAAGCATCGAGTATCTCCCGGTGTTCGTGATCTGCGCGGTGCTTGCCTGCCGACAAACTCATCTGGATACGCAGATAGCGTTCAAGCTTGTCGTTGACTGAGCGGATCAGGCTGATCATGAAGGGCCGCTGCGCCGGCTCGTAGAGGCAGGCGTGAAGTTCCCAGTTGAGTTCGGCCCAGCGACCCACGTCATCCTCGCCGACAAACTCCTTACAGATGCGTTCGGCGCGAGCGAAGGTGTCCGCGGTCATGTTGGGGATGGCCAGGCGCAGCAATTTGTCTTCGAGCAGCATGCGCACTTCAAACATCTGGGCCAGCTCGGCCTCGGAAATCCGCGTGACCATGGCCCCGCGATTACGCTGGAACATCACCAGGCCTTCAGCCTCCAGACGCTTGAGGGCTTCGCGTACAGGAATTTTGCTGACATTGAACTGGCGGGCGATTTCGTCCTGACGAATCGGCTCATCCTCGGCAAAGTGCCCGGCGACGATGGCATCGCGCAGATGCAAGGTGATGATTTCCGAGGTGGACGGTGAGTTGCCCAGGTCGGGAGCATTGAATTTTGGGTGGGCCACGGTCGTCATCGTTCACTGGTAAAAAAGATATGGTATACGAAAGTCGAAAGGTATTCCTTGTGCCGATGGTCGGCCAGGCCTGGTGGGCTGGCTGTTTTTGAGTGATTGGCGGGTTGGCAGGGTAATCCGGCGATCGGTTGCACCGCCGTTAACCCCTGATTTAGCAGCTGTTTTCAAACCTGAGCACGGCATCCAGCCCGCCGTCGGGTCGATTGTGCAGTTCCAGTGTTCCACCGTGGGCCGCCGCGACGGTCTGGGCGATGCTCAGTCCCAGGCCATAGCCACCGGTGCTGCTGTTGCGCGATGACTCCAGGCGATAGAACGGTTCCAGAACCTGGGTCAGCTGTTCGGGCGCAATCCCCGGGCCGCTGTCCCTGACCGTGATGGTCAGGCTGGCGGGCTGCTCGTCGACGATCACGTGCACGTCGCGGGCATACCGCACGGCATTTTCCAGCAGGTTCTGGACGCAGCGTTTCAGGCTGCGGGCATAACCCGAGAACGGTCGGGTAGCCCGGCCGGTGAGGGTGATGTGTTCACCCACATCCTGCAGGTCGGCCTGAAGGCTTTGCAGCAATGCGTTGATATCGATGCTCTGGCGGGGCTCGTTGATTTCACCGCTGCTGACGAAGTCCAGAGTGGTGGACACCAGCCCCTCCATATCGGTCAGGTCTTTGCGAAAACGCTCCTTGAGCGGCTCGTTGTCGAGCATCTCGGTGCGCAGTCGCAGGCGCGTGATGGGCGAGCGCAAGTCATGGGACACCGCCGCCAGAAAACGCGTGCGCTCGGCCAGGCTGGCCAGCAGGCGTTGTTGCATCAGGTTGAACGCCTGGGCTGCACGTTGCACTTCCACCGGCCCCTTGATGGGCAGCGGCTGGCGCCGGATGTCCTGGCCCAGCGCCTGGGCAGCCTGTGCCAGTTGATTGAGCGGGCGAACGGCCAGGCGCACCGCGAGCAAGACAATGATGGCCACTACGATGATCCGCACCAGATAAATGCGCAGAAAGTAATCGATCATCACATCCGCCGGCGCCAGGCTGGTCCAGCCCTGATCCTCGCGGGCTTGTACATGCAGCCATCGGCCATCGGCCAGGCGCAGCTCAAGGGTAAATTGACCGGCGGCGGGGCTTGAACCGAACAGCGTATCGATCCCGGCCTTGTGCCCCTGATTGTCGAGCAGGGTCAGGTTGAGCAGGTTCAAGGGTGTTTGCGTTGCCGTCTTTTCATTGATCAGGCTGCGCAGCAGCGACTCGGTTGCCCGATCCTGGGCCGTGAGCGGCGCACGTTCGGCACTGGGGGCATTACGCAGTTCAAGGTTGAAGGCGGGGGGTGCTCAAGCTTTGCAGCAAAAGCCCGGTGCGCCGGGGATCGGTCGTTGCCACGCGGACAATATCGGCCAGGCGACTGGCGATCAGGCGCGTGGGGATTTCCAGTACCTGGCTGTGGCGCACGTCATACCAGATGCTGCTGGTCAGCACTTGGGCTGCCAGCATGCCGCTGACCAGAATCACCACCAGCCGCCCATAGAGGGTGCGGGGCAACAGGGTCATGACTCGCTCGTCACGCAGGCCGAGGTGAGCATATAGCCCTCATTGCGCACGGTCTTGATCAGGCCGGGCGCCAATTGCTGGCGCAAACGGCTGACGCAGACATCAATGGATCGGTCGAAGGGCGTGCTGTCCTTGTCGAACACATGGTTGAGCAAAAAGTCCCGGCTCAACGGCCGGTTGGGGTGCTGCAACAGCAAGCGCAGCACGCGGTAGTCGGAGTTTCCCAGGCTGATCACCAGACCGTCGGCGGACAGCACTTGCCGGGCGCGGGTGTCGAGCCGCCACTCATCAAAGCGCACATAAGTGGCCTCATCGACCCGGGCACGCTGCGGAAAACTCTGCGCCCGGCGCAACACCACTTTGATGCGCACCAGTAACTCCCGGGGGTCGAAGGGCTTGGGCAGATAGTCATCCGCACCGATCTCCAGGCCCACGATACGGTCTATCAGGCTGGCGCGTGCGGTCAGCATGATCACCGGGATATTGGAGCTGCCGCGCAGCGTGCGGCACAGGCTCAGGCCGTCTTCACCGGGCAGCATCAGATCGAGCACGATCAGGTCGATAACGCTCAATTCCAGGCGGCGGCGCATTTCCTTGCCATCGCAGGCGGTGGACGCCTGATACCCCGCGTCGCGCAGATAGTCGGCCAGCAACTGGCGGATGTCGGGGTCGTCATCGACGATTAACACATGATCTTGCTTGGACATGGGCAGTACAGACGCCTTGAGTCAGATGAACATTGAGCCGGGGAGGGCCGCACAAATAGCCGATTCCACGGCGCGCAGCCGGGCTAAATGTAATGGAATGTTGTGGGTGCTGTTTTCATGCACTGGCAATACAAAGTCAGGCGATCCGCTGCAATGACGCTCTTTAGAATGGCGAATCTAAATGCGAGTCATTGTAATTAAGGAAGGCCCGATGCCATCGTCACCCGATGCGGCAGTAGTTCGCAATACCCCTTGTGCATTGAACGGTACGCTTGCCCCCGTGTTCAGCCTGCTGGCCCTCGGCGTATTGAGCCCGGCGAGCCAGGCGGCGCAGTCCTCGACAGAGGTGCTGACCCTGCCCGCATCGAACGTGGAGGGCACTTATGACTCGCCGTTCAAGGTCGATGAAGTGTCATCGCGCAAGGTCATGACGCCGCTGCTGGATGCCCCGCAGAGCATCACCATCGTGCCCCAGCAGGTGCTCAAGGAGCAGAACGCCCAGAGCTTGCAGGACATCTTGCGCAACGTGCCGGGCATCACCTTCATGTCCGGCGAGGGCAATCTCGGCTGGGGTGATCTGTTTTCCATCCGCGGGTTTTCTTCCGAGCAGAGCCTGACCGTCGATGGTGTGCGCGATGCGGGCATGTCCAGCCGCAACGACACCTTCAACCTGCAACAGGCCGAGGTGTTCAAGGGCACCGGCGCCATCGAGTCGGGTATTTCGGCAGTGGGCGGCAGCGTCAATCTGGTGAGCAAGGAAGCCCATCTGGGGGATGCCAATCGGGTGTCTGCCGGTGTCGGGACCGATGGCTATCGACGCCTGACCGCTGATATCAACCATGAGTTGAATGACACCAGCGCGGTGCGCATCAACCTGATGAAGCACCAAAGCCAGGTGGCTGAACGCGATGAGGTCGACTACGACCGCTGGGGCATTGCCACCTCGCTGGCCCTGGGGCTGTCGACGCCGACCCGGGGCTTTGTCGATTTTTTCTACCAGAAGGATGACAACACCCCGGACGGCGGCCTGCCGATCTTGCGCGGCACAGATGGCAAGCGCATGCCCGGCGTCAAACGCAGCAACTGGTACGGCGACTCCAGCCTGTACACCCAGCAAACCGAGACCACTTCGTTGACCGGGCGCCTGGAACACGACTTCGACAATGGGACGTTGCTGACCAACCAGGTGCGCTGGCAGCGCACCGACAACTTTTCGGTGCTGTCCCCGGCGCGTTTTACCGCCGCAGGCGCCGACGGCGCGAAAACCTGTACCGCCAACCGTTGCGCAACCCTGGGTTATGTCGGCGTGGGGCCGGTATCGACGGTCAACGGGGTCAATGTCTACACCGACTACACCAACACCGGCAGCACCGCCAACGGGATACTGCGGGGCAGTGATTTCGGCTTGTCCAAACGCTACACCATCCTCGATAACCAGACCGACCTGAGCTTTGAATTCGACACCGGCGCCATCAGCCACAAGGCCGTGGCCGGGCTCGATGTCTACCATGAAACCTACGGTGGCCTTGAGCGCAACGCCAAGGTGCCGGCGCCGAACATGACGTTCGACATGGCTGACCCACAGCATGACTTTGCGGCGGTCTACACCACCAAGGGCGTCGGCGAGCCGCGTTCGAGCATCGACAACGCCGGGCTGTTTTTTGGCGATACCCTGACCCTGAATCAGTGGTGGCAGGTCATGGGGTCCCTGCGCTATGACCACTGGAGTGCCGAAACGACCCAGCGTGGCCAGGACGATGTCAAGGACACCTCGGGTGCCTGGAGCGGTCGCGCCGGGGTGGTATTCAAGCCACAACCCAACGGCACGATTTACGCGTCGTACAGTGAGTCGACCCAGCCTTCGGCGCTGGGTGCCTCGACCAACAACCAGATCTACGGTGCTGCCAGTACCCGTCGCTATACCCCGGCCAAGTCCAGGACTTACGAGCTTGGCACCAAGTGGGACCTGCTGGACAAAGGCATGAGCGTGACCGCGGCGGTGTTCCGCACTGAGCTGGTCAACTCCTGGGAATACGCCGAGGGTGAAGCATCGCCGGTGCGTGCCTTGCCTGCCAAACGGGTCGATGGCGTCGAGCTGGGCCTGCAAGGCACCTTGACCGATCGCTGGACGGCCTACAGCGGTTTCTCGGCCCTCAAAAGCGAACAGACCAAGGGTGTCAACAAAGGCGCAGAGGCCAAGAACGTGCCCGACCTGACGGCCAACCTGTGGACCACCTACGCCTTTACCGATGACCTGAGCTTGAGCTATGGCGCCAACTACGTGGGTCGTCGTCGCTACACCGACAACAAATACGTGGGTGGCCTGAACAACAACAGCAGCTATGCCGACGGTCCTTCAGGGGTGCTTGCGATCTACACCCAGGACAAGGAAAAGGCCCCCGGCTACTGGGTGCACTACCTGGCAGCGCAGTACAGGTTCAATCGCCAGACCACGGTCAACCTCAATGTCGACAACCTGTTCAACACCTTCTACTTCAGCCGCGTCGGCGCCTCGCTAGATGGCTTTCAGCTGTATGGCGTGCCGGGAGCCGGACGCACGCTGACGGCGAGTATCGATTATGACTTCTGATTCCGGGTTGTTGCGGAGCGAGAGATGCTGATCGAAATCGCCGACCTGTTCAGCCCGCAGGAAGTGACCGAGATGCGCCGCGTGCTGCTCGATCAGCCGTGGGTCGATGGCAAACAGACCGCCGGAGTGCGTTCGGCGCGGGGCAAGTTCAACCGCCAACTGGCTGAAGACAACGAGGTCGGCCTGCTGCTGGGCCAGCGCATTCTGCAGCGGCTGTCCGATAACGCGTTGTTCATGTCTGGCGCGTTGCCCAAGCGCATCTACCCGCCCTTGTTCAACCGCTACAGCGCAGGCGAGTCGTTCGGTTTTCATATCGACAACGCCATTCGCGGCATCAAGGGCGTTCGTGAGCGGGTGCGCACGGACGTGTCCGCGACCCTGTTTCTGGCCGATCCCCACAGTTATGACGGCGGCGAACTGGTGATCCGCGACACCTTTGGCGAGCGCAGCGTCAAGTTGCCCGCCGGGCATCTGGTGCTGTACCCGGGCAGCAGCGTGCACAAGGTCAACCCGGTGACCCGGGGCGAGCGTGTTGCGAGTTTTTTCTGGATCGAAAGCCTGGTGCGCGAAGACAGCCAGCGCAGCCTGTTGCTGGACATGGACGTGGCCATTCAACGCTTGACCGCCCAGCAGGCGGATGACGAATCACTGCTGCAACTGAGCGGCGTGTATCACAACCTCTTGCGGCGCTGGAGCGACGTTTGAGCCTTTTATTCAGCGGGAGATTTGCCGTGTCGAGAGTGTTTTTGCGTCAGGCCTTTGTACGCCTTGGGGCCATGCTGGTGCTGGTGGCGTTGGGGACTTCGTGCGCCAGTGCCAAAGAGGTCACTGATGCCTTGGGGCGGGTGGTCAAGGTGCCGGACCAGGTGCAGCGGGTGGTGCTGGGGGAAGGGCGGCTGATTTCGGCCTTCGCGCTGCTCGACCGCGATCAGCCGTTCAAACGTATCGTTGGCTGGCAGAACGACCTGCGCAAGCTTGACCCCAACACCTACGCGGCTTACGTGGCGAAGTTCCCCGAGGTCAAGGACATCCCGTTGATCGGCCAGGCCTCCGAGCAGAGTGTCAGTGCCGAGCAGATCCTGGCGCTCAAGCCGGATCTGGCGGTGTTCAGTATTTCCGGGCATGGCCCCACCGATCACAGCCCGGTGGCCGATGTGCTGGAAAAAGCCGGGATTGCGGTGTTGTTCGTCGATTTCCGGGTCAACCCGATGCAAGGCACCGAGGACAGCATGACAGCACTGGGCCAGGCGTTGGGGCGCGAAGCCCGGGCCAGTGCCTTTCTTGATTTCTACCGCCAGCACATCGAACGCATCACCCAGACCCTGGGCGCGATCGATGACAGCCAGCGCCCAAAGGTGTTTCTGGAACTGCTGGGCGGGGTCTGGGCCAATCCCGGGCATACCACCGGCAAGGGCGGCATGGGCGAGCTGATCCGCCTGGTGGGCGGGCGCAATATTGCCGAGGGCGTGGTGCCCGGCGCGCTGGGTGACATCAGTGTTGAATACGCGCTCAAGGCCGATCCCGATGTGTACATCCTCTCGGGCAATCAAAAGCCCGGTGTGATGCTGGGCGCGGGCATCGATGAACAGACGGCCCGGGCGTCGCTCAAGCACGTGCTCAAGCGTCCGGAGTTTGTCGAGCTGCGGGCGGTGCGCGAGGGTAATGTCCATGGCCTGTGGCACGACTTTTACAATTCGCCGTACAACATTCTCGCCATTGAGGCGATGGCCAGGTGGATTCACCCCGAAAGGTTTGCCGACCTTGATCCACAGCAGACGCTGGCTGAAATCAACCGACAGTTCCTCGACACGCCGCTGGCGGGCCAGTACTGGATCAGTGAGCAGAAATGACTTCAATCGCCAACCCGGCAGTGATTGCTGCCAGCCAGGGTTATCGGCGTCTACTGGCTAGACGGTGTTGCCTGTTACTGGTGATGGGCTGCGCGCTGGTGGGTGCCGTGCTGCTCGACCTGTCCACCGGCTCGTCAGGCATGGGGCTGGGGGACTTGATCCAGGGGCTGCTGCACCCGCAAACCCTGGACGTGACTGACCGCGTGATCATCTGGAATGTGCGCCTGCCCTATGCGCTGATGGCCGTGATGGTCGGCGCAGCCCTGTCTCTGGCCGGTGCGGAAATGCAGGCGATCCTCAATAACCCGCTGGCCAGCCCGTTCACCCTGGGCGTGTCGTCGGCCGCTGCGCTGGGGGCTTCGCTGGTGATCGTGTTTCCGGTTAGCAGCGCCTTGTTGAGTCGCGACTCCCTGGTGGCCCTGTCGGCTTTTGTGTTTGCCTGCGGCTCGATGTTCCTGCTGCACGGCATGTCGCGGCTGCGCGGGGCAGGGGTCGAGACCCTGGTGCTGTTCGGTATTGCGCTGGTGTTCAGTTGCAACGCACTGGTTGCCCTGTTGCAGTTGCTGGCCACTGAAGACGTCCTGCAGCAACTGGTGTTCTGGAGCCTGGGCAGCGTGGCCCGGGCCAATTGGGACAAGCTGGGGATTCTGGCCCTGGTGGTGGCGTTGACTGCGCCGTTTTCCCTGCACGCGGCTTCACGCATGACGTTGCTGCGCATGGGCGAGGAGCGGGCGCAGAGCTTTGGCGTGGATGTGCGGCGGCTGCGATTTTTCTCGTTGCTGCGCATCAGCCTGTTGGCCGCCACGGCGGTGGCGTTTGTCGGCACCATTGGCTTTATCGGCCTGGTGGGGCCGCATATTGCGCGGATCCTGATCGGAGAGGACCAGCGCTTTCTGTTCCCGGCCAGTGCGCTGGTGGGCGCGTTGTTGCTGTCGCTGTCCTCGGTGGTCAGCAAAATCATCATGCCGGGCGTCATCGTGCCGGTGGGCATCGTCACCGCGCTGGTGGGGGTGCCGATTTTTGTGGCGCTGGTCTACAAGCGGGGCAGGCAGTTATGAGTGAGCAGGGGTTGTTGATCCGTCACGGGCACGTGAAGTACGGGTGCCGGGTGGTGATTGGCGATGTCTCGTTGCCAGAGCTGCGTCCCGGCACGCTGACCGCCCTGATCGGGCCCAACGGTGCCGGCAAATCAACCTTGTTGCGTGGGCTGGCGGGGCTTGAGCCCATGACCGGTTCCGTCAGTCTGCAAGGTCGGCCACTGGCGCCGATGTCCGTGGCCCAGCGCGCCCGTCTCATCACCTACATGCCCCAGCACTTGCCACCCGGACTGGGGTTGAGTGTGACCGAAAGCGTCATGGCGGCGTTGCGGGTGGGGGCAGGCGGCGGCGATTACCTGTTGCAAGCCTATGAGGCCTTGCAGCGCATCGGCATCCAGCACTTGGCCGATAACCTGCTCAACGCATTGTCCGGTGGTCAGCGGCAACTGGTCAGCCTGGCACAACTGATTGCCCGCAGGCCCCGTGTGATGCTGCTGGATGAGCCCACCAGTGCGCTGGACCTGAGCTATCAACTGCGGGTAATGGAATGCGTGCGGGCGATGGTGCGTCAGCACGGGCTGATTGCCGTGATCGTCATGCACGACATCAGCCTGGCGGCCCGTTACGCAGACCGGATTGCCGTATTGCGCGAGGGCGCGCTGATCGGTTTCGGTCCCCCGGAGCAGGTGCTGACCCCGCAACTTTTCGCCGAGGTTTATGGGGTTAATGCGCGCGTTGAACGCTGTTCGCAGCAGACGATCCAGATTCTGGTGGATGGTGCGCTGGAGGTGATTCAGGTCGGACATCAGGGGTAGGGGCTGAATTCAACGCACATCAATCTGGTAAGGCCAATTCAATTATTTTGAAAACTGGTCTTGCCAATTTTTTTGGCTGCGTGTAATTTTCGAGGCGTGATCATCCAAGCGGCACTCAAGCCTGCACACAATAAGAGGAGATCCAGATGCCCTGTCTTTTCCCCTCCGTTGTTGCAGCCCTCCCTGTTTGTCACCCCTCTATCACCTCGCCTGTACCCGTAGCCCCCGGGCTAACGACGGAGAATAAAAAATGCTGACTGTGATCTGTAACGAGCCGCGCTCGCTCACCGCCATCGAAAGTCCGATTCCCGAGCGCCAGCCCGGCGAAACCCTGATCAGGGTCAAGCGCGTGGGCGTGTGTGGCACTGACCTGCACATTTACACCGGCAACCAGCCGTTCCTTGAGTACCCTCGGGTCATGGGCCACGAGTTTTCCGGCATCGTCGAAACCAGTGAAGAGGGCAGCGGTCTGGTCGCTGGGGACGTGGTCTACGTGATGCCCTATATCTCGTGCGGCACGTGCATCGCCTGCCGTCAGGGCAAGACCAACTGCTGCACCCGGATTCAGGTGCTCGGCGTGCATTGCGACGGCGCCTTTACCCAATACCTGAGCGTGGCCCATCAATTCATTCACAAGGCCGAGGGCGTGTCGCTGGACCAGGCGGCAATGATCGAGTTCCTGTCCATCGGCGCCCATGCGGTGCGCCGCTCGAACATCCAGGCCGGGCAGCGCACGCTGATCGTCGGAACCGGACCGATCGGCATGGCGGCGGCGATCTTTGCAGGGCTGCGCGGGGCCATCGTCACCGTGCTCGATACCCGTGACGACCGCCTGGATTTTTGCCGCAAGCACCTCAATGTTCACGCCGCAGTGAAAATTGGCGAGGGTGACAAAGAGGCCCTTGCCGACCTCACCGAAGGCGATTTCTATGACGTGGTGTTCGACGCCACCGGCAACGCCCGGGCCATGGAACGCGGCTTTGAATTTATCGCCCACGGCGGCACCTACGTGATGATTTCCGTGGTGCGTGACTCGATCACCTTCTCCGATCCCGAGTTCCACAAGCGCGAAGCCACCCTGATGGGCAGCCGCAATGCCACTGTCGAAGACTTCCGCTACGTCGAGCAATGCCTGCGCGATGGCCTGATCCCGGACCAGGCGCTCAATACCCACCGTATCCCGCTCAGCGAAGTCGTGAACCAATTCACCACGCTGCTGGATCCGCAGCAAGGCGTGGTCAAAGCCATTATCGAGTGCTGAGGGGGTGGTGATGAGCGATAGCCAATTTCCGCCGATCCTGCAGTTCGGAACCAGCCGGTTTCTTCAGGCTCACGTTGACTTGTTCGTGTCCCAAGCCCTGGAGCGTGGCGCAGCCCTGGGCCGCATCGCCGTGGTACAGAGCACCGACAGCCCGGCCAGCACTGCGCGCACCGCAGCACTGGCCAGCGGTACACCGTACCGTGTGCTGATCCAGGGCATCGAAAACGGTCAGGTGGTGGAGCAGAACCTGTGGGCCTCGGCCATCAGCCGCGCGGTGCATGCCACCGAGCAATGGCCGGTGCTGCGCAAGGGCTTTGTGGAGCAGGTCAAAGTCGTGGTGTCCAATACCGGGGACCGGGGTTATCAACTGGATTCGCGGGATACGCCAGCGTTGCTCGACGCGGATGCCCCGGCACCGGTCAGCTTCCCGGCCAAGCTGTTGGTGTTGTTGCATGACCGCTGGGTAAACAACCCCCAGTCCACCTTGTCGCTGTTCCCCTGTGAACTGGTCGCGCGTAACGGCGACGTGCTGCGCGACCTGCTGGTAACGCTGGCCCGTAGTTGGGCGCTGGGCGATGCATTCGAGGCCTACCTGATCCACACCTGCCGTTGGGCGAACTCCCTGGTCGACCGCATTGTTTCCCAGGCCCTAGAGCCGGTGGGCGCGGTGGCTGAGCCCTATGCCCTGTGGGCGATCGAGCGCCAGGAGGGGCTGACCCTGCCGTGCAGCCATGAGGCCATTGTCCTGACCGATGACCTGGACGATTTCGAGCGCCTCAAGCTGTTTACCCTGAACCTGGGCCACAGCTATCTGGCCGAGCGCTGGTTGAGCGATGGCCGACCGGCCACCGAGACGGTCTACCAGGCCATGCAAAGCCCTGCCTTGCGCGCCGACCTGGAAGCCCTGTGGGCCAGCGAAGTGTTGCCGGTGTTCGCTGCCCTCGGCCAGTTCGACGCGGCGCAGCGTTACGTCGACAGCGTGCGTGAACGCTTTGGCAACCCGTTCCTGCAACACCGTCTCGCTGATATTGCGGTTAACCATAAAGACAAGAAAACACGCCGTTTGCTGCCCCTGGTCGAGCTGGCTGAACAGCTTGCTCCCGGTCTTGAGCAGCCGATGTTGCGGGCCGTCCTGCTCAGCCAGCACTGAGTGGCGCGCCATAACCGTTGAGGATCCACCATGAACCTTGCAAGCTCATCCTTACTGGTACTGACTGTGGGCGATGACGTCGCGGTCGCACGCGGCGATATCGCCCAAGGTCAGGTACTGCATGCCGACGGCCTGGCCATCATCGCCCGGGCCGACATTCCCTCGGGCCACAAGATCGCCCTGCGCGGTTTGGTTTGCGGGCAGCCGATTCGCAAATACGGTCAAATCATCGGGCAGGCCACCGCGGACGTGAAGCCCGGTGACTACGTCCATGTACACAACCTTGAAATGCCCTCGGGCAGTTCCACCCACACCCTGGCCAACGTCTATCAGCCCACTGTTTTCAACAACAACGACGTCAGTTTTGACGGCTATGTCCGGGCCGATGGCCGTGTGGGTACGCGCAATTACATCGGGGTCATTTCCAGCGTCAATTGTTCGGCCACCGTGTGCAAGCAGATTGCTGCGGCGTTCGATGCCGCCCACCTGCGCGATTACCCCAATGTCGACGGCGTGGTTGCAATCACCCACGGCAGCGGCTGTGGCATGGGGGCCAAGGGCGACGGGATCGAGATCCTCAAGCGAACCCTTCGCGGCTATGCAGACCATGTGAATTTTGCCGGTGTACTGGTGATCGGCCTGGGGTGTGAAGTCAACCAATTGGCCCCGCTGATGGAGCAACTGGCCGATCGGCCGGCAGCGCTCAAGGCCAGTCTGGTGATCCAGGAGGCGGGCGGCACCCGCGAAACGGTGCAGCGGGGGATCGAGCTGGTACAGGCGATGCTGGCGCCCGTAAACAGCCAGCAGCGCAGCCGTGTATCGGCCCGCCACCTCACCGTGGGCCTGCAGTGCGGCGGTTCGGACGGGTATTCGGGGATCACCGCCAACCCGGCCCTGGGTGCGGCGGTGGACCTGGTGGTGCGCCACGGGGGGACGGCGATTTTGTCGGAAACTCCCGAGATTTATGGTGCCGAGCACTTGCTGACCGCCCGTGCCGCTACACCGCAGATCGCAGAAAAATTGATGAGCCGGATTCATTGGTGGGAAGACTACGTGCGTCATCACGACGGAGACATGAACAACAACCCGTCACCGGGGAACAAGGCCGGTGGCATTACCACCATCCTTGAAAAATCCCTGGGCGCAGTGGCCAAGGCGGGTGCCACCGGCCTGATGGGGGTTTACGAGTATGGCGAGACGATCGTACAGACAGGCCTGGTGTTCATGGACACCCCTGGCTACGACCCGGTGTCCGCAACCGGCCAGGTGGCGGGCGGGGCGAACCTGATCTGCTTCACAACCGGGCGCGGTTCGACCTACGGCTGCAAACCGACGCCGTCCCTGAAAATCGCCACCAATACCCGACTGTTCGAGCGCATGGCGCTGGACATGGATTTCAATGCCGGTGCGATCGTCGAGGGTGCAGAGTCAGTGGCCGAAGCCGGTGAGCGGCTCTTCCAGTTGATGCTCGCAACCGCGTCGGGTCGCCCCACCTGCAGCGAAGAAAACGGCATGGGCGACAACGAATTCCTGCCTTGGCAAATCGGTGCGGTGATGTGACATGAGCGACTCAACAGAAACGATCGACATTGTGACCTGCGGCGAGGCGATGGGCCTGTTCAGCGCCATGACCGACGGCAGCCTGCATGAGGCCGAACAGTATGTGCGTGCCGCCGCAGGCGCCGAGCTGAATGTGGCCACCGGCCTGGCACGCCTTGGTTTTCGGGTCGGCTATATCAGCCGCCTGGGGGATGACACCCTCGGCCACTGGCTGCGCGAGGTCATGGCGCGTGACGGTATTGACCACCGGCACACCGTGCAGGACAGCGAACACGCCACGGGCCTGATGTTCAAGTCGCGCCGTTCGGACGGTGGCGACCCGGACATCGAGTACTACCGCAAAGGTTCGGCGGCCAGTCACTTGAGCCTGGCCGATTATCCGGCCGGGTACTGCCGAGGCGCCAGGCATCTGCATATCACGGGCATCAGCCCGGCACTGGGTGACAGCGTGTGCGAGCTGATTGTGCACATGGCCCGTGACATGCGTGCCGCAGGCTGCAGCGTGTCATTCGACCCCAACCTGCGGCCACGGCTCTGGGCGTCCCAAGCCCATATGGTGGCTTGCCTGAATGATCTGGCCGGGCTGGCCGACTGGGTGTTCCCCGGTCTTGCCGAAGGCCGCTTGCTCAGTGGCCTGGAACAGCCCGCCGACATTGCCCGGTACTTCCTGGACAGAGGCTGCTCCCTGGTGGTCATCAAGCTCGGTGCCGAGGGCGCCTATTACGCCAGCGCCACTAAAAGCGGCTACAGCCCCGGCTACCCGGTGAGCAACGTCGTGGACACCGTGGGCGCGGGCGACGGTTTTGCCGTGGGCGTCATCAGCGCCTTGCTCGAAGGCTCAAGCGTTGCCGTGGCCGTGGCCAGGGGCAACCTGATCGGCGCCCGGGTGCTGGGTTTCCCGGGGGACAGCGATGGATTACCGACACACGCAGAACTGGCGAGGTTTGCCGAACACACGTGATACGCAGAGTGAAGATGCCTGAGTGCATCCTGGATAACACCTACTCCAACAATAAGAAGAGGTACGTTCCATGAGTTATCAAGCGTTGTATGACTCGCCCGCGCTGGCGAGCGGCGTCAAGAAAGCAGCGATCCGGCTATTGCCGTTTCTCGCCCTGATGTACGCCCTGGCGTTTATCGACCGCGCCAACGTCGGTTTTGCCAAGATCGCCTATCAAGCCGACACCGGTATCGGTGACGCCGCATTTGCCTTGGGTGCGGGGATATTTTTTATCGGTTATGCGCTGTTTGAAGTGCCCAGCAACCTGATCCTGCAGCGAGTGGGCGCACGGGTGTGGATGGCTCGGATCATGGTCACCTGGGGGCTGGTCTCGGCGTCGATGATGTTTGCCACCAGCGAGACATCCTTCTACGTCATCCGCTTTTTGCTGGGGGTGTCCGAGGCGGGCTTCATGCCCGGGATCATCCTGTACCTGACGTAGTGGTTTCCGGCCAAGCAACGTTCCCGCGCCATTGGCCTGTTCTACTTTGGCGTACCGGTGGCGATGCTGATCGGCAGCCCGTTGTCGGGGTTCATCCTCGATACCAGCAACCCCTTTGGCCTGACCAACTGGCAGTGGATGTTTGTGGTCGAAGGCCTGGCGGCCTCGGTGGTCGGGGTGATTGCGTTCTTTTATCTGGCGAGCCGTCCAAGCGAAGCCAAATGGCTGACCGCTGAAGAAAAACACGCCATGAACACCGTCATTGAAGGCGAAGAAAAGGCCAAGGGCTACGCCAGCCACGGCTCGATCTTTGGTGTACTCAAAGACAAGCGTGTACTGATGTTTATCGCCATTTACTTTTGCGTACAGATCGGTAATGCACCGCTGGCGTTCTACTTGCCGGCCAAGCTGGCCTCGACCCTGGGTGGTCAGGTCAACACCTCGGTCGGCCTGCTGCTGATGATCCCCTGGCTCTGCACCATCGTCGCCATGCGTATCGCCACGGTGTATGCCGACAAACACAACAACCATCGCCTGGTCGCATCCTCCATGCTTGCCGTTGGCACGCTGGCCTTTGCATCGCTGTCGGTGATCAACACGCCAGTGCTGACCCTGTTGGCGTTCTGTATCGCCATACCGGGGCTGGTGGCCAGTCAGCCCGTGTTCTGGAGCCTGCCGACCCGTCATTTGGGCGGCACCAGCGCGGCCACCGGGATCGCCTTCATCATCTCGATCGGTAACCTGGGCGGCTTTGTCTCGCCGCAGATCAAGGCCTACGCCGATGCGGTGACCGGCAACAGCAGCACCGGCTTCCAGGTCGTGGCAGCGCTGTGCTTTGTCAGTGTGTTGTTGCTGCTGATGCTCAAACGCACACCGTCGACGGCGACCACTGCTTACGTGCCGCCTGCCGACCTGACGTCTAGTCGCCCGTAACCCCGCCTGTACCCTCAAGGCCGGCCTGCACCCGCAGTTCGGCCTTGACCACTTCCATCGCCGCCGTGGGCACCCGTCCTTTGCGGCTGATCAGGCCGAAAGGCATCAAGCGCGCCGCCACCTTGATCGGCAGCGGTGCCAGCACCCCCAGTTCGCTGTAGTACTCCACCAGTGACAGCGGCATCAAGGCGAGCATGTCGGTTTGCTGGAGCAGTGAGACCGTGAGCATGGTCGAGGCGGTTTCAAGTGGGCTGGCAGGAGCCTGCACCTGGGATTGGCGAAAAATCTGCTGATAGATTTCCCGCAGCGGCGCGGGTTGCGATTGCACGATCCAGGGGTAGCAGGCCAGGGTTTCCAGGGTGACGTCGCTGTTGTGCTGCTGCGGATGGCCGGTGCGCGCGACGATCTGAATCACCTCTTCATCGAACGCTTCGAAGTTCAGGTCTTCGGTCGGCCAGCCATCGGTGATTCGGGCGATGACCAGGTCCAGTTGATCAAGACTCAAGGCCTGGAGCAGCACGTCACTGGTGTCGATGACCACGGTGATGTTCAGCTTGGGATGGCGTTGGGTCAATTGCGCCAGGGTGCGTGGCAACAGGCCGCCCACCAGTGACCCCATTGAAGCGATGCGCAATGTCCCGAGATTGCCCGATTGCAGGGCCGTCATTTCTTCGTGCAGGCCGCTCATGTCAGCGAATACCAGCTGCGCATAACGAATGGCCGCTTCCCCCAGCGTGTTCGCGACCAGGCCCTTGTGGGTGCGGATAAACAACGCTTCGCCCACCAGACTCTCAAGCTCGTGCAGGGCCTTGGTCACTGCAGGCTGGGTCAGCGCCATGATGTTTGCGGTCTTGCGCAGCGAGCCTTCTTCAGACAGGACAAACAGCAGTTGCAGGTGGCGCATGCGCAGGCGACTGCGAAACTGTTCAAGCGGCTTGATCATGGGGCGATTACCTGGAGTGATCGGTGTAGTCGAAACATTCAATTTCGCAGAGGGGTCGTGCAGGACAGACTGCGGGTGCGGCACGAAAATAACATGAATAAGCCTGCATCCACCGCAGATGGCGGGGCAAGCTTCAACTTCAGGATAACCCCATGTCTACCCTTATTACCCAGGTCGCTGTTCGCGATATTCGCTTTCCTACTTCCAGAAGCATGGACGGCTCGGATGCGATGAATTCGACGTCGGACTACTCAGCCACCTATGTCACCTTGCACACCGATTCGGGCGACGGCCTGGAAGGGCACGGCCTGACATTCACCATCGGGCGCGGTAACGATTTGTGCGTTGCCGCGGTCAAGGAACTGGCCAAGCTGTTTGTCACCGGTCGTACCCTGGAAAGCATCACCGGCAACTTCGGGGCCTACTGGCATGAAATCGTTGCCGGTGACTGCCAGCTGCGCTGGGTCGGCCCGGAAAAAGGGGTGGTGCACCTGGCCACCGCGGCCATCATCAACGCGCTGTGGGACCTGTGGGCCAAGAAGGAGGGCAAGCCGGTCTGGAAGCTGCTTGCCGACATGAGCCCCGAAGAGCTGGTGCGCTGCGTCGACTTCACGTTTATCACCGATGCCCTGACGCCACAGGAAGCCATAGCGATGTTGCGTCGCGCGGCACCGGGCAAGGCCGAGCGGGAGCAACAGATGCTGCGCGAAGGCTACCCCGGCTATACCACCGCTGCCGGCTGGCTGGGTTATTCCGAAGAAAAAATGCGCCGCCTGGCTCGTGAGGCGGTGGACGCAGGCTGGACCCATCTCAAGCAGAAGGTGGGTGCCGATATCGAGCAAGACATGCGCCGCGCCCAGATCCTGCGTGAGGAACTGGGTTGGGATCGCAAACTGATGATGGACGCCAACCAGACCTGGGACGTGGACGAGGCGGTCAGCAACATGCGGCGTCTGGCCGAGTTCGATCCCTGGTGGATTGAAGAACCCACCAGCCCGGACGACGTGCTCGGTCACGCGGCGATTCGCCAGCGCATCCACCCGATCGGCGTGGCCACCGGTGAGCATGCGCACAACCGGGTCATGTTCAAGCAGTTCTTCCAGGCCGGTGCCCTGGACTTCTGTCAGCTCGACCCGGCGCGCCTGGGTGGCCTGAACGAAGTGCTGGCAGTGGTGTTGATGGCCGCCAAGTTCGGTGTGCCCGTGTGTCCCCATGGCGGGGGTGTCGGCTTGTGCCAGTACTCGCAAAACATTGTGCTGTTCGATTACATCGCGGTCTCGGCGTCGCTGGAGAAACGCGTGCTGGAATACGTGGATCACCTGCACGAAAACTTCCTCGAACCGATCGTGATACGCCGCGGACGTTACATGCCGCCCCAACAGCCGGGATACAGCGTGACGATGAAACAATCGTCCCTGGAGCACTTTGAGTACCCCAATGGCCCGGAGTGGCAAGACCAGCATCAGGGCTGATCTGCCAGATGAAGTGTCCAGGGCTGCCACCGAGGTTTCTCCAGTCCACCTCGGCCTCTGTGGTAGCCTTTGGCATCATTTCTCGGACTCAGACTCGATGGTCTCCTCCTTTCCTGCTCCAGAGCGCAAGCTCTACCAGAAAATCGCCGACAGGCTTCGTGAATACATCGTTCAGGGCGACTTCAAGGTCGGCTCGCGCTTGCCTCCTGAACGCGACTTGACGCAGTTGCTGGGGGTGTCACGGCCTTCGTTGAGGGAGGCGCTGATTGCCCTGGAAATAGAAGGCAGTATCGAAATCAAGATGGGCTCCGGGGTCTATGTTGCCGCGCGCGTGCCCGAGGGCGGCGCACGCACGGTGACCCTGGGTGAGAGCCCCACCGAACTGATGCAGGCGCGGGCACTGATCGAAGGCGAGGCCGTGGTGCTGGCCTGCATGCACGGGAAGAAAAGCGATTACCGCTACCTCAAGGACTGCATCGACGCCATGCGTGAGAGCATCAAGGCCAATCGGCCGCCTCTGGATGACGACCGCAAGTTTCACCATCGCCTGGCGAAAATGACCGGCAACTCCGCGCTGGTGCGGATCATTACGTCGTTGTTCGACGAGCGCCACAGCCCGATTTCATCGCACCTTAGCGAACACTCCGAAAACCCCGGGACCTGGGATGCCGCCGTGATCGAGCACGAATCGATCCTGCACGCCCTGGAGTGCAAGGACGTGATCGCTGCGCAGACAGCCATCCGCCAGCATTTGCTGCGCTCAGAAGCCCGTTGGCTGGGGGCGCTGGAGGCGGAGTGATATCTGGCCCCCGCGAGGGGGCGCCATAATGGAGCGTATTGCCCCGGGTGCACCGGCTTGAGGCGTGAGCTGTCGCGTTCCACCCTTGCAAGGCATGGCCGTGAGGGCGGCTTCGAGTTGGCCTGGTAGTTGCTATCAATTTGACATCATTTATGTCATTGAGAGTGTATTGAATGCCGCTATCCAGCAGTTCCATGACGCTGTCCTCTCGAGAGAAGCACTGGCTACCCTGGTTCGGCAAAACCGGAAAAATCATGATGGGCTGGTCGTGCTGGCTTAATCGTGCGGCTTACCCTGTGATTGAACAGACATTCGAAGCCATCGCAGAAACCCGTGTGCAGTTGTTGCAAAACTGGACTCGCGAGCAATGGGAGCACCTGGCTGAACTGGCAGAAAGCCTGGCCGGTGACTTTGCCCAACTCGATAGCACTTCGCTGACGGACAAGCTCGCTCAGGCAGAAGACTTTTCAGAATTATTTGTGCTGGATACCCGCGCCAATGTCCTGGCCTCGACCTGGAGTCGGCGCGCGAGCACCAGTCTGGAACATGCACGGGCATTGGCAGAAGGCTTGAAGGCGCCGTTTCTGCAGGGGCCTTACTGCGACCCGCTGACCTTGCAGATCGGCCCGTCTTCTTCCCGCTTTCACGATGAAGTGACGTTGATGTTCTATCAGCCGATCAAGGTCGGCGCCACCGTGCTGGGCTGCCTGTGCGGTCGCGTACCCAACGATGTGCTGGGTGATCTGATCCAGCGCGAGGCCGGGCACATCTTTGCCGAGTCCGGTGACAACTACCTGTTCATGGCCCAGTCCCGTTTTGACCCGGCCATTGCGCCAGGGACCGCCTTGTCCCGATCGCGCTTCGAGGACGGTACATTCACCCATGGAGAAAACCTCAAAAGCGGGGTGCAAACGCCCTGGAGAACCGTCCAGATACAGCGCCATACCGAGCTGGAACTGCGCTTCACCGACCCTGCCACGCAGCAACTGCACGCAGGTGTTCGCGAGACCATCCGTACGGGTTCCAACCTGTTCGTGACCTATCCCGGTTATTCGGACTACCGGCACATTCCGGTGGTGGGCAAGGGCGTCACGTTTCAGTTGCCGGGTTCACCGGATCGCTGGGGCATGATGTGCGAGGCCGACCTGGAGGAAGTCTATCGTCGGCGCTCCCTCAGTTATGGCTTGATGAAGCCGTACCTTGCGACCATGGCAGGCCTGTTTGCCTGCAACTACGTGGTCCGGCATTACAGTGGCCTGGGCCAGGACATGATTGATGCCGCCGAAATTCTGAGCATGGTGTGTGCGGCAGTGCTGTTCAGTCGGTGGGGGCCAAAAAGACTGGCTGCCAGGTTGAACGTGATGACGGGCGTGATCATGACCATCGCCGAGGGTGAGGGCAACCTGCGCCAGCGACTGGACACCACGAAAATGGCCAATGACGAAACCGGGGACATGGGGCGCTGGATCAACAGCTTCATCGACCATCTGGACTCGGTGGTCGGCCAGGTGGTGAAAGCCAGCAGCACGGTCGGCAGCACCAACCGGATGATGCTGGGGCGTAGCCAGCAAGCCAGTGTGACGTCTGCCGAGGTCGGCGAAGCGGTTCATCGCATGATGATTATCGTCGAAGACCAATTGGGCGAGATCCAGCAGGCCTCGGCCAGTGCCGAGCACATGAAGCAGGCAATGGATGAAGTTGTCGCACGTGCCCGCGAACAGTTTCTTGCCGTACAGGAAGGCACGCAGTCCATCAGGGATGTGGTTGAGCGTTCATCTTCGAGCGTGCAGTTGCTCGACAGCAAGATGACTCAGATTGGCAACATCACCGGTCTGATCAGCGCCATCACCCATCAGACCAATCTGCTGGCGCTCAATGCTGCCATTGAAGCTGCGCGAGCGGGGGAGCATGGGCGGGGATTTGCGGTGGTTGCCGATGAAGTGCGAAGCCTGGCCTCACGCACATCGCGCGCGGCAGAAGACATCAGGCACATGGTCGAAGGTTTGCAGAGCGAAACGCAAAGAGCGGTCAGCTTCATGGAAGAGGGCGTCAAGGACGTCGATAACAGCTTGCGCCTGGCCGAAGATGCGTCCTCGGAAAACGTACACCTGCACCAGGCGGTTGAAAGCATGTTTGCGATCATCCAGCAACTCAACATGCGCAGCCTCGATTATGGCAGGACGATCAAGCAGGTCGACCATAGCTCCACGCAAATGCGCCAGACTGTTGTGATGCTGCAAAACAGTGCTGAAACCGTGCGGCTCAATGCCAATAAACTGCAAAAACTGGTGGGGCAGTTTGAAGTGAGTCGAGTGCTGGTGAAGGCTTAATAATTGGGGGGGGGGCGGACGGTCAGTCAGGCACACCGTGTGTACCGGTTTTGCGACCGCTGCGCGCTCGATCGCAGCCTCGTTCTACTCGTCAGCGACTACACGCGGTATACCCGGGATGGGTGCCGAAGCCTGTAGTCGCTGACGAGCCGTGCGAGGCTGCGTCCGGCTGCGAAGCAGTCGTAAAGTCGGCTTTCACGGTCAATCTGGCACACCGCGTGTACTGGTCTTGCGACCGCTTCGCGCTCGATCGCAGCCTCGTTCTACTCGTCAGCGGCTACACGCGGTACACGCGGGATGGGTGGCGAATCTGTAGTCGCTGACGAGCCGTGCGAGGCTGCGTCCGGCTGCGAAGCAGTCGTAAAATCGGCTTTCACGGTCAATCTGGCACACCGCATGTACCGGTCTCGCGACCGCTGCCCACACGAACTCAGCCTCGTTCCTTCGCCAGCGGCTACAAGGAGTGCAGTCAGTCCTGTACGTGGCACCTGACTTGCTGGTGTTGACCTCCGCGCATCACTTGAGGCTGCTTGCAGCCCTCTCTGTTCAAACCACAGCGCTCAAGGAAAAAACAACCCTCGGGCAGGTTCCTGTTGCCCGGCAACTCGGTAGGTGCCGCCACTTGCTCGGCAAGCAACGGTACACCCAGTCGCGGCACGGCTTCGAACAGCAGGCGTGTGTAAGGGTGACGCGGCTGCTCCAGAACCTGGGCGGCACTGCCCAGTTCGACGATCTGTCCCAGGTACATGACCGCCACCCGATCAGCCATATGGCGTACGACCGAAACGTTGTGGGAAATCAGGATGTAGGTCAGGTTGCGCGCCTGCTGCAGTTCGGCCAGCAAGTTGAGGATCTGGGCCTGCACCGAGATGTCCAGGGCAGAGGTCGGTTCGTCGAGGACGATGATGTCAGGGTCTGATGACAAGGCCCTGGCGATCGCAATGCGCTGGCGCTGGCCACCGGAAAACTGGTGCGCAAAACGGTCCAGGTATTCCGGGCGGATGCCCACCTGGGCAGCGACTTTGGCGGCAATGCTGCGCATCTGCTCGCGTGAGCGCATGCCTCGGGCGTACAGCGGTTCGGTGATGATGCGCCAGATGGGCAGGCGAGGGTTCAGGGACGATTGCGGGTCCTGGAACACGATCTGGACGTTACTGCTGCCCTCGCCATTTTGTCCGTTGGCCCAGCTCAGTTCACCGCTGCTGGGCTTGAGCAGGCCCATGAGCAATTGGGCCAGGGTGCTTTTGCCGCACCCCGACTCGCCAACGATGCCCAGGGTTTCCCCGGCCCGGACTTGAAGGTCGATGCCGTTGAGTGCGTGGGCGTAGCCCCGGGGACGGCCCAGCCAGTCATTGCTGACGGGGAAGCGCACGCGAACGTCGGTCAGCTTGAGAATCTCGGGTCCCGTGTCGATTGCAGGGTAAATCAGCGCACTGTTCATCACGAAAGCTCCTCTTGCGCCAGCCAGCACGCGCTCTTGCGTTGCTCATCCCGGTTGATGGCGGTCAGCACCGGGCGTTTTGCGCACACCGGCATGGCCTGTGTGCAGCGCTCGGCGAAGGTGCAACCGGTGGGCAGTTGTGAAAGGTTGGGGACTTGTCCGGGAATGGTCATGAGTGGCTGTCCAGGCTCGACCATCTCGGGCAGGCCACTGAGCAAACCCTGGGTGTAAGGGTGACGGGGATTGCTCATGACCTCGGCGGTCAGGCCCTGTTCTACCACTGCCCCGGTGTACATCACGTAGACCCGGTCGCAGAACTGCGACACCAGCGCCATGTCGTGGGTGATCAACAGGATGGCCGTGCCTTTTTGCCGGGCCTTTTCGCGCAGCAACAACAGCACCTGGCGTTGCACCGTCACGTCGAGGGCGGTGGTGGGCTCATCGGCGATCAGCAGTTGCGGCTCGCACGAGAACGCCAGCGCAATCATCACCCGCTGGCGCATGCCACCGGACAGTTCGAACGGGTAGCTTTCCAGCACCTGCTCGGGGCTGGCGATGTGCATGTCGCGCAGCAGGGCGACCGCCTTGGCGTGGGCAGCACTGATGCTGATCTTCTGGTGGTGAATGATGACGTCGAGCATTTGCCGGCCAATTCGACGGGTCGGATTCAGGGCGGTCATCGGCTCCTGGAAGATCATGGCCGCATCGCGACCACGAATTTTCAGCAAGTCTTTTTCAGGTGCGCTGAGCATGTCGCGGTTGAGCATGCTCAGGCTGCCGGAGGTGATGCGATAGCTGCGTTCGGGAAGCAGCCGCATGCTCAGCATCGCGGTCACGGACTTGCCCGATCCGGACTCGCCGACCACGCCGACTATTTCGCCGGGGTTGACGTGCAGGGACACACCGTTCAGCGCCTTGACGCTGCTCTTGTAGGCAGGGAACTCAAGGCTCAAGTTGTCGATGGCCAGCACAGGATTGCACGTAGTCATGGTCATTTCCCCTGTTGGCGTGGGTCGAGCAGATCGCGCACGCCATCGCCCAGCAAGTTGAAACCGGTGGCGGTGATCAATATCGCCAGCCCCGGAAAGGTGGAGTACCACCAGTTATCCAGGATGTAGTTGCGTCCCGTGGCGACCATTGCGCCCCATTCAGCCGTAGGCTGCTGTGCGCCCAGGCCAATAAAACCCAGGGCTGAAGCCATCAGGATGGCGCTGCCGATGTCCAGGCTCAGTTGCACCAGCAAGGGCGGCATGGCGTTGCGGGCGACGTGCCAGTGCACCATGTGCCAGCGCCTGGCGCCGAACGTCTCGGCGGCCTTCACGTAGCCCATCTGGCGGATGCCCAGCGCCTGGCCGCGTGCCAGGCGGACATAGGAGGGAATTCGCACCAGGGTGATTGCCAGCATGGCATTGAACAGGCTGGCACCCAGTGCGGCGGCTAGGGCCATGATCAGCACCAGTGATGGGACCGAGAGCATGATGTCCATCAAGCGCATGGTCAGGGCGTCAAAGCGCCCGCCGATCACTCCGGAAAAACAACCCAGCAGGCCGCCGATGAAACACGATGAAAAGGCCACGAACAGGCCAACCCCCACTGACTGCTGGCTGCCGTAAAGCACTCGGCTGAACAGGTCCCGGCCCACTTCATCGGTGCCGAACCAGTGCTCGGCGGACGGTGGTGCCAGACGCTCGGCCAGGTTCAGGGCGTTGGGGTCGTGGCTGGCCAGCCAGGGGGCGAAGATCATGGACGCCACGACCATCAAGGTGATCACCAGGCCCGCCATGGTCAGCGGGCTGCGGCGGACCTGATAGGCCAGGTAGGTCAGTTTTTCACGCCATTGCGGGCCGTGTGTTGCGCTAAGGGGGACCGACATTTCAATTCACCTCGCCAATGCGTGGATCGATCACGCGGTACAGCAGATCGATGGCCATGTTCAGCAGTACATAGATAAACGACACCAGGATGGCGAAGCCCATCACCGCCGGGAAATCCAGGGACTGGATCGACTTGACGACATAGGCACCCATGCCCGGCCAGGCAAATACGGTTTCGGTCAGGACTGCGCCGTAGAGCAGGTCGCCCAGGGTCAGGCCCAGAACGGTTACTGACGGAATCAGCGCATTGGGCAGGGCGTGGCGCAGGATCACGGTCCAGCGCGACAGGCCATAGGCCCGGGCGGTACGGATATAGTCCTCGCCCAGTTGATCGAGCATGGCGGAGCGGATCTGCCGCGAGATGACGCCTAGGGTCACGAAACCGAGGGTGGCCGCGGGCAGGATCAAGTGCTTGAGTGCATCGAAAAACAGGGTGAAGTTACCGGCCAGCAGGGAGTCGATCAGGTAGAAGCCGGTGATGGTCGTCGGTGGCGTGAGCCCTTCGGACAGGCGACCACCGCCGGGCAGCCAGCCAAGGTGGCCATAAAACAGCACGATGGCGCCCAGGCCGAGCCAGAACGCCGGAGTAGAAATGCCGGTCACGGCCAGTGTGCGTGCGATCTGATCGATGGCGCGGTTGTGGTAGACCGCCGACAGCACGCCCAGCGGCACGCCGACCAGGATGGCGAAGAACAACGCCACCAGGGCCAGTTCCAGGGTCGCCGGGAAGAACGCCTGTAGATCTTCCAGTACCGGGCGGTTGGTACGGATCGATGTGCCGAGATCACCCTGGACCAGGTCCAGCACGTAGCGGCCGTATTGCTGGTACAGGGGCAAGTCCAGCCCCAGTTGATGGCGGATACCGGCGACCAGCGCATCGCTGGCACGGTCACCGGCGATCAACCGGGCGGGGTCGCCGGGAATCAGGTGGGAGATGGTAAAGGTAATCAGCGAGACACCGAACACGACCAGTAACAGGCCAAGCAGGCGCTTGCGCAACAACGTCAGGAAGGCCATAGGGCACCTCAGTCACTCTAACGACAGAAATCCAACGCCATGCGCGCCATTGCTGGCGCGCACGCAGCAGCAGGTTTACTTGCTCATGCTGCCCAGGTTGAACACCTGTTCGAGCATCGGGTTGAACACGTAGCCCTTGACCGAATCACGCATCGGCAGGGTGTAGCTCTTCTGATAGAGGTAAACGTAGGCGCTGTCGTTGAGCACCACTTTCTGCGCCTGCTGGTACAGCTCGGTGCGTTTGGCGGTGTCGCTGGTGGTGGCGGCTTCGCGGATCAGGGTATCGACCTGCGGGTTGCTGTAGAACGAACGATTGCCCTGCAGGCCCTGCATCTTGGAGTCGAACCAGAAGTTCATGAACATGTACGGGTCGGCGAAGTCCGGGCTCCAGGTGCCGACGGCGATGTCGTAGTCGGCCTGACCAACGCGCTCACGCAGGGTGGCGTTGGCGGTTTTCTCCAGCTTGAGGTTGATGCCCAGAGGGGCGAGGGCGGCTTGCAGGGTCAGGCCGATCGGCTCCCAGTTGGCGTCCTTGTCGGAGTACATATAGCTCAGGTTGGTGATTTTCTTTGGCACCTTGGCCAGGCTGGCCATGGCCGCAGGCATGTCCTGCTTCATGTTGGGCAGCGAGCTGTCGTAGGCCCACATGCCGTCCGGGATCGGTCCGTTCAGCAGTTCGGCCTTGCCCTTCAGGATGCCTTTGACGATGCCGTTGTAGTCCACGGCTTCGGTGATTGCACGGCGCGCATCGACGTTGGTCAGGGGGCCTTGCTTGTTGTTCAGGTACAGGTAGGTGACCCGCAGCGACGGGAACTCCTTGACCACGACGCCCGGTTTGCTGGCCAGAGAGCCCAGTTGGTCTTCAGGCATGTCTTCGATAATGTCCAGATCACCGCGCTCCAGTTGCAGGCGGCGTACCGAAGGCTCGGCGATGATCTTGAGCACGACGGTCTTGAGCGCAGGTTTGGCACCGGCGTAATGGGGGTTCGGTTCCATGGTCAGCGACTGGCCTTTCTGCCAGTTGCTCAGGCGGTAAGGGCCAGAACCTGCGGTGTGGCTGGACAGCCAGGCATTGGCCTCTGCGCCTTTGTTGGCCACCAGCGGATTGACGATCGAGGCACCGTTGTGGGCCAGTGTGAACAGGAAGGGCGCGAACGGTGTCTTGAGGGTGAAACGCACGGTCTGCGGGTCGATCACCTCCACCACCATGTCTTCCGGGAATGCACCGGACGGCCCTTGCTTGAGGGTCATCAGACGGTCGAAGGAAAACTTGACGGCCGCAGCGTCTACGCCCGTGCCGTCATCGAACTTGTTGCCGGGCTTGAGTTTGAATTCCCAGACCAGATTGTCCGGGGAAACAGTCCAGCTCTCGGCCAGGTCTCCCTGGACTTCGGTGCTGCTCTTGTCGCCGTCGGTCTTGTAGCCCACCAGCCGCTGGTAAGACGGGTAGGTGATGGTCCAGTCGTTGTTGTCAAACGTCACGGCCGGGTCGAGGGTCTGCGGGTCGGCGGGTTTGCCGATGACTAGCGTGTCCTGTGCGGTGGCTGCTGTCGCCGCTTGCCAGGCGCCAAGGCTCAAGGCTGCGCAGAGCAAGCCAGGCAACAGTTTCAGGGTACGGGAAGCGGTGGAGCGGTTCACGGTCTTGATGAGGGTCATGCCGGTTTCCTTCAACATTCGATGTCTGGAAGTAGGTTTATTTTTGGAATCTATAACCGGGCAGTAGCAGATGAAGCATGTTTGAAACGTTTTTTTTGTTGTCGTAAAGCGGTGTCACTGGCATCGAAACTCTATGGTTTCGTGGCCGGATTACTCGTGGAGCAAGGGGTAATCGTCTGCGTTGGGCAGCTCGAAATGCCACCACTCCGTAGGGATCGCCTGGAAGCCCGCGCCCAGCATGATGCCCAGTAACAGCAGGCGATTGCGCTGCACGTTGACCGGCAGGTCGGGGTAGAACTGGTGGGACTTGTCTTCCATCGCGTCGAACGCGGTGCCCATGTCCAGCGGCTGGCCGTTGTCGTCCACAAGGGTCAGGTCCACGGCAACACCGCGACTGTGGTGAGAGCCCAGATGCGGATCGCGCACGTAGTCGCCGTTGGGCAATGCCTCCCATAGCAAAAACTGGGCATAGGGCGGGCGATAGGCGTCATAGATGAGCAGGCTGTAGCCCGCCAGATTCGCCAGCTGGCTGGCCTTGCGCAAACAGACGGCTGCATCGCGGTGCAACTGGCAACGGGCCGTCGGGTAGATGATTTTGCCGGCCAGGTTGTCGGCAGTGGCGTAGATCATTTCGATCTGCACCTGGTACTGCTCGACATCGATTTCAACGAGCGGGCTTGGGTTGGCAACGCATTGGTTCACACAAACACTCCATTTGTGATTTGTTTGAGGCGATCGGCTCAGCCTTCGAACTGGCCGAAGGCTTTTTGCAACTGACGATTTTTTGCCAGGCGTACATCCAGATGCTCGCCGTATTTTTCTGCCACGGCCGACACCATCAGGTTCAGCAGGCATGCCAGGGGAGCCGGGGAATCCCAGAACTGCCCGACGTCGGTCTTGATCTGCAGCAGGTCCAGCGGGTAATCCCGGGCCCAGGGGCATTGCAGGTCGGTGATCAGGGCCAGGGGCAAATCGTTGTCGCTGGCCGCGTCGCAGAAGGTCTGGGTCACGCTGGAGTACGCCCGGAAGTCGGCAATGATTGCGTACGGATTGGCGAAACCGGAGTTCAGGGTTTCGGCGTAGATGCCCGACAGGCCGTCAACGTAGTAGACCTTGGGGCGGATGTACTCAAGGTGACTGTGAAAAGCAGTCAGGATGCCGCGGGTGGACTGGATGCCGAGGATAAACACGGCATCGGCTTCGTGAATGCGTTGCACGATCCGGGCAAAGGTTTCGCTGCGGGCCAGTTCATAGACCTGCTGGATGGCCTCGATTTCACGGTGCAGGGAACGGTCCAGTGCATCATCGCAGCTGTTTTCGGCGCGGAAGGCGCCGATACGGTCGGTGATCAACCACGAGGTAGGGGCTTCACCGCGCAGGCTCTGCTTGACCTCATCCAGGTTCTGATAACCCAGGGAACGCAGGAAACGGCCCACGGAAATGCCCGTGGTAGAGGTTTGCTGCGCAATGCTGTCAGCGGACTCGAAGGGCAACTGTTGCGGATTGCCCAACAAGTAACTGGCAATACGCTTGCCGGTGGGTGTCAGGTTGGAGAACTCTTGTTCCAGCAACTGAAGAAAGCTGTTTTTTTCCAAGGACATAAGAGCGCGCCGACACTGTGGTTGTTATTGGTATGTCATTTGTTTGCTTCGTGTTAGCAACATAACATTTGTTTTCACGGCAACACAACGCCTTTTCTGAAGCGTGTGCAGTGAAGTGTTTTTTGCGGGTATCACGAGCGCCTTGGGCGCTCGCACAGATACTCAGACAGCCATGACCATCTCATGCCAGGCCATGCCGCCATGTTCGGAGGGGGATGGCTGAACGTACTGATAACCCAGCCGGGTGTAGAGCCCGACGTGCTGTTCTTTGCACATCAGGTGGATGGTTTTTTTTCCGAGGCTGCGCATCTGCTCGACAAACTCGTGCATCAGCAGCGTTGAAAAGCCCTTGCCCTGATGTTCAGGGGACACCACCACGGACATGATCACCACATTGGGCGCCGCTGGGTCGTGCCCGATCAGTTCCTTGAAGGCCTCATCCGACATGACCACGTCGTGGGCACAGCCGCTATTGATGAAACCCACCACCTGGCTGGCCTGCTCAAGGATCAGAAACCCCTGGGGATACTGGGCGATCCGTGTACGAATCTTTTCCAGAGTGGCGGCTTCATCGCCTTCATAGGCTGAAATTTCGATCTGGTAGCAGCGCTCCGCGTCCTGTGGGGTCGCGTGTCTGAATAGGGGGGGTGGTAGAACCATGGGCTGCTCTCTGGGGATGGGGTGAGTTTTGGAGGGGGTGTTCAGCCAGCTATCAGGCGACCGGGCTTGCTGAGATTGGATAGTTACCGTTGGTGCTCGCTTGGCATTGGCCCAGTTTACGAACTCCCTTCACTAAAAGCTGTGTGTTTATTTCAGGCGCGGATTCCGCGATCTGACGTGGGTGTGTGGCTGCGACACAGAATGTCGCATGCCTGATGGAGGATGTGTCCCAACGCCACAATCAATGTGCCCGGAGTGTCCTCATGAAAGAATTAGTCTGTTTTGCAATCGGTGTAGTAGTTGGCGTCGTGATGATGAAAAAAAGCCAGGCAATCAACGAGTTGAAGAAGGAGCTGGATCGGGAAAAATGTCGTAACAGCACAGCTTTCAGTGCCGGTCAGACATGAGGCAGCAGGCAATCAAAAATGGCTTTTTAATATCATATAGTGCTAAAAAGCCACTATTGGAATGTTCGCCAGCGGCTTGATGCTGGCGAACCATCAAGATCAAGGCCGATACGAGTTAACTGCCCTCATGTCAGATCCCAAAGACCGGTTGTTCAGACACCTGGCCCTTTTGCGCCACATCCCTCGTGCGCCCAAAAGCATTTCGACGAGTGAGCTGCAAAAAAAGCTCAAAGCTGAAGAGTTCAACATTGATTCGCGGACCTTGCAGCGTGACCTGAGTGGCCGCCTTGCGCTGGATTTCCCTTTGCTGTGTGACGAGAGTCGGCGCCCTTATCTGTGGAGCTTCCCGAAAGACACTCCGCGTTTTGATTTCCCCGCGCTGGATACGCCAACTGCCTTGGCTTTTGCACTCGCGCAAAGCCATCTGGGCAAGTTGCTGCCACCGAGTGTGCTTGAGCTATTGGCCCCCCATTTCGACCTGGCGCAGAGGCAGCTTCAGGGGCTGGAGCACAATAAATTGGTGCACTGGCTCAACTGTGTACGTGCCGTGCCCAACGGCAAGGCACTGCAGCCTGCTGAAGTGCAAGCGAGTATCTGGTCTCCGGTGGCCACCGCATTGCTGGAAGCGCGCCAACTGGAGATGGTCTACCTGAGTCGCAGCAAAGGTGAGAACAAGAACCTACGCGTTCATCCAGCAGGGATGGTTTCGCGCCATTGCGTGAGCTATCTGATTGGTACTGTTGAAGGTTATTCGGATTATCGCCAGTTCGCCCTGCATCGAATCAAGCATGCAGTCTGTCTGGATGCGCCAGTCCGCGAGCAGGCCGATTTCGATATAGATCAGTACGTCCATAGCGGGGGGTTCAACAATCCTGGCCCCGTCGAGTTCGTGGATCTGGTTGCTGATGTCTCGCCTCAAATTGCCTGGCTCTTGAGCGAAACGCCCCTCGGGTCGCAACAGACACTGAAACAATTGCCAGACAGTGACTGGCAACGCCTGAATGCCCGCGTGCCAAACGACCAGGAGACACTCTGGTGGGTATTTGGTGTGGGAGAGAGCCTGAGGCTGTATGAACCGCAAGGCTGGGTGGATGAAATCCTGGTCAGACTTAACAAAATCCAAGGGTTGTACACACGACCCAAACTGCATTGCGCAAATGCCTGCGAGGAGGCTTGATATGTTCGACGACCAGGACAGCCCTGAAAAAAGCAACAGAGATGAAATTGCACGAGATGGCATCAACACGACAATCTCGCTTTCTACCAGTGAGGTTGTCAGCCGTTTCGGCAGTGCTAACGCTGAATACCTCAAAGGTTACAGTGGCGTTGATAACGAAACTCAGCAGAAGTTTGCCAAGGGCCTGGCGGGTATTGCCAAGCACAAGGTCAATGCCGACCCCAGGTATGCCGAGCAAAACATCAAGCAGCAGGCAGGCTACAGCGCCGAAGTTGCGGCGACGAGTCGCGACAATGCTGAATCCATTATCAACGGCTCAAAAATCCGTGTTTCACGCAGTGACGACTTGCCGGAGTACGGCAAGAATCACACTGTTGTGGATCGGGTACAGCTTCTGGATGGGGAAATCATTCAGGGCACACAAACACAGATGAAATTTGTCGGTAAGCGCGACGAGTTGTTCGCCAAAATTGCAAAGGAGGATGGAGAGTTCACTCGCTATCGCGGTGTGACGCTTGAGCTGCCTTCTGAACAATACGTGGGTGCTGAGTCGTTTTGTCGTGACAAGGCCCAGCAACTGCGGGATCAGGCTGCCAAGGTCGAGCAACTGGGCAAAGACAATGTTGCCAAAAAGCTGCGCCACGAAGCAGACAATTATGAGCAGCTTGCGGATCACCTGAGTGACAGTGGCCTGACCACAGATCAGGCAATTTTTTACCGTACACACCCGAAGATGGCGACGGCGATGGACATTGCTC
This sequence comes from Pseudomonas sp. MF06569, assembly GCF_059862735.1. NCBI lineage: Bacteria > Pseudomonadati > Pseudomonadota > Gammaproteobacteria > Pseudomonadales > Pseudomonadaceae > Pseudomonas > Pseudomonas sp. MF06569. Next base: position 3,432 of record NZ_JCBCUZ010000017.1, on the reverse strand, counting down.
GCACCAGCCATCGTGCCGGGCTGCAGGGCGCCCAATACGGAGCGGCAATTGGCGGCAGCATTTCGCTGCTGCAAAACCTGTTGGCGACTGCGCAGGGCCAGAAAGAGATGGGTGAGGCGGCCCAGAACGTGGCCGTAGATACGCTCAAGGCAGGGGCGCTTGGTTATGGCACGGCGTTTGTCGGGGCAGCGATCAAAGGCAGCCTTCAGCAGTCGGGCAACTCTACGCTGCGCTCGCTCGCGGGTACCTCGGCTCCAGCCCTGGCGGTCAATATCTGTTTGTCGCTGGCCAGTTCCATCAACCGCTATGTCTGCGGCGAGATCAGCGAGGCGCAATTGCTGAGCGAAGTGGGCGAGAAGGGGGCAGGCATGCTCTCCAGCAGCATGATGGCCGCTCTTGGGCAATTGGCCATTCCTGTGCCCTTTGTCGGTGCTGCTATTGGGGCAATGATCGGCTACACCCTGTCATCGCTGTTTTACCAAAGTGCATTGGACGCTGCGCGTGGCGCAGAGCTTTCCCGTGAGCAGTTGGCACGCACCCGATTCATTGAAGCCGCAGCCCGTGACCGTATCGCTCAAGAGCAAGCACAACTGGATGATTTTACCCGCCGTGAAATCCCCCAACTGCAGCGAGAAACCCTGCATCTGTTTTCTATTGTGAATGCGCCGGGAGCCAACAGTGCTGATTGTTTTGCAGCGGCTATCAATCAATACGCCACCTTGCTGGGTAAACAATTGCAGTTCCATTCAATCGATGAGTTCAACGATTTCATGAGCAGTGACAGTCCGCTGTCGCTGTGATTTTTCAGTTTGCCTCGATGCTCAAAAACATAAAAGGACGATACGTTCATGCTAATCAAGCTCCTGTCCGCTGCGGACAAACACCATCTGGTTGCCCTGGCGAAACTGATGGCTTTAGCCGACAAACCACTGCTCTGGGATGGGCAAACACCTGATGAGTTCACCGTTAATACCAACTTAAACAACTTGTCCATTCAAAAGGGTGAGTCGGAAGTTGAAATTATCAGGGAGCTGGAACGCTCAGCCGGCGATCCTCCGACGATATCGGCCACGGTCTCTTCGTCCATGTTTACGTCCATGTTTTCATCTTCATCTGGAACGTCGACAGTGCCATCGTCCGTGGATGTTGAATCACGGCTTATTGATGTTCTGAAATCGTTTCCGCTGATCAAAATCAAAAGACCAGAAGGCCGTGTGCAAGCCGCGATTGTGGTGCTGAAAGAGTTGCTCAAGGACAAGAAGTTCGAGCTGCCGGCAACGCCGAAGGTCGTGTTGTTCGAGTTGCTGTTGATTGCTTTGCGCGATGGGAATATCTCCAATATCGAGTGGGCTCTGCTCAAGGAGTTTCAGCAACACCACCAACTGGATGACTTCATTTTCGATGATTTGCTGGAGCGTGCCGAGACGCTCAACCGGGAAGTCAACAAAACCATTTCCATTATTCTTGAGTAAGGAGCAAGACCATGCCTATCCCCTTGATTATTGGTGGTGTTGCCGCCGCTGCCGCGTTGTATGGTGCAACCAAAGGCGTGAGTGGTGCGATGGACCACAGTAACGCCAAAGACGTCAATAATGACGCCGCTGCTCTGGTCAATTCAGCCAATCAGAAAGTTGAAAAACAGCGTCAGGCTACCAACACTACGCTGGAAGATTATGGTCAGCGCAAATTACGTGCTTTCAACGGTGTGATTGTCGAGTTCATTGAAACATTCGAGCGTCTGAAAAACGTCGAACTGTCCCAGAACCCTGAACTGGACAAACTCACGGCAGGGGATTTTTCCAACAAGGCGCTTGCCGGTTTGCGTCAAGATTATCAAGCGCTCAAAGACGCCGGTCTTGGATTGGGGACAGGAGTGGGTGGCGGTGCCGCACTGGCGTTTGGCGCCTATAACGGCACGATGCTGTTGGCGACCGCCAGCACGGGTACAGCCATCTCATCGCTCAGCGGCGTTGCAGCCACCAACGCCACATTGGCCTGGCTGGGTGGTGGCTCCCTGGCTGCCGGTGGATGGGGTATGGCAGGGGGCATGATGGTACTGGGCGGTATCGTCGCCGGTCCTGCACTGGCAATTTTTGGTCATGTACTGGGCAACAAGGGTGAAGAAGCCCTTAACATCGCCAATAGCAATATGGAACAGGCCGTAACCCTCCGTGATCAAGCCGACTTGATGGCAGGTAAACTGCGAGCGATCGAGCAAGTTACTTCACTGGCGAACAGCACTTTCTCGACGACCAGTTCACAGCTGCGTCGCAGCGTGGGTGAATTGAAGAAAGTGATCGACAACCACGGTGTTGATTACCCGACATTCTCGGTTGAAAGCAAGGGCGTGGTGTTCCGCTCGGTCAAGCTGGTACAACTGCTCAAAGCCATGATCGATACTGCGATTCTGGATAAAGACGGCAATTTGATCCTGGCCACGCAAAAGCGCATCGAAGACGTTGCAGCCGTTGCCAGTGGACAAAAAGAAACCCTGGATACACCGGCCGCATGACAAGCAGTTGCCCGCGCACTGTGCGGGCAACTGTGCAAAGGCCAACAGGTTTGGGGCCATCCTGCGCGATGAAACTTCACAACCAAGAGTCTGCCCATGTCCACTTCAGTCTTCCCTTGTACCCAATGCGGTTTGTGCTGCCAGCATGTGCACATGGCCGCTGAAACCCGGTTTCTGGATCGGGGCGACGGTACATGCAGGCATTACGATGCCGGGCGCAAGGGCTGCAGCATTTACAACGAACGCCCGGACATTTGCCGTGTGGACCTGCAATACGCGATCCATTACGCCAAACAGTTTACCTGGGAGTCTTTTGTTGAAATGAACCTGCACGTGTGTGGTGTTCTACAGGCGAAAGAGGAGCAGGCGGCTCTGCAGCGCATTAAAGTACGGTCTGTTTAGGGCTAGCCATTTCTGGCCCTGTACTCCCGGCAGGGAGCACAAGTATTTGGGGTGATGCACAGTACAACTCAAGTTCTGCTAGCGCCGCGTGCAAGACTTAAAGATTTGGCTGCGAGTACTGGAGCCCGCAGTCTCCCCCCCCCGAAAGCCATTCCAACCAATGGAAATTCCCGGCTATCGGGGGTGAAACCTGTCGCGGTGGACTACACCAGTACGCCAATCACCGGCACGATCAGCAAGGTGCTGATTGCCATCGACAAGACATTGCCGATATAGGAGTGCATGTAACCGGGCACCCGCCGGGCGATGGCGCACGCCAGGGGCGGAGCGATCAAGGCGCCGAGCACTGCGCTGGCAATCATCACCATCGGGCTGGCGCCGTAGGTGAGCAGTAAGCGCTCCATAAACCCCACCAACTTAAAGATGGGTAACGCGCCTAGTTAGGCGACACCAGCGAGCAGTTCCACGGCAACAGCGCTTCGTAATCTTCAACCGAGGTCGCCAGTGGCAGCCGTTCT
>NZ_JCBCUZ010000016.1:0-113306 GCF_059862735.1 Pseudomonas sp. MF06569 | reverse complement strand
AGGGTGAAGCCTTGAGCTTGACTGAGCTGAATGATCGCGCGCTCTTCAACGCTGAGTTCGGAATAGGACATAGGGGCAGCACCGTACCGGAAAGGTCAGGTGTTGCACTCAGTTTTCGCGGCCGCCCGATGTAAAAGATGTTTGTCATCTTAACAATTTGCCTTTTCCAACAATCATGTATTCTGGCAACGGCTACTATCTAAAATGGATTTTCAAAGAAAAACAGCCAGTATTTCAGTTATCAAAGAAAAATCATAAAGGCAAATACAGAACGCCTTTAAATGTGCAAAAGTGGAAAATCGCCCAGCGAGTGATAAATAGATTATTTGATGATTTTGGTTCTGATACCGCTGCGCTTGATGTTGCTCGTTTACTCCGCCTATGCGGAACGATAAACCTCAAAACAGGAAATAGGGCTGAACTTTTAGAAGTGCATGAAAATCACAGCTTTGACTATCTGCTTCAAGTTCTTGAACCCCACACCGAACAAGAAGACATTGATAAAGTCATTGGTATAAAGAAGGAGAAAAAAGAAAGGGTTTTGAAAGAGGTCCAACCTGTTATCAAAAAGGCAATGACTTTGCCGGTGGCTAATGAAGAAAAGCAAAAACCAAGCAAGAATTTCATAGCGAAAAACACAAGAAGCCTTGCAAAAGCACGCTATGAAGACCTTTTGAAATTGATCGAAATGCGCGGCGATGTAGAAGGTGAACGCATTAAATTCACGTTCTGGATTTGCAATTTTATGTGCGTGACTGGAAGAATGAACTATGTCGAATTTCAAGAACAAGCTGAAAAAATCGGCCAAAAAGTTTTCAAGGATAAAAACTGGCGCTTTACTAATTTAAGCACTCTTGAAAATAGAGTAAGGCAATACAATCTTGAAATGTCAGTAAATGCGATAAAACATAATGACTACATTCCGCTTTACACTCCAAAAAACTCTCATTTAATCAGCGTTTTCAACATCACAGAAGAAGAACAGCAACACCTAAAAACCATCATTTCAGATGATGAAAAAAGACGTAGAGATAGAGAGAAAAAAGAGGTTTTAAGACGTGAGAAGGGTATGAAAAAGCAAACAGGTGAATCAAAATTACAACCATGGAAAGCGTTAGGAGTTGGAAAAACAAAGTATTATGAAATGAAGAAAAACGGCCTTATTTAAGGCTTTTTTTGCGCGAACTTTTTGTCCTGTTTACCATATGTGTGTGAAAAAAAATGTGCCTATTTTTAAATCAAAATCAAAATCAGAATCAAAAGCAGGTAAGGATAATTTTTAATCTCTACCCGCATCATTCAGTCAATTTCTTTTCTTCAAATGCTCAATAATATCCATAGCTGTAATTTTCCCTTCTTTCAGCAGTTGGACAATTTTCTGATTTTGCTCCTTGGTTTTTCTTCTTTCTTCATCAGTCATCTGAGCATAGGACTCTGCAATTTCTTTCTCAAATTGCTCATTCTCTAATCTCTGCCTTTCAGCTTCCTCTTTTTCCATCTCCTGTTCAAAAGCTTCATCTTCAATCCGTTGCTGTTCAGCCTGGGTTTTCCATTCCTCATGCTCGATGGCGCGAGCTTTGAGAAATTTATCCTTGTGGATCTCGATAGCATCAATCTCGACAGGCCAAAGTATCCTGCCAGCCGATGGGCGAGAGCTTTGAACCTGTTCCAAAATTTCTGATTCAAGACTGATGAGATTAGTTATTAATCGTTCTATCTCACCCATATATTTTGGAATCCGTTCCTCTCTATACTCTATGGATTCCCTGCAACGTGAAATGTTGGTCTGAACTGGATAGCTGTCTACCGGATTTTTGCCATAGTATTTCCTGGCAAAATCGACTGGATTTTTTTCAAACTCGGCCACCCTTGCTCTATCCTGCGCCAGTCTAATCTCGCAATGAAAGAGCGAATCCCGCTCATTGATAATCTTTTTTTGAGCAGCAACAATTTTTGCAGCAAGTTTTTTAGGTATAGCTGGCCGCTGGCTATTCAAAGCGCACCTTCAATGCTTCAAGTGCTATAAGTTCATCATGACTTTCGGTAAAAGTCTCTCCGACCTTCAAATTTGCTAATTCACTGGCTTTAACTGGGACAGCTTTTTTTTCAATCAATCCATGCTTATTATCCATGGTTGAAATAAGAGCCAAACAAATGGCTGGCTCATAATCGGCCAAACTATCACCAGTTATATTGTCGAAATACCAATCAGTCAAAGCCGATAGGCTGTGAATTTCAATAATTTTTTCTTCCATGCTGATTTCCTTTTAGATTGGCGTATAGGCTTAATCTATAACGACTGCGATGTAAAAGCAAATCCGCGTTTTGCACTGTTTGGTGAATTGCTGAAATCAAAAATCCTTTGTGAGGTGCTTTCTTTTTTTCCAATAGTAATATATTCATATAACAAAAGAGTTTCTACATGGGTTACTGCAAGATATGTGATTTATTTTTTATAATTTTTTGTCTTTGTGTGTTTGTTCTATATGCTAATCCCAAAGCATTTTCAAGCCATAATTCCACTCGGCAAGAACAAGTTCAAGCTATAAGAAACGATGCTATTGCAAGAAAAGAGGCAAAACAAAAATGGGACGACACGATATGGGCATGTATAAATAAGAGTTTTAGAGAAGAGTCTGACAGTGTAATCATTCGACATGCTTATCATTTCGACATAGAAAATTCCGCATGCAAAGATAAGCAATGGAGATACGACAAAAGCGATAAAGATGATGTTAGGTATGAATTTACAAGTGTTACTGATATTTCAGATTATTCAGTTAGTGGACTGCCAGATTATAGTTTGAATCTTAATTAATCTTTTTTGAACCCGTTCATCCAAATCCGTATAATGTCCTTTTTCAGAGGGCATTTTTATGAACGAGATAAAACGATGCTCATGGTGTTCAAATGACCCGCTTTATCAAAAATACCATGATGAAGAATGGGGCGTTCCCTCCTATGACGCCCGCCATCTTTTTGAAAAACTTCTGTTAGAAGGTTTTCAAGCTGGGCTTTCTTGGATATTAGTCTTGAAACGCCGAGAAAACTTTCGCCAAGCACTTTATAATTTTGATGCTGAAAAACTGTCTTTAATGCCAGATTCGAAAATTGATGAACTTATGCAAGATGCTTCATTAATTCGTAATAGAGCAAAATTTAATGCAGTTCGAGAGAATGCGAAAGCATGGCTTGCGCTGGATAATCCAGTTGAATATTTTTGGTCATTCGTTGACGGTAAACCAGTCATAAATAACTACGAAAAACATTCTGATATTCCTACGCAAAACGAACTTTCTCTGAAAATGAGCAAGGAACTGAAAAAGAAAGGCTTTAAATTCGTTGGCCCAACGATATGCTATTCGTATCTTCAAGCCGTAGGCATGCTTAATGACCACACCACCGATTGCCACCGTCACCCTGACCATGCCAAGCGTTGATCTCAACATACGAATTGACTACGCCAGTATAAAGGCGTAGCAAATGGTCGGGCCGACGAACGTGAATCCGGCTTTTTTCAGGCCTTTGCTCATGGCTTCGGCCTCAGGTGTCACGGCCGGGAATTCATGGCGTTCGGTGAAGTGGTTGATCTTCGGCTTGCCGCCCACGAACGACCATAAAAACTCGACGGGGTTGTCCAGCGCCAGCCAGGCCAGGGCATTGCGCCGTGCTCCAGCCACCTTGAGCCGGTTGCGGATGATCCCGGGATCTTGCAGCAACGCTTCTATTTCGGCGTCGCTCATGATCGCCAAACGTTGCACATCGAAGCAGAACATCACCTTGCGATAATGCTCGCGCTTCTTTAAAACCGTGATCCAGGACAAACCCGCCTGGAACCCTTCGAGCAATAACAACTCGAACAGCCCATGCGCATCGCGCAACGGCACTCCCCACTCTTGATCGTGATAAGCGGTGTACAGCGGATCGTCTGAACACCAGAAGCAACGTGCCATATAGGCTCCAGGGGGTGGAGGGGCGACCGAATCGGGTATACTCCCGCTCTTTAAATCGCAGCCCAAGAAACAGGTGAATTTGTGAGCCAGCCTACGCCAGCAGTGCGTACCTTCCAAGACTTGATCCTCGCCCTCCAGCAATACTGGGCCGAGCAAGGTTGTGTGGTGCTTCAGCCCTACGATATGGAAGTGGGCGCCGGCACATTCCATACCGCCACGTTTTTGCGCTCTCTGGGCCCGGAAACCTGGAACGCCGCTTATGTGCAGCCCAGTCGTCGCCCGACTGACGGCCGCTACGGCGAAAACCCTAACCGTTTGCAGCACTACTACCAGTTCCAGGTAGTCTTGAAGCCAAACCCGCCAAACTTCCAGGAGCTGTACCTGGGTTCGCTGAAACACATCGGCCTGGACCCTCTGGTACACGACATCCGTTTCGTCGAAGACAACTGGGAATCGCCAACACTGGGCGCCTGGGGTCTGGGCTGGGAAATCTGGCTTAACGGTATGGAAGTCACCCAGTTCACCTACTTCCAGCAAGTCGGCGGCATTGAGTGCTACCCGGTAACTGGCGAAATCACCTACGGCCTTGAGCGCCTGGCGATGTACCTGCAAGGCGTAGATTCCGTCTACGACCTGGTATGGACTGACGGCCCGTTCGGCAAAGTGACCTACGGCGATGTGTTCCATCAGAACGAAGTCGAGCAATCGACCTACAACTTCGAACACGCCAACGTCGACAAGCTGTTCGAGCTGTTCGATTTCTATGAAAGCGAAGCCAAGCGCCTGATCGAACTGGACCAGCCGCTGCCGTTGCCTAGCTACGAAATGGTGCTCAAGGCGTCGCACACCTTCAACCTGCTTGATGCCCGTCGCGCCATTTCCGTGACCGCGCGTCAGCAGTACATCCTGCGTGTGCGTACCCTGGCCCGTGCGGTGGCTCAGGCCTATCTCGAAGCTCGCGCCAAGCTGGGCTTCCCGATGGCTCCACCTGATTTGCGTGATGAAGTGTTGGCTAAGTTGGAGGCTGCACAATGAGTGCTCAAGATTTTCTGGTTGAACTGGGCACTGAAGAACTGCCGCCAAAAGCCCTCAATACCCTGGCTGATGCGTTTCTCGCCGGGATTGAAAAAGGTTTGCAAGGCGCAGGTCTGAACTTCAGCGCGAAAAAGGTTTACGCCGCGCCGCGTCGCCTGGCCGTGCTGCTGACCCAGCTCGATACCCAGCAACCGGACCGCAGCATCAATATCGATGGCCCGCCACGTCAGGCAGCCTTCGACGCTGAAGGCAACCCGACCCAGGCAGCCCTTGGCTTCGCCAAGAAGTGCGGCGTTGAACTGAGCGAAATCGATCAGAGCGGCCCAAAGCTGCGTTTCAGCCAGGTGATCGTCGGCAAGCCGACCGCCACCCTGCTGCCGACCATCGTTGAAGATTCGCTCAACGACCTGCCTATACCCAAGCGCATGCGCTGGGGTGCCCGCAAGGTCGAGTTCGTGCGTCCAACCCAATGGCTGGTGATGCTGCTGGGCAATGAAGTGATCGACTGTACGATCCTGGCGCAAAAATCGGGTCGCGATTCCCGTGGTCACCGTTTCCATCATCCGGAAAACGTGACCATCACAGCACCGGCCAACTACCTCGAAGACCTGCGCAAAGCCTACGTGCTGGCAGACTTCAATGAGCGTCGTGAGCTGATTTCCAAGCGTGTAGCCGAGCTGGCGACAATGCAGGAAGGTACTGCAATCGTGCCGCCAAGCCTGCTCGACGAAGTCACCGCGCTGGTTGAATGGCCGGTGCCACTGGTGTGCTCGTTTGAAGAGCGCTTCCTGGATGTGCCGCAAGAAGCCCTGATCACCACCATGCAGGACAACCAGAAGTATTTCTGCCTGCTGGACGTTGATGGCAAGTTGCTGCCGCGCTTTATTACCGTGGCCAACATTGAGAGTAAAGATCCGAAGCAGATCATTTCGGGTAACGAGAAAGTGGTTCGCCCACGTCTGACCGATGCCGAGTTCTTCTTCAAGCAAGACAAAAAGCAGACACTCGAAAGCTTCAACCTGCGCCTGCAAAACGTAGTGTTCCAGGCTCAACTGGGCAGCGTTTACGACAAGGCCGAACGCGTGTCCAAACTGGCGGCATTCATTGCCCCGCGCATTGGCGGCGATGCTTCGCGTGCAGCCCGTGCCGGTTTGCTGTCCAAGTGCGACCTGGCCACGGAAATGGTCGGCGAGTTCCCGGAAATGCAAGGCATTGCCGGTTACTACTACGCGCTGAACGACGGCGAGCCTGAAGACGTCGCCCTGGCGTTGAACGAGCAATACATGCCCCGTGGCGCTGGCGCCGAGTTGCCAAGCACCCTGACCGGCGCTGCAGTGGCCATCGCTGACAAGCTGGACACCCTCGTAGGGATTTTCGGCATCGGCATGTTGCCAACCGGCAGCAAAGACCCGTACGCACTGCGTCGTGCCGCGCTGGGTATCCTGCGCATTCTGATCGACAAGAAACTCGACCTCGACCTGACTGAAGCGGTGAACTTCGCTGTCAGCGCGTTCGGTGCCAAGATCAAGTCGGCCGGTCTGGCTGACCAGGTCCTGGAATTCATCTTCGACCGCCTGCGTGCGCGCTATGAAGATGAAGGCGTGGACGTTGCCACTTACCTGTCGGTACGTGCCCTCAATCCAAAATCGGCGCTGGACTTCGATCAACGTGTGCAAGCCGTGCAGGCGTTCCGTCAATTGCCGGAAGCCGCTGCACTGGCCGCCGTGAACAAGCGCGTATCGAATCTGCTGAGCAAGGTTGAAGGCACGGTTTCAACTCACGTTGAAGCCCGCTACTTCGACAATGCCAGTGAATTCTCGCTGTTCTCGGCCATCCAGAAGGCTGACGAAGCGGTACAGCCAATGGCTGCTGCCCGTCAGTACAACGAAGCGCTGACCCGTCTGGCCTCCCTGCGCGAGCCGGTGGATGCGTTCTTCGAAGCGGTGATGATCAACGCTGAAGATGCGAGTGTGCGAGCTAACCGCTATGCATTGCTGGCACGTCTGCGTGGCCTGTTCCTGGGCGTTGCCGATATTTCACTGCTGGGCTGAGGGGTTACCGTTGAAACTGCTGATTCTCGATCGGGACGGAGTGATCAATGTCGACTCCGACGCTTACATCAAGTCAGTCGAGGAGTGGATTCCACTGCCCGGCGCGATCGAGGCCATTGCGCAGTTGAGCAAAGCCGGCTGGACCGTCGCCATCGCGACCAACCAGTCCGGCATTGCCCGCGGCTATTACGATGTCGCCACACTCGACGCCATGCACGCCCGTTTACGGGCGTTGGTGGCGCAGCAGGGTGGCGAGGTCGGGCTGATCGTTTATTGCCCCCATGGTCCTGATGAGGGCTGCGCTTGCCGCAAGCCCAAACCAGGCATGCTCCAGACGATTGCCGCGCATTACGGCGCCGATTTGACCCAATGTTGGTTTGTCGGTGACAGTTTGGGTGACTTGCAGGCTGCGCAAGCCGTCGATTCTCAGCCCGTTTTGGTAAAAACCGGAAAAGGCCTACAAACTTTGGCCAAAGTTCTACCGGTTAATACCCTAATATTTGACGATCTGGCGGCAGTTGCCGCAGAACTTATCCACAAATAGAGCAGGTTTGAACACGCCCCATCACACGGTGGATCGGGTTGTTCAGTCGTGCTCTATCCGCAACGGTAAAAGTCGCTATGTCGATCCTGCAGGCCATCAGAACCTTCTTCTTTTACCTGCTGCTGGGCACCAGCTCTCTGCTGTGGTGCTCGCTGAGCTTTTTTGTCGCCCCCTTTTTGCCGTTCCGTGCGCGTTATCGGTTTATCAACGTGTACTGGTGCCGCTGTGCGCTGTGGCTGACGCGAGTGTTTCTGAACATTCACGTCAACGTGACGGGTGCTGAAAACATCCCGCAACGACCTTGCGTGATTCTGGCCAACCACCAAAGTACCTGGGAGACGTTCTTCCTCTCGGCTTACTTTCAGCCGTTGAGCCAGGTTCTCAAGCGTGAGCTGCTGTATGTACCGTTCTTTGGCTGGGCGATGGCGATGCTGCGTCCGATTGCCATCGACCGTGACAACCCGAAGGCGGCGCTCAAGCACATCGCCAAAAAAGGTGATGAGCTGCTCAAGGACAATATTTGGGTGCTGATCTTCCCGGAAGGGACCCGCGTGCCGTTTGGCCAGGTGGGCAAGTTTTCCCGTGGCGGTACGGCCCTGGCGGTCAACGCCGAGTTGCCGGTACTGCCAATTGCCCACAATGCTGGCAAGTACTGGCCAAAGACCGGCTGGGCTAAAAAGCCCGGTACGATCGAGCTGGTCATTGGTGAGCCGATGTACGCCAACGGCACTGGACCACGGGCGATTGCCGAGCTGAACGACCGTGTTCAAGCCTGGAATGAACAGGCTCAGCGTGACATGGGTTCACTGCCTCCAGTGGCTGCACCCATCGCCGCCGCTGTGGGTCAGTAAAATTGTGGATAAGGTGTGCACAAGATTTTGATATTTTTAAAAAAGCATCTGTAAGTCGATGATTTAAATAGTTATTTCTATTTCAGACTTTTTACCGAAAACCGTGCATAAGTTTTTCTTGGAACATAAAAAAACCGGCTTATTCCAGCCGGTTTTTTTGTGTCTGACAGTCTGCCTGACGGCCGTGTTGAAATCGCGGACAAGCCCCGCTCCCACCGAACAATTCTGTGGGAGCGGGCTTGCTCGAGATGGGCTAGACCTTGTCGATGTTCACGTTCCTGGTTTCCTTGAGGAAGATCATGCCCACCACCAGGCTGACCCCGGTAATCACCACCGGATACCACAGGCCATAGAAGATATCCCCGGTGAAGACCACCAGCGCAAACGATACCGTTGGCAGGAACCCACCAAACCAGCCATTGCCAATGTGGTAGGGCAGGGACATGGAGGTGTAACGGATGCGGGTCGGGAACAGCTCGACCATCACCGCCGCCAGCGGGCCATAGGTCATGGTGGCGATGAGGGTCAGCAATACCATGATCAGCACGACCATCGGCTGATTGACCGAGCTTGGGTCAGCCTTGGCCGGGTAGCCCGCTTCAGTGACTGCAGCACGCATGGCGGCTTCGTCGAAACCGCTGATTTTCTTCTCGCCCACGGACACCTGAACCTCGGTGCCTGCTGCAACTGACTGCGAGGTGTACGGCAAGCCCTGTTTCACCAGAAAGGTTTTGACCTTGTCGCACGGGCTGTCAAAGCGAGCCTTGCCCACCGGGTCAAACTGGAAGGTGCAGGTGGCCGGATCAGCCATCACCACAATCGGTGACTGACGGCTGGCAGTATCAATCTGCGGGTTGGCGTAATGGCTCAATGCTTTGAACAGCGGGAAGTACAACACGGTGGCCAGCAACAGGCCGAGCATCAGGATCGGCTTGCGCCCCACCTTGTCCGATAGCCAGCCAAAGAAGATAAAGAACGGCGCACCGATGATCACGCTGATAATCAGCAACATGTTGGCCTGGGCCGGGTCAATCCTGAGCATCTGCGTGAGGAAGAACAGCACATAGAACTGCGCGGTATAGAAGGTCACCGCCTGGCCCGCGTTGATGCCGAACAGCGCAATCAGAACAATTTTAAGGTTTTCCCATTTACCGAACGACTCGCGGATCGGCGATTTACTGGTTTTACCTTCGGCTTTCATTTTCACGAAAGCCGGCGATTCGTGCATGCTCATGCGAATCCAGGTCGAGATGCCAAGCAGCACGATGGACAGCAGGAACGGCAGGCGCCAGCCCCACACTTCAAACTGATCACCGGTCAGGTAACGGCAGCTCAATACAACCACCAGCGACAGCAACAAGCCCAGGGTCGCGGTGGATTGAATCCAGCTGGTGTTAAAGCCGCGTTTGCCGGGAGCTGCGTGCTCTGCCACATAGGTGGCCGCACCGCCATACTCACCCCCCAGCGCCAGCCCTTGAAGCATGCGCAACACCACGAGCATGATCGGGGCCGCAATGCCGATACTGGCGTAAGTCGGCAACAGACCGACAGCAAAGGTCGAAAGGCCCATCAGAATGATGGTCATGAGGAAGGTGTATTTGCGCCCGATCATGTCACCCAATCGGCCAAAAACCAGTGCTCCAAAGGGTCTGACCAAAAAGCCTGCGGCAAAAGCCATCAAGGCAAAAATGAACGCCGTGGTGTCGTTTACACCCGCAAAGAACTGCTTGCTGAGTACGGTTGCCAAAGCGCCATACAAGAAAAAGTCATACCACTCGAAAACCGTCCCGAGGGATGACGCAAAAATGATCTTTCGTTCTTCACGACCGGTTGTTCCCTTGGCGGGAGCTGCTTGTTCTGCAATTGCGTCTGACATGTTCAATGTCCTCAGCCCTGTTGGGCCACAGTGATTATTGTTTTTGTCCACTGCCGGTTCCGGATGACTGCGCCCGAAACCACGATCCCGCTCAGGCGACCGGTGTTGCTACCGCGCGATTGACCTCAGTTGCGTGCTCCAGTGAGTCAAGTGACGCCTGCAGGATCAACTGCGCGGCTTTTTCGCCAATCATCAAGGTCGGTGAACAGGTATTACCCGACACGATGCTAGGCATGATTGAAGCATCTGCCACCCTCAACCCCGGTACGCCATGAACGCACAACTGGTCATCGACCACTGCCTCGGCGTCCTGGCCCATGCGGCAGGTGCCCACAGGGTGAAAAATGGTCGTCCCGATGCGGGCGGCAGCTTCATACAACTCTTGCTCGGTTTGCAGGTCCTTGCCAGGCAAGTACTCCTCTGGCGTAAACGCCTGCAAGGCCGCACTGGACACGATGCGCCGGGTCAGGCGAATCGCATCCGCTGCGACTTTCAAATCGTCAGGATGGCTCAGGTAATTGGGATCGATCAGCGGCGCGTCATCCGGATTGGCAGAGCGGATATCGACCCGACCACGGCTTTTTGGGCGCAAGTTACACACCGACGCCGTGAACGCGGGAAAGGTGTGCAGCGGCTCGCCAAAACGCTCAAGGGACAACGGCTGGACGTGGTACTGCAAGTTGGCCGAGGGTTGATCGGGATCGGACTTTACGAATGCACCCAACTGACTGGGTGCCATGGCCAATGGGCCGCTACGGTCGTAGGCATAACGCAGGCCCATGCCGATCTTGCCCCACAGGCTGTTGGCCACCTGATTAAGGGTGCGCGCCTTGGTTAGTTTGAAGATCAGGCGCAGTTGCAGATGGTCCTGCAGGTTTCCACCCACACCGGGCAATTCGTGTTGAACAGTTATCCCCAGGCTTTCCAGCAGGGGGCGGGGGCCAATACCCGAGCGCTGCAAGATCCCGGGAGAGCCAATCGAACCCGCACACAAGATGATCTCGCGACCGGCCGAGAAAACATGCTCAGCGCCTTGCCAGCGGGCACTGACCTGCGTCGCACGGCCATTTTCAAGCAGCACTTTATCGACCTGAACATCGGTCAACACGGTCAGGTTCGAACGCTTGAGCACTGGCCGCAAGAAAGCCTTGGAAGCATTCCAGCGCACACCGGATCGCTGGTTGACCTGAAAGTATCCACAGCCCTGGTTGTCACCACCGTTGAAGTCGCTGACGCTGGCAACTCCGCTTTCGGCGGCCGCGTTGCGAAAGGCATCCAGAATCGGCCAGGTATAGCGCTGCTGTTCAACCCGCCATTCGCCATCAGCGCCATGCAGGTCGGAGTTGCCGGCAAAGTGTTTTTCGCTGCGCTTGAATAGCGGCAGGACGTCTTTCCAGGACCAGCCCGCATTGCCTTGCTCGGCCCAACGGTCGTAATCGCCCGCCTGACCGCGCATGTAGATCATGCCGTTGATCGACGAGCTGCCGCCCAACACCTTGCCCCGCGGATAACTCAGGCTGCGACCTTGCAAGCCGACCTGCGCTTCGGTTTTGAAGCACCAGTCGGTGCGCGGGTTACCGATGCAATACAGGTAACCGACGGGAATATGGATCCATGGGTAGTTATCTTGCCCACCCGCTTCGAGCAGCAACACGTTGTGACGTGGATCGGCAGACAGCCGATTCGCCAGCACTGAACCCGCAGGCCCGGCGCCCACAATGATGTAGTCGTACACCTTACTGGCTGATGGCATTGATCACCTCGCCTTTATTGTTCTTGTCCTACACCATCCTATTGATTAATTTCGAGTTTGAAACGCGTGATTTCACCCATGGCTTGTGCGTTTTTGCACAGCTGATTATCAATCGTGCTGGGGGGCTGACATGTTCGACTGGAATGACCTGCGATACTTTCTGGAACTGCAACGCAGTGGTCGCTTGCTTGCCGCCGCCAAACGCCTGAATACAACCCACAGCACTGTCGCCCGGCATATCGAGAGCATCGAGCAGCACCTCGGCGCTGCGCTGTTCGTGCAACATGCACAAGGTTACGAACTGACGCCCGCAGGCCAGGCATTGCTCAAACACGCTGAAGCCATGGAAAACGTCGCATTGCTGGCGCAAGAGGAAATCACCCAGGCCATCGCTCCCATGGGCAAGATCCGGCTTGGGGTCACTGAAGGGATTGGGATCATGTTCATCACGTCGCGACTACGCGGGTTGTTTGAACGCTACCCTGGGCTGGAAGTGGAGCTGGTGGCGGTGCCGCGCTTTGTCAGCATCCTCAACCGCGAGGCTGAAATCAGCATCCACCTGGAACGCCCCAACGCTGACCTGTTGATCACTCGCAAACTCACCGACTACCGCCTGGCGCTCTACGCCAGCCGCGTTTACCTCGACAAGGCACCGCCCTTGAACAACCGCGATGACCTGGCCAATCACTACTGGATTGGCTACGTCGACGACTTGCTGTTCAGTCAGGAACTGCTGTTTCTCAACAACTTCTGCCGTACCCCGACCGTGACCTTTCGCAGCACCAGCGTCATTGCCCAGCAGCAAGCGGCGAGAGCAGGGCTCGGCATCGCCGTACTGCCCAACTACATGGCCAGCCATGACCCGGAACTGGTGCGCGTACTGCCCGAAGAGTCGGTCCAGCGCAGCTACTGGATCAGCACCCGCCGTGAACTGCACAAGTCCGTAAGGCTGAGGGTTGTGTGGGATTTTTTGCTGGAGCTGTGCCAGGAAGAGCAGGGGGTTTTGCTGGCGCCGTAGGTGATTTTTTACCAAAAAAAAGGCCAACGCTAAGCGTTGGCCTTTTTTAACTGCACTACACCATCAGAAGTCCAGGTTGGACACTGCCAGTGCGTTGTTCTCGATGAACTCACGGCGCGGTTCTACGGCGTCGCCCATCAAGGTGTTGAAGATCTGATCGGCGCCGATCGCGTCTTCAATGGTGACTTTCAGCATGCGGCGCACGCTTGGGTCCATCGTGGTTTCCCAGAGCTGATCCGGGTTCATTTCGCCCAGACCTTTGTAGCGCTGGATGGTATGGCGCTTGGTGCTTTCTGCCATCAACCATTCCAGTGCTTCCTTGAACTCGGTCACTTGCTTGCGACGTTCGCCACGCTGGATGTATGCACCGTCGTCCAGCAGAGTGCTCAGCTGAGCGCCCAGGGTCACAACGGTTTTGTAGTCGTTGCTGCCGAAGAAGTCGCGGTTGAAGGTGATGAAGGTCGAGTGGCCGTGGGAGATCAGTTCGACCTCTGGCAACCAGACATTACGCTCACGGTCTTCACGCAGGCTGGCTTTGTAAACCAGGCCCGACTTCTCAACCAGACGCAGACGCTCTTCGAACTTGGCCATCCAGTCTTGCATGGCCGCGTGGTCGCCCAGCTGCTCCAGAGTAACGGCTGGCAGATAGATGAAGTGCTCGGTCAACTCCTGCGGGTACAGGCGCGACAAACGCTTGAGGGTCTTCATCACCATGCGGAAGTCGTACACCAGACGCTCCAGCGCCTCACCCGAGATGCCCGGGGCTTCTTCGTTCAAGTGCAGGCTGGCGTCTTCAAGGGCCGACTGGGTCATGTACTCTTCCATGGCCTCGTCGTCTTTGATGTATTGCTCTTGCTTGCCTTTTTTCACTTTGTACAACGGCGGCTGAGCAATGTAGATGTAGCCACGCTCAATCAGCTCCGGCAACTGACGGAAGAAGAAGGTCAGCAGCAGGGTACGGATGTGCGAACCGTCGACGTCAGCATCGGTCATGATAATAATGTTGTGATAGCGCAGTTTTTCGATGTTGTATTCATCGCGGCCAATGCCACAGCCCAGGGCGGTGATCAAGGTGCCTACTTCTTGCGAAGAGATCATCTTGTCAAAGCGGGCTTTCTCGACGTTGAGGATTTTACCCTTCAACGGCAGGATGGCCTGGGTACGACGGTTGCGACCCTGCTTGGCGGAACCGCCAGCAGAGTCACCTTCCACGAGATACAGTTCGGACAGCGCCGGGTCTTTTTCCTGGCAGTCGGCCAGTTTGCCCGGCAAGCCTGCGATGTCCAGAGCGCCTTTACGACGAGTCATCTCACGGGCTTTACGCGCGGCCTCACGGGCACGGGCGGCGTCGATCATCTTGCCGACAATCAGCTTGGCTTCGTTCGGGTTTTCCAGCAGGAAGTCGGAGAAGAACTTGCCCATTTCCTGTTCAACAGCGGTCTTCACTTCGGAAGAAACCAGCTTGTCTTTGGTCTGGGAGCTGAACTTCGGATCCGGTACTTTCACCGAAATGATTGCAGTCAGGCCTTCACGGGCGTCATCACCGGTAGTGGCGACTTTGTGCTTTTTGGCCAGGCCTTCAGCTTCGATGTAGGTGTTGAGGTTACGCGTCAGGGCAGAGCGGAAGCCCACCAGGTGCGTACCGCCATCGCGCTGAGGAATGTTGTTGGTGAAGCACAACAGGTTCTCGTTGAAGCTGTCGTTCCACTGCAAGGCGATTTCTACGCCGATACCGTCTTCACGTTGAACATTGAAGTGAAACACCTGGTTGACCGGGGTCTTGTTGGTGTTCAGGTAGTCAACGAATGCACGCAAGCCGCCTTCGTACTTGAACAGCTCTTCCTTGCCGCTGCGCTCGTCCTTGAGGACGATACCTACACCGGAGTTCAGGAAGGACAGCTCACGAATACGCTTGGCCAGGACATCCCAGCTGAAGTGGATATTCTTGAAAGTCTGGTCAGACGGTTTGAAGTGGATCTGAGTGCCGGTGGTTTCGCTCTCGCCAACGATCGCCATAGGCGCCTGAGGAACACCGTGGACGTAGGTCTGTTCCCAGATCTTGCCGCTGCGACGTACAGTCAGGACCAGCAGTTCGGACAGGGCGTTTACCACCGAAACACCTACGCCGTGCAATCCGCCGGATACCTTGTAGGAGTTGTCATCGAACTTACCGCCAGCGTGCAGTACGGTCATGATGACCTCGGCTGCAGAAACGCCTTCTTCTTTATGCACGTCCACCGGAATCCCGCGGCCGTTGTCGCGCACGGTGATGGACTCGTCCGGGTGGATCGTAATGGTGATGTCGTCGCAATGGCCAGCCAGCGCTTCGTCGATGGAGTTGTCGACTACTTCGAACACCATGTGGTGCAGACCGCTGCCATCGTCAGTATCACCAATGTACATACCGGGACGTTTGCGTACGGCATCAAGGCCTTTCAGCACTTTAATGCTCGTTGAGTCGTACGTGTTTTCTTCGCTCAATGCCTTCACTCCCGATGGTCGTGGGTCTGGGTGATACAGCCCTGTTCCACGTGGAACAGGGCAACTGGCGTTTCCGTCTGCCAGCCTTCCCTCAATAATTCGTGGTCTACACAGGTAATGAATACCTGGCAGCGTAAGTCTTCCAACAAGCGACACAATGCGTTGCGATGCTGCTCATCCAGTTCGGAAGGCAAGTCATCTACTAGATAAATACATTGGCCACGCCGGGCTTGGCTGACCAAATGCCCTTGAGCAATGCGCAGCGCGCAGACCACCAACTTCTGCTGACCCCGCGACAAAATATCTGCTGCGTTGTTTGCACCCAACTTGAGACGCAAATCAGCACGTTGTGGCCCTGCCTGGGTATGCCCCATTTGCTGGTCCCGGTGGACAGACGCGGCGAGTACAGCACTCAGCTCACGGTCTTTGTCCCAACCACGGTAATAGCTCAGCGTTAACCCTTCGAGATCAAGTAGCTCACTCAAGGTCTGCTCAAAGACTGGTTTCAAGGCTTTGATGTAGGCGCGGCGGTATTCATCAATTTCAGCACTGGCCAGGCAAAGTTCCCGGTCCCAGGCCGCTTGTGAAACGGCGTCGAGTGTACCATGCCGCAGCCATGAGTTCCGCTGCCGCAGGGCCTTCTGTAGCCGCTGCCAGGTCGACATGAAGCGGGGCTCAACATGGAACACCCCCCAATCGAGAAACTGCCTGCGGATCTTTGGGGCACCTTCCAGCAAGCGGAAGCTGTCAGGGTTAATCAATTGCAACGGCAGGATCTCGGCCAGCTGCGCAGCACTGCGCGCATTTTGGCCGTCGATACGGATCTGGAACTCCCCTTGCCGGTCCCGCGAGATACCGAGCGCGCTGTGCCCGCCTTCAGCCAGTTCAACCTGACCAAAAACCGTACAGCTCTGCTGCTCGTGCTGGATCACGGGATTGAGCCGCACACTGCGAAACGAACGCGCCAGCCCCAGCAAGTGGATAGCTTCCAGCACGCTGGTTTTTCCGCTGCCGTTGGCGCCGTACAGGATATTGATGCGGGGAGAGGGGGAGAAGGTCACCGGGTGCAGGTTACGCACCGCGGTGACTGTGACACGACTGAGGGACATCTAGCTTGGGCTGTGCATGGTTACAGGCGCATCGGCATAACAACGTAGGCCGAGTCGTCGTTGTCCGACTCTTGCACCAGAGCGCTGCTGTTGGAGTCCGACAGGATCAGACGCACTTGTTCAGTGGTCATGACCCCCAGCACGTCCAGCAGGTAGCTCACGTTGAAGCCGATCTCCAGTGAGCCGCCGTTGTACTCAACGCCCACTTCTTCTTCCGCTTCTTCCTGCTCCGGGTTGTTCGCCTGGATTTTCAGCTGGCCATTGGCCAATTGCAGACGGATGCCACGGTATTTCTCGTTGGACAGGATCGCGGTACGGCTGAATGCTTCGCGCAATGCCTGACGGTCACCGATAACGACCTTGTCACCACCTTTAGGCAGCACACGCTCGTAGTCCGGGAACTTGCCATCAACCAGCTTGGACGTGAAGGTGAACTCGCCGGTGGTGGCACGGATGTGGTGTGCGCCCAGAACGATGCTCACTTCGCCGTCCGGCTCAGTCAGCAAGCGCGCCAACTCAAGAATACCCTTGCGCGGAACGATCACTTGATGACGGTCTGGCTGACCGATATCGGCTTTCATCGAGCACATGGCCAGACGGTGACCGTCGGTTGCCACAGCACGGATGATGCCTGCCGATACTTCCAGCAGCATGCCATTGAGGTAGTAACGAACGTCCTGCTGCGCCATGGCAAAGCTGGTGCGCTCGATCAGACGACGCAATTTGCTCTGCTGCAAGCTGCACGTCAGCGAACCCGGGCCTTCTTCAACCGTCGGGAAGTCGTTGGCAGGCAGGGTGGACAAGGTAAAGCGGCTACGGCCTGCCTTGACTACCAGCTTGTTGTCATCGAGTTTGATGTCGATCAGTGCGTCGTTGGGCAGGCTTTTGCAGATATCCATCAGCTTGCGCGCAGGCACGGTGATTTCGCCTGGCTCGGCCGGCTCTTCAAGTTGCACTCGACCAACCAGTTCGACTTCAAGGTCGGTACCGGTCAGCGACAGTTGCTGGCCTTCGACAACCAACAGCACGTTGGACAATACCGGCAAGGTCTGGCGGCGTTCAACGACGCCTGCGACCAGTTGCAGGGGTTTCAACAGGGCTTCGCGTTGAATGGTGAAATGCATGGTCTAGTCCCTTGCCTTAATAAGCTGCGCTGGTGTCATCAGGTTGTCAGTGTACGCAGCAGGTTCTTGTAGTCCTCGCGGATGTCCGCGTCGGATTCCTTGAGTTCGTTGATCTTGCGGCATGCGTGCAAGACCGTGGTGTGATCGCGACCGCCAAACACATCGCCAATCTCCGGCAGGCTGTGGTTGGTCAGCTCTTTGGACAACGCCATCGCCACCTGGCGTGGTCGCGCCACCGAGCGCGAACGGCGCTTGGACAGCAAGTCCGAAATTTTGATCTTGTAGTACTCAGCCACTGTGCGCTGGATGTTATCCACAGAGACGAGTTTGTCTTGCAGCGCCAGCAGGTCTTTAAGGGATTCGCGGATCAGCTCGATGGTGATGTCGCGGCCCATAAAGTGCGAGTGAGCGATAACACGCTTGAGCGCGCCTTCGAGTTCACGCACGTTGGAGCGAATGCGCTGGGCAATAAAGAAGGCGGCATCGTGAGGCAGATCGACCTTGGCCTGATCGGCCTTCTTCATCAGGATCGCAACACGGGTCTCAAGCTCTGGCGGCTCGACGGCAACCGTCAAACCCCAGCCAAAGCGTGATTTGAGACGCTCTTCAAGGCCTTCGATTTCTTTCGGGTAACGGTCACTGGTCAGAATCACTTGCTGACCACCTTCAAGCAGGGCGTTGAAGGTATGGAAGAACTCTTCCTGGGACCGTTCCTTGCGCGCAAAGAATTGAATGTCATCGATAAGCAAGGCGTCTACCGAACGGTAGAAGCGCTTGAACTCGTTGATGGCGTTGAGCTGCAAGGCTTTAACCATGTCGGCTACAAAACGCTCGGAATGCAGGTACACGACCTTGGCATTCGGGTTCTTCTTTAGCAGGTGGTTGCCCACCGCGTGCATCAAGTGAGTTTTACCCAGACCAACGCCGCCATAAAGGAAGAGCGGGTTGTAACCGTGCTTGGGGTTATCTGCCACCTGCCACGCCGCAGCGCGAGCCAGTTGGTTGGACTTGCCCTCAACGAAGTTTTCGAAGGTAAAGGTGCGGTTCAGGTAGCTGGTGTGCTTGAGCGCACCTTCGACCTGGACGGTGCGCTGTTCGGCGCGCACTGGCGCTTGCTGCGAGCTGGCACCGGCCATTGGGTCGAAGCTGGCCCGCGAAGGTTCTTCGCTGGCATGCCCGGACTGTTTTGGCGCGGGTGCAGGAGCGGGTGCCGCTGCGGTGTTAACAGGTGCGCTGGGCGCCGGGGCCTGAGAGGCCGCTGCAGCCAATGGCGCATTGGGGGCAGCACGAGGCGCCGAGCTGCGTTTGCTGCCTATTAACAAGGACAACGCAGGCGCCATGCCATTGCTGTGCTCGTTCAACAGTTCAAGCAAACGGCTCAGGTATTTTTCGTTGACCCAGTCGAGAACGAATCGGTTGGGTGCATACACACGCAACTCGTCGCCTTCGGCTTCGACCTGTAGTGGACGGATCCAGGTGTTGAATTGCTGGGCAGGCAGCTCATCGCGCAAAAGCTCCACGCACTGCTGCCAAAGTTCCACTGACACGGATATCCCCTAAGTTGAAAGCCGGTGAGGCAAAAACAGGCGCCATTGTAGCGACCGTGGCCCCACTTATCCACATGTAGGTGACGTGCATATAAGGAGAGATCCGGCTTTTTACTGTGAACAAAGCGACAAATGGTATGTGCATAAGCTCTGTGGATAAGCGGGCCTAAGCTCGTTGCACAAGTGGGGTCGAAAGTCTGTGCATAAGTCGCCTGTGGATAAAAGCCCCTTTCATGCACAGCTTATCCGAGGGTGCAGCACAGGTGGAGCACGGCTTCTCGACAGTGTTGTCATCTTCTGTACGCCTTGTTTTATATGGCCTCAAGCTAGTTATCCACAGAAGATCGCTTCCCTAAGTTTAATAAGCTTTATAAAAGAGCTTTAAATACTTCGTTTTTTTATTTCTATAGTTGGCAGGTGCAAGACAGGTGCGAAAGGGCAAACATCTATTTAGCGGTAAACGCTGGTTGGAAATTGACCTATTGGCTTGCTTTCTCTAGAATCGCCGGTCTCTTAAAACGGGGGCCATTCCGGCCCGTTGTGGACGAACCAGGTAGCACGACATGAAACGTACTTTCCAACCAAGCACTATCAAACGCGCCCGCACTCACGGTTTCCGTGCACGCATGGCTACTAAAAACGGCCGTGCAGTCCTGTCGCGTCGCCGCGCCAAAGGCCGTGCACGTCTGGCAGTTTGATAATCAGACAATGGTGGTGAGTCAGGACTTCAGTCGGGAAAAGCGGTTACTCACTCCCCGACACTTCAAGGCAGTCTTTGACTCCCCCACCGGCAAGGTTCCGGGGAAAAATCTCCTGCTCCTTGCGCGTAGCAACGATCTTGATCACCCCCGCCTGGGGTTAGTGATCGGGAAAAAGAGCGTAAAGCTCTCCGTTGAGCGCAATCGCCTTAAGCGTTTGATGCGTGAATCGTTTCGTCTCCACCAGGATTTACTGGTTGGTTGGGATATCGTTATCGTCGCGCGCAAAGGTTTGGGTGACGTAGAGAACCCCGAATTGATTCAGCATTTCGGCAAACTCTGGAAGCGTCTGGCCCGTAACACGCCAGTTCCAGCAGTTAAAACCGAAACTGTAGGGGTAGGCAGTCCTGATGCGTAAACTGGCGCTCGTTCCGATCCAGTTTTATCGCTATGCCATTAGTCCTTTGATGGCCAGCCACTGCCGTTTCTACCCCAGTTGTTCCTGCTACGCGTTGGAAGCCATCGAAAATCATGGCCTTCTGCGCGGCGGCTGGCTGACCTTTCGTCGTTTAGGTCGCTGTCACCCGTGGAATCCCGGTGGTTACGACCCGGTTCCGCCTATCCCTACCTCCCGTTCTTCTTGATGGCCGAGTAATCATGGATATTAAACGCACGATCCTGATCGTCGCTCTAGCAGTCGTGTCCTACGTTATGGTTCTGAAATGGAACCAGGATTACGGCCAAGCTGCCCTGCCGACTCAGAATGTTGCCGCCAGCAGCACAACCGCGCCGGCTTTGCCCGATACGGTTTCAGGTAACAACGCTTCAAACAGTGCCGATGTACCCAGCGCCAATACAGATACCAGCACACCGACTGAAACTCCGGTGGCTGCAAGCAAAGACCTCATCCACGTAAAAACGGATGTTCTGGACATCGCGATCGATCCACAGGGTGGTGATATTGCCCAGCTGCGTCTGCCGCTTTATCCACGTCGCCAGGATCACCCGGATGTTCCTTTCCAGTTGTTCGATAACGGCAACGAACGCACCTATCTGGCACAAAGTGGCCTGACAGGCGTTGATGGCCCGGACGCCCGTCCGTCAGGTCGTCCTGTTTTCAGCGCTGAGAAAAAGAATTTCGAACTGGCCCCAGGCCAGGATCAACTGGTTGTTGATCTGAAATTCAGCGAAAACGGCATCAACTACATCAAGCGTTTCACGCTCAAGCGTGGTTTGTACGATGTACAAGTCAGCTATTTGATTGATAACGAGAGCGGCAAGCCGTGGAACGGCAACCTGTTCGCGCAATTGAAGCGTGACGCCAGCTCCGATCCTTCTTCCAGCACCGCCACCGGCACTGCGACTTACCTGGGCGCTGCCCTGTGGACAAGTTCGGAGCCGTACAAAAAAGTGTCGATGAAAGATATCGACAAGGCTCAGCTGAAAGAAACTGTTCAAGGCGGCTGGGTTGCCTGGTTGCAACACTACTTTGTGACGGCGTGGATTCCACAGAAAGGCGATAACAACGTCGTTCAGACCCGCAAAGACAACCAGGGCAACTACATCATCGGTTTTACTGGCCCAACCTTGACCGTTGAGCCGGGCAAAACAGCTGAAACCAGCGCTACGTTGTACGCCGGTCCAAAAAGCCAGGGTGTACTCAAAGAGTTATCCCCAGGTCTGGAACTGACTGTCGACTACGGCATTCTGTGGTTCATTGCCCAGCCTATTTTCTGGCTGCTGCAACATATCCACAGCCTGGTCGGTAACTGGGGCTGGTCGATTATCTTCCTGACCATGCTGATCAAAGGGATCTTCTTCCCTCTGTCGGCCGCCAGCTACAAGTCGATGGCCCGCATGCGCGCCGTGGCACCAAAACTGGCTGCTCTGAAAGAGCAGTTCGGTGATGATCGCCAGAAAATGTCGCAAGCAATGATGGAGCTGTACAAGAAAGAGAAGATCAATCCACTGGGCGGCTGCTTGCCGATTCTGGTGCAGATGCCGGTCTTCCTGTCCTTGTACTGGGTACTTCTGGAAAGTGTTGAAATGCGCCAGGCGCCGTTCATGCTCTGGATTACCGACCTGTCGATCAAAGACCCGTTCTTCATTCTGCCGATCATCATGGGCGCAACCATGTTCATCCAGCAGCGTCTGAACCCGACTCCGCCGGACCCGATGCAGGCCAAGGTAATGAAGCTGATGCCAATCATCTTCACCTTCTTCTTCCTGTGGTTCCCTGCTGGTCTGGTGCTGTACTGGGTTGTGAACAATTGCCTGTCCATCGCTCAACAGTGGTACATCACCCGTAAAGTTGAAGCTGCTACCAAAAAAGCAGCCGAGTAACCTACTCTGGTGAGCACCACTCAAAACGCCCCCTAGTGGGGCGTTTTGCTATCCGTCACTTTTGTTTTGAGGCCTGTTTTATGAGTGTTCCGGCTGAGACCATTGCCGCAGTAGCGACCGCCCAAGGCCGAGGTGGTGTGGGAATCGTGCGTATTTCCGGCCCGCTTGCCAGTGTTGCGGCGCAAGCGTTCAGCGAACGTGAGCTGAAACCGCGCTACGCCCATTACGGCCCTTTTTACGGCGAAAACCGTGAAGTGCTGGATGAGGGCATTGCGCTGTATTTCCCCGGCCCCAACTCCTTTACCGGCGAAGACGTACTGGAACTTCAAGGCCACGGTGGCCCGATTGTTCTCGATATGCTGCTCCAGCGCTGCATCCAGCTAGGTTGCCGCCTGGCTCGTCCGGGGGAGTTCAGCGAGCGGGCATTTTTGAATGACAAACTCGACCTGGCGCAAGCCGAGGCAATTGCCGACCTGATCGAGGCAAGTTCTGCACAGGCTGCACGTAACGCATTGCGTTCCTTGCAAGGCGCTTTCTCACAGCGTGTGCATAACTTGACTGAGCAATTGATCAGCTTGCGTATCTATGTCGAAGCGGCGATTGATTTCCCGGAAGAAGAAATCGACTTTTTGGCCGATGGCCATGTGCTTGGCATGCTGGATAAGGTTCGCGAAGAGTTATCCACCGTTCAACGCGAGGCCGGGCAAGGTGCTTTGCTGCGCGATGGCATGACCGTGGTAATCGCGGGCCGTCCAAACGCCGGCAAGTCGAGTTTGCTCAATGCCCTGGCCGGACGCGAAGCGGCCATCGTGACCGAAATTGCCGGTACCACCCGGGACGTATTGCGTGAACATATCCACATCGATGGCATGCCGTTGCATGTGGTCGACACCGCGGGTCTGCGTGATACAGATGACCATGTGGAAAAAATCGGTGTGCAACGGGCACTCAAGGCCATTGGCGAAGCCGATCGGGTGCTCTTGGTAGTCGATGCCACGGCTCCGGAAGCGGATGACCCGTTTGCGCTATGGCCAGAGTTTCTTGAGCAGCGTCCAGATCCTTCGAAAGTGACCTTGATCCGTAACAAGGCAGATCTGAGCGGCGAGAATATTGCCCTGCAGGTATGTGACGATGGCCACGTGACGATTAGCCTTAGCGCCAGATCAACGGATGGGCTGGACCTGCTGCGTGAACACCTCAAGGCTTGCATGGGATACGAGCAAACGTCTGAAAGCAGCTTCAGCGCACGCCGTCGGCACCTGGAGGCGTTGCAGCACGCCAGCCGGGCACTTGAGCACGGCAGGGCGCAACTGACCCTGGCGGGCGCAGGGGAGTTGCTGGCTGAGGACTTGCGTCAGGCGCAGCATTCCCTTGGTGAGATTACCGGCGCATTCAGCTCTGATGATCTGCTGGGACGGATCTTCTCCAGCTTCTGCATCGGCAAGTAACAGCACACGTCTGTAGTCGCTGCCGAGGAACGAAGGCTGCGATAGCCTGCAAACCGCTCGCAGTCTTCGTTCCTCGGCAGCGACTACAACGTGTCACACTGCTACAGTTACTCACATTCACACGAGGTGTTAGTCCAATGCGTCATTGATGCCGCCGCGATGTTTGCGGCCAGTTCTTGATTCCCCTGCAACAGGGGGTAGATCTGTGCATCTCTGGAGTGCGTATGACTCTCGTTACCTCTGTAACGCTCAAAGGCGTTTCTTTTCACCTGCCCGATGGCAGTGCTCTCTTCTCGGACCTTGATCTGCATCTCGACCAGCGACGTACTGCTCTGGTGGGGCGCAATGGTGCAGGTAAAAGCGTTTTGGCACGCCTGATCACCGGGGATATCTTCCCTTCAACAGGCCATTGCACCCGAAACGGCACGGTGTATTACCTGGCCCAGTATGTCAGCCCCGACCCCGGTCACACCGTTGCAGACCTTGCCGGCGTACAGCACATCATCAGGGCCCTTGAGCACATCGAGCAGGGCAGCACTGAGCAAGCAGACTTCGATTGCATCGGCGAACGCTGGGGTATCCGTCAGCAATTACTCGATCAGTTGGCCCAGAACAACCTTGCACACTTGACGCCTTCTACCCCCACCTCAGCCCTCAGCGGAGGCGAGGCCATGCGCGTGGCCCTGATGGGGGCCTTCTTGTCTCAAGCTGACCTGTTGATACTGGATGAGCCCACCAATCATCTTGATCGCCAGCACCGTGATGCGCTCCATGAGCAGTTGCAGAACTGGCCCAACGGTTTGCTCGTGATCAGCCATGACCGCGATTTGTTGGAACACATGGAGCGCATTGTTGAATTGTCATCCCAAGGGCTCATCAGTTATGGCGGTGGTTTTTCGTTTTATGCACAGGCAAAAGCCGAGCAACTACAAGCGGCGCAGCAACAACTGGCGTCAGCCAAGCTTGAGCGCAAGCGTCAGGAACACGCCATGCGTGAACACAAAGAACGCCTTGAGCGCAGCCAATCCCGCGGCCACAAGCAGGCCAGTGATGCCAATCAGGCTAAGATTTTGCTGGGCCGGCAAAAGGAGCGAAGCCAGGCCAGTAGCGGCAAGCAGCGAGTACAACAAGACGCTGCACGGGAACATTTGTCTGCCCTGGTACGCCAGGCTGCGAGTCAGGTAGAAGAACAACAGGCCATCTTTGTTTATCCGCCCCATGCTTGCCAAAGCGCACCGTTGCAAATAGCTGAGTTGATCGATGCTCGTCTGCCCCAGGGGGCTGAGCATTTACGCACGATCAATCTCACGCTGACTCGTGGCCAGCGTATTGCCCTGATTGGGCCGAATGGATGCGGCAAGTCGACTCTGCTCAGGGTACTGGCCGGTCAACTGTCAGTCATTTCAGGCCAGGCCAGGACCTTCGTAACCACTGCTTATCTCGACCAGGATCTGGGGCTGTTAAAACCTGAGCAGTCCGTACTTGAGCAATTGCTGTCCCAAAATCGGCAGCTCAATGTAGGAGAATTACGCACCCGACTGGCGCAATTGGGTCTCAATGCCGATCGAGTCAACCAGCCATGCCATCGACTGAGTGGCGGTGAGCGCCTGAAAGCCGCCATGGCTTGCGTGTTTTATGCCGCTTCACCGCCGCACCTGCTATTGCTCGATGAACCGGCCAATCACCTGGATCTGCCTTCGGTTTTGGCCCTGCAGGACATGCTTGAACAGTATTCGGGAACTCTGATTGTCACCTCACACGATGAGGTGTTTTTGGCAGCAATCGGGGTTACCCACAGACTGCAGGCATCACCCACAGGGTGGCTGAACCAGCCCGTCTGATGAGACAGGCTTGTACCGTTTATCACTTTTATGACTCACCGATTGTACGACCGCTTGATGGATTAGCCATTCCAGCGGTTTTCGGCTGCCTGTTTATTGGCCAAAAACCGCATAAATCGTTGAATAAGCTCTGTGTATAACTGGCCCTCAGGTCAGTGGGTAAGTAGGCCTGAAAACTGAAGATAACCACCCCTGTGGATAAGCACATGTTTTACCCACAGGCTTAAAGCACTTATCCCAACCCCTCATCGGTGCATAACCACAGACTTTTGAATCTCTGTACAGTACGTAGAATATAGCCTGTAGCAATCTATCCACAGAAATGTGGCTCAGTAGAAATAAACATAAAAACAAAGCTTTATAAATTTCTTCTCTATTTATTTATCTATCTTGCCCTTATCCACAGCTGGTTAAATTTTGTGCAAAGGGTTCTTTAAGAAGGGCGAAGTCCCTATACTTCGCGGTCTATCCAAAAAACCCCTAGTAACAGGCACGAGGTGCGTGGTGAATTTCCCTTCCCGTTTTGCAGTGATCGTCATCGGCGGCGGTCACGCCGGAACCGAGGCTGCACTTGCTTCAGCACGCATGGGCGTAAAAACCCTGCTGTTGACCCACAACGTGGAAACCCTCGGGCAAATGAGCTGCAATCCTGCGATTGGCGGGATTGGTAAAAGCCATCTGGTTAAAGAAATCGACGCCCTGGGCGGCGCGATGGCAATGGCTACCGATAAAGGCGGCATCCAGTTCCGTGTACTTAATGGGCGTAAAGGCCCGGCAGTACGGGCAACCCGTGCACAGGCCGACCGCATTCTGTACAAGGCGGCTATTCGCGAAACGCTTGAAAACCAGCCCAACCTGTGGATATTTCAACAGGCTGCTGATGACCTGATCGTTGAACAGGATCAAGTGCGGGGCGTAGTGACCCAAATGGGCCTGCGTTTTATGGCTGATGCTGTGGTTTTGACCACAGGTACTTTCCTCGGTGGACTTATCCACATCGGGATGCAGAATTACTCGGGTGGCCGAGCCGGTGATCCACCTTCGATCGCCCTGGCACACCGCCTGCGTGAACTGCCCCTGCGAGTTGGTCGCCTGAAAACCGGTACACCACCACGTATCGATGGGCGCTCTGTGGATTTCTCGGTCATGACCGAGCAACCAGGCGATACACCGATTCCAGTGATGTCGTTCATGGGCAACAAAGAACAGCATCCGGCTCAGGTCAGTTGCTGGATTACCCATACCAACGCCCGTACTCACGAAATCATCGCGTCCAACCTCGACCGCTCACCGATGTACTCGGGCGTAATCGAAGGGATTGGCCCGCGTTACTGCCCGTCGATCGAAGACAAGATTCACCGCTTTGCCGATAAGGAAAGCCATCAGGTTTTCATCGAGCCGGAAGGTTTGACCACTCATGAGCTGTACCCGAACGGGATCTCCACATCCTTGCCGTTCGACGTGCAAATCCAGATCGTGCAATCGATTCGCGGCATGGAAAACGCCCATATCGTGCGGCCCGGCTATGCCATCGAATACGACTACTTCGATCCGCGGGACCTGAAATACAGCCTTGAAACCAAGGTAATCGGCGGCTTGTTCTTCGCAGGACAAATCAACGGCACTACCGGTTACGAAGAAGCCGGGGCCCAAGGTTTGCTGGCTGGCGCCAACGCGGCATTGCTCGCACAGGGCAAGGAAAGCTGGTGCCCGCGTCGCGACGAGGCGTACATCGGAGTATTGGTCGACGACCTGATTACCCTGGGTACTCAAGAGCCGTACCGGATGTTTACATCCCGTGCCGAATATCGGCTGATCCTGCGCGAAGACAACGCCGACATGCGCTTGACCGAAAAAGGTCGCGAATTGGGCCTGGTCGATGACGCCCGTTGGGCCGCTTTCTGCACCAAGCGTGAAAGCATCGCGCAAGAAGAACAGCGCCTGAAAAGCACTTGGGTTCGCCCGGGCACTGAGCAGGGCGATGCCATTGCAGCTAAATTCGGCACGCCGCTGACCCATGAATACAATTTGCTGAACCTGCTGACACGCCCCGAAATCGACTACGCGGGTCTGGTTGAAGTGACTGGGCAAGGCGCAGAAGATCCGTTGGTCGCCGAGCAGGTTGAGATCAAAACCAAGTACGCCGGATATATCGATCGTCAACAAGACGAAATTGCCCGTCTGCGCGCCAGTGAGAACACCAAACTGCCTGTGGATATCGATTACACGATCATCTCCGGGCTGTCGAAAGAGATCCAGAGCAAGCTGGGCGCAACCCGTCCCGAGACCTTGGGGCAGGCTTCGCGTATTCCAGGTGTGACGCCTGCGGCGATTTCCCTGTTGATGATTCACCTGAAAAAGCGCGGCGCTGGCCGCACGTTGGAGCAAAACGCTTGAGTTCGCTGGTTACCGCGCAACACGCCGAAGAGTTATCCACAGGTGCACGCCAATTGGGCGTAGCACTGTCCGAAAACCAGCATCAGCTATTGCTGGGTTATTTGGCCCTGTTGATCAAATGGAACAAGGCCTACAACCTCACGGCTGTGCGTAACCCGGACGAAATGGTTTCGCGCCATTTGCTCGACAGCCTCAGCGTGATGCCCTTCATCGAAAATGGCCGTTGGCTGGATGTGGGCAGCGGCGGCGGCATGCCGGGCATTCCCCTGGCGATCCTGTTTCCCGAGTCCCAAGTGACCTGTCTGGACAGCAACGGCAAGAAAACCCGTTTTCTGACCCAGGTGAAACTCGAGCTCAAGCTGGATAACTTGCAAGTTATCCACAGTCGCGTTGAAGAGTTTCAGCCAGAGCTGCCATTCAATGGAATTGTTTCCAGGGCTTTCAGCAGCATGGAGAACTTCAGCAACTGGACACGCCATCTGGGCAACAGTGAAACGCGCTGGTTGGCAATGAAGGGCGTTCATCCGGCTGATGAGCTGGTAGCATTGCCGTCTGATTTTCGTCTAGATAGCGAACACGCCTTGACTGTTCCAGGTTGCCAAGGCCAACGCCATCTGCTGATACTGCGCCGCACGGCATGATTGGGAACGCAAGCAAGAATGGCTAAGGTATTCGCAATAGCGAACCAAAAGGGTGGTGTGGGTAAAACCACCACCTGTATCAACCTCGCAGCATCGCTGGTCGCGACCAAGCGCCGCGTGCTTCTGATCGACCTCGATCCACAAGGCAACGCCACCATGGGTAGCGGTGTGGATAAACATGGTCTCGAGAATTCGGTCTACGACCTGTTGATCGGTGAATGTGATCTGGCCCAGGCCATGCACATCTCCGAACACGGTGGGTACCAGCTTCTGCCCGCAAACCGTGATTTGACGGCAGCTGAAGTTGTATTGCTCGAAATGCAGATGAAAGAAAGCCGTCTGCGTACTGCACTGGCGCCGGTTCGCGAGAGCTACGATTACATTCTGATCGATTGCCCGCCGTCTCTGTCGATGCTGACCCTGAACGCTCTGGTTGCTGCCGATGGGGTCATTATCCCCATGCAGTGCGAGTACTTCGCACTCGAAGGCTTGAGCGATCTTGTGGATAACATCAAGCGCATTGCCGAACTGCTGAACCCGAACCTGAAGATCGAAGGCCTGCTGCGGACCATGTACGACCCGCGTCTGAGCCTGATGAACGATGTATCGGCTCAGCTCAAGGAACACTTCGGCGAGCAGCTCTACGACACGGTGATTCCGCGCAACATCCGCTTGGCCGAAGCGCCGAGTTACGGCATGCCGGCACTGGCGTATGACAAAAATTCCCGTGGCGCGATTGCTTACCTTGCCCTGGCGGGCGAGCTGGTTCGTCGTCAACGTCGTACCACCCGCACGCCTCAGCCAACTTAAGGAAATCCCATGGCCGTCAAGAAACGAGGTCTCGGACGCGGACTGGATGCACTCCTGAGTGGTCCAACGGTCAGCTCGCTGGAAGAGCAAGCGGTCAAGGTTGATCAAAGCGAACTGCAACACTTGCCTCTGGACCTGATCCAGCGCGGCAAGTATCAGCCTCGTCGCGACATGGATCCCCAGGCGCTTGAAGAGCTGGCCAGCTCGATCAGGACCCAGGGCGTGATGCAGCCAATCGTGGTTCGCCCGATTGATGGCAACCGCTTTGAGATCATCGCCGGTGAACGTCGCTGGCGCGCCAGCCAACAGGCAGGCAAGGACACCATCCCGGCGATGGTGCGTGATGTGCCGGATGAAACCGCCATCGCGATGGCGCTGATCGAAAACATTCAGCGCGAAGATCTCAATCCGATTGAAGAAGCCGTCGCCTTGCAACGCTTGCAGCAAGAGTTCCAGCTGACTCAGCAGCAAGTTGCCGACGCTGTGGGTAAGTCCCGGGTGTCTGTGGCTAACTTGTTGCGATTGATTTCCTTGCCGGAAGTCATCAAAACCATGCTGTCCCACGGTGACCTTGAAATGGGTCATGCGCGGGCATTGCTCGGTTTGCCTGAAACTCAGCAGGTTGAAGGGGCGCGACACGTTGTCGCACGAGGTCTGACAGTGCGTCAGACCGAAGCACTTGTTCGCCAGTGGTTGAGTGGCAAACAAGAGCCTGCTGAACCGGTTAAACCAGATCCGGACATTGCCAGGCTCGAACAGCGTCTGGCAGAGCGCCTAGGCTCTGCGGTGCAGATTCGCCACGGAAAGAAGGGAAAAGGCCAGTTAGTGATTGGTTACAATTCTCTGGATGAGCTTCAAGGAGTGCTTGCTCACATCCGCTGAAACAATTCCCCATGTAGCGTGCAGTCGGAAATCACTACCTGACAGTTGAATAGGGGCTTAAGCGCCCCTATACTCTGCGCGCATTTTGTCGGCACAAATTATGCCAAGTTTTCTGTTTTTGGTAGCCGACCTTTGAGGAGCAGTTGTGATGGAAACCCGCACGCCAAACCGCTTGCCGTTCCATCGCTTGGCGGTTTTTCCGGTTTTGCTGGCTCAATTTGTCGTTTTATTGCTGGCTGCTCTGGGGCTCTGGCAATGGCATGGAGTCGTCGCCGGATATTCAGGACTCTGCGGAGGCCTGATAGCTTTGCTACCCAATGTGTATTTTGCTCACAGGGCTTTTCGGTTTTCCGGCGCCCGAGCAGCGCAAGCCATCGTCCGGTCGTTTTACGCTGGCGAGGCGGGCAAGTTAATTTTGACGGCAGTGCTGTTCGCGCTGACGTTTGCAGGTGTGAAGCCATTGGCGCCGTTAGCAGTATTCGGCGTCTTCGTGTTGACCCAACTGGTCAGCTGGTTCGCTCCCCTGCTAATGAGAACAACACTTTCGAGACCTTAGGGCGTTTGAGGCAACCATGGCAGAAACAACCGCTTCGGGCTATATCCAGCACCACTTACAGAACCTGACCTTTGGGCAGCTACCTGATGGCGGCTGGGGCTTTGCTCACACCGTTGCAGAAGCTAAAGCAATGGGTTTTTGGGCTTTCCACGTCGATACCCTCGGCTGGTCGCTTTTTGTAGGTCTGATTTTCATCCTCGTATTCCGCATGGCGGCCAAGAAGGCAACTTCCGGTCAACCAGGCGCACTGCAGAACTTCGTTGAAGTACTGGTGGAATTCGTTGATGGCAGCGTAAAAGACAGTTTCCACGGTCGCAGTGCAGTTATCGCACCGCTGGCGCTGACCATTTTCGTGTGGGTGTTCCTGATGAACGCCATCGACCTGGTTCCGGTTGACTGGATTCCTCAGTTGGCGATCCTGATCACTGGCGATGAGCACTTCCCGTTCCGTGCCGTACCGACGACTGATCCAAACGCGACCATGGGCATGGCCCTGTCGATATTCGCGCTGATCATCTTCTACAGCATCAAAATCAAGGGCATCGGCGGTTTTATCGGCGAACTGACCCTGCACCCGTTTGGCAGCAAGAACATTTTTGTTCAAGCGCTGCTGATTCCGGTGAACTTCCTGCTCGAATTCGTGACGTTGATTGCCAAGCCTATTTCGTTGGCTCTGCGTCTGTTCGGCAACATGTACGCTGGCGAACTGGTGTTTATCCTGATCGCCGTGATGTTCGGCAGCGGCCTGCTTTGGCTTAGCGGTCTGGGCGTGGTGCTGCAATGGGCGTGGGCTGTATTCCACATCCTGATCATCACCTTGCAAGCGTTCATCTTCATGATGTTGACCATCGTCTATCTGTCGATGGCACACGAAGATAACCACTAAGATCCGCTTCGGCGAGTCTGGTGCTCCTCTCACCTTCGGGTGAGAGGGCGTCGCAAAATGATTTTGTTTTACCGCTTTAATCTAAAAACCTAAACCATACGACGTAAAAGTCGGGAGGAAAGATGGAAACTGTAGTTGGTCTAACCGCTATCGCTGTTGCACTGTTGATCGGCCTGGGCGCACTGGGTACCGCAATTGGTTTCGGCCTGTTGGGTGGCAAGTTCCTGGAAGGCGCAGCGCGTCAACCAGAAATGGTTCCAATGCTGCAAGTTAAAATGTTCATCGTTGCCGGTCTGCTCGACGCCGTAACCATGATCGGTGTTGGTATCGCACTGTTCTTCACCTTCGCGAACCCCTTCGTTGGTCAACTCGCTGGCTAATCACTCGAATTTTCGAGTTGATTAGAGTGATGGACAACGAACGAGCGAGGTGTTGGCGTGAACATTAATGCAACCCTGATTGGCCAGTCCGTTGCGTTCTTCATTTTTGTACTGTTTTGCATGAAGTTCGTGTGGCCTCCGGTCATCGCGGCATTGCAAGAACGTCAGAAGAAGATTGCGGCTGGACTGGACGCTGCTAACCGAGCAGCTCGCGACCTGGAGTTGGCCCAAGATAAAGCGGGTCAACAACTGCGCGAAGCTAAGGCTCAAGCAGCTGAAATCATTGAGCAAGCCAAGAAACGCGGTACTCAGATCGTAGACGAAGCCCGTGAACAGGCTCGCGTTGAAGCTGACCGTGTGAAGGCTCAGGCTCAGGCCGAGATCGAACAGGAACTGAACAGCGTTAAAGACGCCCTGCGTGCCCAATTGGGTAGCTTGGCTGTTGAAGGCGCAGAGAAGATCCTGGGTGCCACAATCGATCAAAACGCGCACGCGGAGCTGGTTACTAAACTGGCTGCTGAAATTTAAGCGAGGGCGATCATGGCAGAATTGACCACGTTGGCCCGACCTTACGCTAAGGCAGCCTTCGAGCACGCCCAGGCCCACCAGCAACTGGCCTCTTGGTCAGCCATGCTCGGCCTGGCTGCAGCAGTGTCGCAAGACGACACTATGCAGCGCGTGCTCAAGGCCCCGCGACTGACGAGCGCAGAAAAGGCCGCCACGTTTATTGACGTGTGCGGCGACAAGTTCACTGTAGAAGCACAGAACTTCATCAACGTCGTTGCCGAAAACGACCGTCTCCCGCTATTGCCGGAGATCGCCGCTCTGTTTGACCTGTACAAGGCTGAACAAGAGAAGTCGGTAGACGTAGAAGTGACCAGCGCTTTTACATTGGACCAAGAACAGCAAGACAAACTCGCCAAGGTTCTCAGTGCACGACTCAACCGGGAAGTGCGCCTGCAAGTTGCGGAGGATGCCAGCCTTATAGGTGGTGTCATCATCCGCGCCGGCGACCTGGTTATCGATGGCTCGGTTCGCGGAAAACTCGCAAGCCTTGCCGAAGCATTGAAATCTTGAGTTTGAAGGGGCAGCAGAGCAATGCAGCAACTCAATCCTTCCGAAATAAGTGAAATTATCAAGGGCCGCATCGAAAAACTCGATGTGACCTCCCAAGCCCGTAACGAAGGCACTGTCGTCAGCGTATCTGACGGTATTGTGCGGATTCACGGTCTGGCCGACGTAATGTACGGCGAGATGATCGAGTTTCCGGGCAGCGTCTTCGGTATGGCTCTCAACCTGGAGCAAGACTCTGTAGGTGCCGTAGTATTGGGCGCATACACGACTCTGGCTGAAGGCATGAGCGCCAAGTGCACTGGCCGCATCCTGGAAGTTCCGGTTGGTAAGGAACTGCTGGGTCGCGTTGTCGACGCACTGGGTAACCCAGTTGATGGCAAAGGTCCACTGGGCAACACCGAGACTGATGCAGTCGAGAAAGTTGCTCCAGGCGTGATCTGGCGTAAGTCGGTAGACCAGCCTGTACAGACTGGCTACAAGGCTGTCGATGCCATGATCCCTGTCGGCCGTGGCCAGCGTGAGCTGATCATCGGTGACCGTCAGATCGGTAAAACCGCTCTGGCGATCGACGCGATCATCAACCAGAAGAACAGCGGCATTTTCTGTGTATACGTAGCGATCGGTCAGAAGCAATCGACTATCGCTAACGTAGTTCGCAAGCTGGAAGAAAACGGCGCGTTGGCTAACACCATCGTCGTTGCTGCCAGTGCTTCCGAATCCGCAGCGCTGCAGTTCCTGGCACCGTACTCCGGTTGCACCATGGGCGAATACTTCCGCGACCGCGGTGAAGACGCACTGATCGTTTATGACGATCTGTCCAAGCAAGCAGTGGCTTACCGCCAGATTTCCCTGCTGCTGCGCCGTCCACCAGGCCGTGAAGCTTACCCAGGCGACGTGTTCTATCTCCACTCCCGTCTTCTGGAGCGCGCATCCCGCGTATCCGAAGAGTACGTAGAGAAGTTCACCAACGGCGCAGTGACCGGCAAAACCGGTTCCCTGACCGCACTGCCGATCATCGAAACCCAGGCTGGCGACGTTTCCGCGTTCGTTCCGACCAACGTGATTTCCATCACTGACGGTCAGATCTTCCTGGAATCGGCCATGTTCAACTCCGGGATCCGTCCTGCAGTGAACGCCGGTGTTTCGGTATCCCGTGTGGGTGGTGCCGCTCAGACCAAGATCATCAAGAAGCTGTCCGGTGGTATCCGTACCGCTCTGGCTCAGTACCGTGAACTGGCAGCATTTGCCCAGTTCGCATCTGACCTGGACGAAGCGACCCGTAAGCAACTTGAGCATGGTCAGCGCGTTACCGAGCTGATGAAGCAGAAGCAATACGCACCAATGTCGATCGCTGACATGGCGCTGTCGCTGTATGCCGCTGAGCGTGGGTTCCTGACTGACGTCGAAATCACCAAGGTCGGTAGCTTTGAACAAGCGCTGATTGCTTACTTCAACCGCGATCACGCCGAACTAATGGCGAAGATCAACGTTAAAGGTGACTTCAATGACGAAATCGATTCTGGCATCAAAGCCGGTATCGAGAAGTTCAAGGCCACCCAAACCTGGTAAGCCGCAGCGGGAGCCGCAAGGCTCCCGCTTGCTAACCTGATAGGTGTTACATGGCAGGCGCAAAAGAGATTCGCAGTAAGATTGCGAGCATCAAAAGCACGCAAAAGATTACCAGCGCCATGGAAAAAGTGGCGGTCAGCAAAATGCGCAAGGCACAAATGCGCATGGCTGCTAGCCGTCCTTATGCGGAGCGTATCCGCCAGGTTATTGGGCATTTGGCTAACGCCAACCCGGAATACCGCCACCCATTCATGATCGACCGCGAAGTTAAGCGTGTGGGTTATGTGGTTGTGAGCAGTGACCGTGGTTTGTGCGGTGGTTTGAATACCAACCTGTTCAAGGCTTTGGTCAAGGACATGGCGGTAAACCGTGAAAACGGCGTCGAGATTGATCTGTGCGTGGTCGGCAGCAAAGGTGCGGCATTTTTCCGTAACTTCGGCGGTAACGTCGTCGCTGCTATCAGCCATCTGGGTGAAGAACCGTCGATCAATGACTTGATCGGCAGCGTTAAGGTGATGCTGGATGCTTACCTGGAAGGCCGTATTGACCGCCTGTCCGTGGTATCCAACAAGTTCGTCAACACCATGACGCAACAGCCTACTGTGGAGCAGTTGATTCCACTGGTGGCGACCCCGGATCAAAAACTCAAGCACCACTGGGACTATCTCTACGAACCGGATGCCAAAGAGCTGCTAGACGGCTTGATGGTGCGTTACGTGGAGTCGCAGGTGTACCAGGCGGTGGTCGAGAACAGTGCAGCTGAACAAGCTGCGCGGATGATCGCAATGAAGAACGCCACTGATAACGCCGGTGACTTGATCAGCGATTTGCAGCTGATCTACAACAAGGCGCGTCAGGCTGCGATCACCCAAGAGATCTCGGAAATCGTCGGCGGCGCTGCCGCGGTTTAACGGTTCAAATATTCAGAGGATCCAGCTATGAGTAGCGGACGTATCGTTCAAATCATCGGCGCCGTGATCGACGTGGAATTTCCACGCGAAAACGTACCGAGCATCTACAACGCGCTGAAAGTACAAAGCGCGGCCGGAACCACTCTGGAAGTTCAGCAACAGCTGGGCGACGGCGTGGTTCGTACCATTGCGATGGGTTCCACCGAGGGCTTGAAGCGCGGTCTGGAAGTCACCGACTCTGGCGCAGCCATTTCCGTTCCAGTCGGTAAAGCGACTCTGGGCCGGATCATGGACGTTCTGGGCAACCCGATCGACGAAGCTGGCCCGATTGACACCGAAGAGCGTTGGGGCATTCACCGCCCAGCACCGTCCTTCGCTGAGCAAGCTGGCGGCAACGACCTTCTGGAAACAGGCATCAAGGTTATCGACCTGATCTGCCCGTTTGCTAAAGGCGGTAAGGTTGGTCTGTTCGGTGGTGCCGGTGTAGGCAAAACCGTAAACATGATGGAACTGATCCGTAACATCGCCATGGAACACAGCGGTTACTCTGTGTTTGCTGGTGTGGGCGAGCGTACCCGTGAGGGTAACGACTTCTACCACGAGATGAAGGATTCCAGCGTACTGGACAAAGTGGCACTGGTTTACGGTCAGATGAACGAGCCGCCGGGTAACCGTCTGCGCGTAGCACTGACTGGCCTGACCATGGCCGAGAAGTTCCGTGACGAAGGTAACGACGTACTGTTGTTCGTTGACAACATCTACCGTTACACCTTGGCCGGTACTGAAGTATCCGCACTGCTGGGCCGTATGCCTTCGGCAGTAGGTTACCAGCCGACTCTGGCTGAAGAGATGGGTACTCTGCAAGAGCGCATCACTTCGACCAAGAACGGTTCGATCACTTCGATCCAAGCGGTATACGTACCTGCGGATGACTTGACTGACCCGTCGCCTGCGACCACGTTTGCCCACTTGGACGCTACCGTCGTTCTGTCCCGTGACATCGCTTCCCTGGGTATCTACCCAGCAGTAGATCCACTGGATTCGACTTCGCGCCAGCTGGATCCGAACGTTATCGGCCAGGAACACTACGACACCGCTCGCGGCGTTCAGTACGTGTTGCAGCGTTACAAAGAACTGAAGGACATCATTGCGATCCTGGGTATGGACGAGCTGTCGGAAACCGACAAGCAGTTGGTATCCCGCGCTCGTAAGATCCAGCGTTTCTTGTCTCAGCCGTTCTTCGTGGCAGAGGTCTTCACTGGCGCTTCGGGTAAATACGTTTCCCTGAAAGACACCATTGCTGGCTTCAAAGGCATCCTCAACGGTGACTACGACCACCTGCCAGAACAAGCGTTCTACATGGTCGGCGGCATCGAAGAAGCGATCGAGAAAGCCAAGAAACTGTAATTCCGGCGCCCGGCAACGGGCGCTAATCAGGTTGAGGCAATCAGATGGCTAATATGATGACAGTCCATTGCGATATCGTCAGTGCGGAAGGAGAAATCTTTTCCGGTCAGGTCGAGATGGTGATTGCGCACGGCAGCCTGGGTGATCTTGGTATCGCTCTGGGTCATGCTCCGCTGATCACTGAACTCAAGCCAGGTCCGATCCGCCTGATCAAATTGGGTGGTGAAGCCGAGGTGTTTTACATCTCCGGTGGTTACCTCGAGGTTCAGCCGAACATGGTCAAGGTTCTTGCCGACACCGTGCAACGTGCTGCCGACCTGGATGAAGCCTCCGCTCAGGAAGCCGTCAAGGCTGCCGAGAAGGCCCTGAACGAAAGAGGCGCAGAATTCGATTACGGATCTGCTGCTGCACGACTGGCCGAGGCTGCAGCTCAGCTGCGCACCGTTCAGCAAATC
This sequence comes from Pseudomonas sp. MF06569, assembly GCF_059862735.1. Taxonomy (NCBI): domain Bacteria; kingdom Pseudomonadati; phylum Pseudomonadota; class Gammaproteobacteria; order Pseudomonadales; family Pseudomonadaceae; genus Pseudomonas; species Pseudomonas sp. MF06569. The sequence continues at coordinate 75,666 of NZ_JCBCUZ010000016.1, read as the reverse complement.
CGCAAAAAGTTTGGCGGCTAAGCCTCCTGCTTCATTGTGTGATTGATTAAAAAGGGTAGCCTCGGCTACCCTTTTTCTTTTTCCGCGAAATACTTTTTGGTCGCAACCGCTGACCACCCAGGATTGGTAGCCAGTCATGTCTCTCGATATCGTTATTCTCGCTGCAGGTCAGGGCACCCGCATGCGTTCATCCTTGCCAAAGGTTCTGCATCCTGTGGCAGGCAACTCCATGCTCGGCCATGTTATCCACAGCGCTCGCCAGCTCAAGCCGACCGGCATCCACGTCGTTATCGGGCACGGTGCCGAACTGGTCCGCGAGCGTTTGGCAGCTGATGATCTGAATTTTGTGCTGCAAGACAAGCAATTGGGGACTGGCCATGCCGTGGCCCAGGCATTGCCATTTTTGACGGCTCAAAATGTACTGATCCTTTATGGGGATGTGCCGCTGATCGAAGTTGAGACCTTGCAGCGTTTGCTCAAGCAAGTCGGCCCTGAGCAATTGGGTCTGCTGACTGTGAACCTGGCCGACCCGACCGGTTATGGCCGGATCGTGCGTGACGCCAACGGCAACGTCAGTGCCATCGTTGAGCATAAGGATGCGACCGAAGCCGAACGTGCCATCAGTGAAGGCAACACCGGGATTTTGGCGTTGCCGACCCAGCACCTGGGTGACTGGATGAGCCGCCTTTCGAACAATAACGTCCAGGGCGAGTATTACCTGACCGACGTGATTGCGATGGCAGTGAATGATGGTCTGGTAGTGGCTACCGAACATGCACACGACCCGATGGAAGTGCAGGGCGCCAATGATCGCAAGCAACTCAGTGAGCTGGAGCGTCATTACCAGCTACGCGAAGCCCGACGCTTGATGGCATTGGGTGTGACCTTGCGTGACCCGGCCCGTTTCGATGTGCGCGGTGAAGTGACGGTGGGCCGTGACGTGCTGATCGATATCAACGTGATTCTGGAAGGCCGTGTGGTCATCGAAGATGACGTGGTGATTGGCCCCAACTGCGTGATCAAAGACAGCACCTTGCGCAAAGGCGTGGTAGTTAAAGCCAATAGCCATATCGACGGCGCCGTGATGGGTGAAAACAGCGATGCCGGCCCATTCGCTCGTTTGCGCCCGGGTAGCGTGCTGGATGCCCGTGCCCATGTGGGTAACTTTGTCGAATTGAAAAATGCCCACCTGGGTGAAGATGCCAAGTGCGGCCATCTGACTTACCTGGGGGATGCCGAGGTCGGGCCACGCACCAACATTGGCGCGGGCACGATCACCTGTAACTACGATGGCGCCAACAAGTGGAAAACCGTGTTGGGGGCCGATGTGTTTATCGGTTCGAACAACTCTCTGGTAGCGCCTGTGGATATCTCCAACGGTGCAACCACCGCAGCGGGCTCAACCATCAACCAGGATGTTGCCCCTGAGCAACTGGCAGTCGGTCGTGCGCGCCAGCGAAATATTGATGGCTGGAAGCGTCCGGTTAAGCAGCCAAAGGCTTGATGTGGACTTATCCACAGATCAGCTTGGCGATCTGTGGTTATCAACAAGTCATCCTATAACTGTTTAAAATCAATAAGTTACCTAAAGCCTTATCTACAGTCTGTGGATAAGGCTTTATTTTTATCCGATTTGGATAACGATAGGTCCCAGTAATACAGGGCGACATTGAGTTATTCACAGAAAAAACCTGCAACATTTTCTTGACGGGGATTTCGAGATAAGGTTTCATTGCTTTCGTTATCTTTCGAAACGAAACTTAAGCCGTTATGTCCAAACGCAATACACCACAACGCAGACACAACATCCTGGCCATGCTTGCAGAGCAAGGCGAAGTCAGTGTGGATGAGCTGGCCAAGCGCTTCGAAACCTCCGAGGTTACGATCCGCAAGGATTTGGCTGCACTCGAAAGTAACGGTCTGCTTTTACGTCGTTACGGTGGTGCTATCACCATGCCGCAAGAACTGGTCAGTGATGTTCCTCAACCGGTTTCACTTTATAAGCAAGCCATTGCCCGCGCGGCGGTTGGCCTGATTAAAGAGCATGCGCGCATCATCATCGACAGCGGCAGCACCACGGCTGCGATGATTCCACAATTGGGCCTGCAGCCGGGCCTGGTGGTGATGACCAACTCCCTGCACGTCGCCAATGCACTCAGTGAACTTGAACACGAGCCTGTGTTGCTGATGACCGGGGGCACCTGGGATCCGCACTCTGAATCCTTTCAGGGGCAGGTTGCCGAACAGGTGTTGCGATCCTACGACTTCGATCAACTATTCATCGGTGCTGACGGCATAGACCTGCAGCGCGGCACGACAACTTTTAACGAGTTGTTGGGTCTGAGCCGGGTCATGGCTGACGTCGCGCGAGAAGTGATCGTAATGGTCGAGTCGGACAAGATTGGTCGCAAGATACCCAACCTGGAACTGCCCTGGAGCAGCGTCCACACCCTTATTACCGATGATCGCCTGCCGCTGGAGGCACGCGAACAGATTCAGGCCCGGGGCATAACACTGTTATGCGCGGCCCTAAGCTAGGAGAATTTTATGTGCGGAATTGTAGGCGCAGTCGCTGAACGCAACATCACGGCCATTTTGCTTGAAGGCCTGAAACGACTTGAATACCGTGGCTACGACAGTGCTGGTGTTGCTGTTTTTACCAACAACGGCACCCTGGAACGCATGCGTCGCAACGGTAAAGTTGCTGAGCTTGAGCAAGCGCTGGCCGGTGAACCACTGGCAGGGCGTCTGGGCATCGCTCACACCCGTTGGGCAACTCACGGCGCGCCTTGCGAGCGTAACGCTCACCCGCATTTCTCCGGTTCCGATCTGGCTGTGGTTCATAACGGCATCATCGAAAACCATGAAGCCTTGCGCGAGCAACTTAAAGGCCTGGGTTACGTTTTTACTTCGGACACTGATACTGAAGTCATTGCCCACCTGCTTGAGCACAAACTCCAAGACCACAGCGACCTGACTGCGGCCCTCAAAGCCACTGTTAAAGAGTTGCACGGTGCGTACGGCCTGGCCGTGATCAGCGCCAAACAACCGGATCGTCTGGTTGCTGCCCGTAGCGGTAGCCCGCTGGTGATCGGCCTGGGTCTGGGTGAAAACTTCCTGGCTTCCGACCAATTGGCATTGCGCCAGGTAACTGACCGCTTCATGTACCTGGAAGAAGGCGATATCGCTGAAATCCATCGTGACAGCGTTCAGATCTGGGATATAGATGGCCACAGCGTTCAGCGTGAAACCGTGCAGTACAGCGATGGTGCTGAAGCGGCTGACAAGGGTGAATATCGCCACTACATGCTCAAGGAAATCCACGAGCAGCCAGCAGTGGTGCAGCGCACCCTGGAAAACCGCTTGGGTCAGGACCATGTGCTGGTACAAGCCTTCGGTCCACAGGCCAAGGAATTGTTCGCCAAAGTACGCAATGTTCAGATCGTAGCCTGTGGTACCAGCTACCACGCCGGGATGGTGGCTCGTTACTGGCTTGAAAGCCTGGCCGGTATTCCTTGCCAAGTCGAAGTGGCGAGCGAATTCCGCTACCGCAAAGTCGTGGTGCAGCCAGATACCTTGTTTGTTTCGATCTCTCAGTCGGGCGAAACCGCAGACACCCTGGCCGCTCTGCGTAATGCAAAAGAACTGGGCTTCCTGGGCAGCCTGGCGATTTGCAACGTAGGTATCAGCTCGCTGGTGCGTGAGTCTGATCTGACGCTGCTGACCCAAGCAGGTCGTGAAATTGGCGTGGCTTCCACGAAAGCCTTCACCACCCAGCTGGTGGGCCTGTTGCTGTTGACGCTGTCACTAGGTCAAGTGCGCGGCACCCTGGAAGCGGGCGTTGAAGCTCAGCTGGTTGAAGAATTGCGTCGTTTGCCGGCACGTTTGGGCGAAGCCCTGGCGATGGACTCGGTTGTCGAAAAAGTGGCTGAATTGTTCGCCGACAAACACCACACCCTGTTCCTGGGTCGTGGTGCTCAGTTCCCGGTGGCAATGGAAGGTGCACTCAAGCTCAAGGAAATTTCGTACATCCACGCTGAAGCGTATCCAGCGGGCGAGTTGAAGCACGGCCCTCTGGCGCTTGTGGATAACGACATGCCGGTAGTGACCGTTGCACCGAACAATGAATTGTTGGAAAAACTGAAATCCAACCTTCAAGAAGTTCGTGCCCGTGGTGGTGAACTGATCGTGTTTGCAGATGAACAGGCAGGCATGACCAATGGCGAAGGCACCCATGTGATCAACATGCCGCATATCCATGATGTGCTGGCACCGATCCTCTACACCATCCCGCTGCAATTGCTGTCGTACTACGTGGCCGTGCTTAAAGGCACTGACGTCGACCAGCCGCGTAACCTGGCTAAATCCGTGACTGTGGAATAAGTGGCAGCGCGATAACAGGCAGTGGTTTTAGAGAGTTAAAACTGTCGCAGGCCGCTGATTGTTCTGATCAGGCGCCTGCCACAGTTCTCATTGCTTGCACGAAGCAATCCCTATGAGAAGCTGCCGGCAAGCCAAAGTACCGCGGTGCCTGGCGCGACGTAAAACGAGTTCCAGCGGGTGCCTACTGGCGTACAAAGTCTGGATCCGGGGCGCGGGTTGCCCTGAGGCTACGAGTCACCAGGTTGCGTGTAGGATCAAGCACCAATTCGCGGTGCGATCGGTCCAGCTTCCATTTTGCTTTGCAGTGTGGAGGAGTAAACCATTCAAATTTGCCATCGCTTGCGGCCTTCCCACAGGCGCAATCACCTTCATAAGCGATGGTGAGTTGCCCCTGCGATGCGATACCAATCAGGTAGCTGGTGGTTCCAGTCTGGTTGGTGAACAACTGCCGGTGCATATCCACCAGGATTACCGACGTGACGGAGTTTCGGGTCGGGGGCAGAAACTTTATCTCTCGCCGATCCGTGACCTCTATAACGGCGAAATAATCGCTTTCAAGACCGCGAGGCGCCCGCTGTTCGACATGGTTGGTGCGATGCTACGCCAGGCTTTTGAAAAGTCATGGGGGTATGCGTTTAGGTCATAACGCCCAGGCATTGTCAGAAGGTTAGCAATGCCACTAGTATAGAATCATTCTCATTCAAGCCCGCCACCCATGAAGCCTCTTTCAAGCACTGACACGGACAGTCTCGACACTTTGTACAAGGGCTATCACGGGTGGCTGCTGGTCTGGCTGCGCCGACGCCTGGGCTGCCCGCACAACGCGGCGGACATGGCGCAAGAGACTTTTATCCGCTTGCTGACGGCGGGGGCTTACGTGACCCCGCGCGAGCCGCGGGCTTTTCTAGCCACCGTGGCGCGGCGCTTGATGGTTGATCGCAGTCGTCGGCAAAAGCTTGAGCAGGCGTATCGCGAAGCCTTGGCGCAACACGTTGAGCACCTAGAGCACGCGCCTTCCCCCGAGCAAATACTCGCCGCAGTGCAAGCGCTGGAACACATTGCCCGCGCACTTGAGAGCATGCTCCCGCGCGCGCGCCAAGCCTTTGTTTTGCGCCACCTCGACGGCCTGAGCCACGCACAGATCGCCGAGCAACTGAACGTGTCGACCAAAACCGTGCAGAACTATCTGGTACAGGCTCTATTGCATTGCCACGCCGCGACCGAAGAGCCGCTATGAGCAGGCCTTCGCTTAAAATCATGCGTCAGGCGGCGGTATGGCTGGTGCGACTGGACGATGAACCCAGTGCAGCCGAGCATCGCGACTTTGCTGAGTGGCTGGCCCTTGCACCCGAACACCGCAATGCGATTGAGCGCCTGCAAGGCAGCCTCGCCCCCCTGCGCGAATTACCCCTCGCGCCGACCCGTGCCGCACTGGCCACCCTGAGCCATCGTTCATCGGGCAAACGTGCGCTCAAAGCCCTGGCGTTGGGCGCGCTGGTACTGCTGCCCGGCGCGCTGGCGTTGCAGCAATTTGCGCCGGCTTACCTGTTGGCAGACATTCGCACCGGCACCGGGCAATGGCATGCGCAAAAGCTTGCAGACGGTACGTGGCTGCGCCTTGATGCGCGCTCTGCGGTGGACCTGGACTTCGATGCCCACAGCCGCACGCTGCGCTTGATCAGCGGGGAAATCCTCCTGGACGTGGCCAAGGATGCCAATCGCCCGTTCCGGGTCATCACCGACCAAGGCAGCGTACGTGCCTTGGGCACCCGATTTGTGGTGGAACGCCTGGACGGGGCCACGCGCCTGGCCATGATCGAGTCGAGCACCGAGGTCAAAAACGCCGCACAGCAGCGCACAGTGCATGCCGGCGAGCAAGTGCGTTTCGATCAGGCGGGCATTTACCCGCAGGGATCCGTCGACGGTGCCGAGATTGAACAAGCGTGGGCCCGGCACCAGCTCATCATCAAGGATCAACCACTGTCGCAAGTCCTTGATCAACTGGACCGTTACCACAGCGGTTACCTGATGTTCGACCGCACCGAGCTGGCCAGCCTCCAGGTTACCGCCGTGCTGCCCGCCGACGACAGCCCGCGCGCCCTGCGACTGTTGGCCCGCAGCCTGCCGATCAAAATAACGACGTACACACCGTGGATGACCCGCATCTCGCTTGAACCGGAGCAAGTGCCCAAATAAAAAATATTGTCAGTTGCTTCCAATTCTCATTTCCCGGCCGTCCTTGTTGTAGCCAATCCATCAGAGAGTCGGGAAAATGCCTTCAACCTCGCCCATGCGCCCACCATTCACCCCTGCCAGTGCCTTGGTCCTGGCGCTCAAGCTCAGTGCCGGCAGCCTGGCACTGGCCGCCTTTGCCCCGGCAATGGCCGAGCCACTGAATCACTACAACATCCAGGCCGGGCCCTTGGCTGAGGTCTTGAGCCGCTATGCACGTGAGTCCGGGGTGTCGATTTCTTTTGAGACGCGCCAACTCGCCAGCCAGAACAGCAACGGCCTGACAGGTGATTACGGGGTGGACGAAGGATTTGCTGCATTGCTGCGCGGGCACGGCCTGCAAGCCGTGCCGAGCAGCGATGGCTATGTGCTGATGGTCGTGCCGCAAGCACAAGGCGCGGTCGAACTGGACGCCACCCGGGTCAACGCCAACACCGTGGGTGTGAGCTCAGAAGAGACCCGCGCTTACACCGTAGGCTCCACCAGCACCGCCACACGACTGCCGATGAGCCTGCGCGAAACACCGCAATCGGTGAGCGTGGTCACCCGTCAGCAGATGGACGACCAAGGTATGAAAAACCTGGATGACGTGTTGCAGGACGCGCCGGGCATCACCATCGTCAAAAACGGCGGCGAGCGCTCGCTGTACATGGCGCGCGGCCAATTGGTCGACACCCTGCAAATTGATGGCGTGCCCACCAACATCAGCAACGCCTATTCGATGGACGCGATCTCCAAGCCCACCACCGATATCTATGACCGCGTCGAAATCGTGCGCGGCGCGACCGGTTTGCTGGAAGGTGCCGGCAACCCGTCCGCCACCATCAACCTGGTGCGCAAACGCCCGACGGCCGAGCCCCAGGCGCTGATCGAAACCTCGGTCGGCTCGTGGGACGACTACAAAACCATGGTCGATCTGTCATCGCCCCTGAACGATCAAGGAACAGTGCGCGGGCGCACGGTCATCACCTACAACAACGCCAACAGCTACATGGACACCGCGAAAAAAGAAAATCAGGTGTTCTATACCCTGCTGGAAGCCGACATCAGCAAAGACACCTTGGCAACGCTCGGTTTCAGCTATCAGAAAGAGCGCAACTCGGGGTACGACTGGTCCGGTTTGCCGACCCAGGAGAGTGGCAAGTTCTACCCGCTGTCGCGCTCGACGTCGCTGACCGGCAAGTGGAACCATCTGGATAAACGCAACACCACGGTGTTTAGGGATATCCAGCACTACTTCGTCAATGACTGGAAACTGGTGGTCGCTGCCAACCAGACCTGGGCCAAATCGGACTTTCTCGGCAACTACACCCAGCGTGTGAACGGCACCGAGAACATGTTTACCTTGAACCCACGGCACTTCCGCTACGACGACACACAGACCAGCGTAGATACCTACCTGTCCGGGCCTTTCAGTTTCATGGGAAAGCAGCACGATCTGGTCGTGGGCAGTAACGTGCGGGTCGATGATTTCGACTACCACGGTGGCCGCGATGCGTCCTACAAATACGTGTTTGACATCACGGATCCGGGCAGCTTTAACCCACCGACGCCTACCGGGCTTAACGTCAACCAATGGAAGTACAACATCACGCAGAAACAGGCCGGGGTCTACGCGGCGGGCCGTTTCAGCCTGACCGACAGCACCAAACTGATCCTGGGCAGCCGTATCAGTTGGTTCAAGAACGAGAGCATGTCGTTCGTCAGCAAGAAGATTAACAACGAGTACGAAAAAAACGCCGAAATCACCCCGTACGCGGGTCTGGTCCAGGAGCTGAATGACAACATCTCGGCCTACGCCAGCTACACCGAAATCTTCAAACCGCAGAACAACCTCGACAGCAACGGCTCGGTGCTCAAACCGATGACCGGCTCAAACTACGAGTTGGGGCTTAAAGGAGAGTTTCTCGACAAGCGCCTGAACACCTCGGCGGCAGTGTTCCAGACTGACCAGATCGGACGTGCAGAAGCCTACAGCGACGCTCAAGCAGATACGCTGTGCCCGGAGTTGCCGAACGGCTGCTACCGCGCTTCAGAGAAGGTGCGTAATCGAGGGATCGATCTCGAACTCAACGGTGCATTGACCGCTGACTGGAACCTGTCGGCAGGCTACACCTACACCCAGTCCAAATACGTGGCCGGTAGCCAGAAAGGCGAGGACTATTCAGCCTTGTCACCACGCCACCTGTTTAAAGTGACCACGGACTACCGCTTGCCGGGCGTCATGAACCAGACACGCGTCGGCGGCAGTTTCTTTGCGCAAAGCAAAATGACCAACACCTACCCGGGCGACGATTACAAAATCCAGCAGCAAGGCTATGCCCTGACCAATCTGCATGCGATCTACGAGATCAATAAAAACCTCGAAGTCCAATACAACCTCGATAACGTGTTTGACAAGAAGTACTACCAAAGCACCGGCAACACCAATTACTGGAACTTCTACGGCGCGCCGCGCAACTTCAACCTGGCATTAAGGGCGAAGTTCTAAAGCGGCTGAGAGTCTGTAGGAGCCTCCCCGCCACCATGCGCCGCGCTGTCGCGCAGCAAACAGGCCGCCGATAATCGACAGCATCCCCCAATCGGTTCCCTCTCCTTCGGGAGAGGGCCAGGGTACCGACTCCTGGCTACATGACCGGTCAACAAGCTCAGAGAGACATCAGTCAGTGCCTGATGCATCACTACAACTGGATTCGACCTCATCAATTTAACGATGGGTTGGCTCTGGCAAAAACCGAAGAAAACCTTCAAACCGTGTCCGGGATCAAGACGCACACTGAGCAAACGGTTCAATTACAGGTGGAAGTGGCCTGCAGCCTCCGGCTGGTAAAGCACTTTCCTGATCTCAATCCGGCGGGTCCGATCAGAAATTCGCCAGTCGATAGTATCCCCCTCCTGATAACCCAGAATGGCGGCACCGATGTCGGAATACACGGAATGCTTTCCTGCGTTGCTGTCCGCATCTTCAGGGTAGACCAAGGCCACTTCGATCTCTTCGTCGTCCAGTTGCAGCAAGGCCCTGGAGTTCATCGTGACGACATTGCACGCCACCTGTTGCGGCTTGACGACAATGGCACGCTCAAGCTCATGTTCGAGTTCAACAACGACCGGGCCTTGCTCGAGCGCGATCAGACTCTCGAGCCTGGCCTTGTCGATTTCGGTGATGTAGATCCTGGTGGAGTCGCCAACGGCACCTTCACGCAAGAGCTGGAGATAGCGCCCCGCCGTCATGGAAAATGACTTCAAAGTCGGCGATTCGCTCTCAAGCACAAAGCCGCTGCGTAGAAAGGCTTTCAGCGAGCGCGCGTTGTCCGGGTGGATCTTGGCGATGAGCTTCTTGGCTCGCATGTCGAGGAAGGCCAGTTTCATGCCTTCGCGGATCGTACGGGCGCCAAGGTTTCGGCCCCATTTGTCGCTGTCTCCGATGACCAGAACGATCTCGCAATTTGAGCCGGTTTTGATTAGACGGACAAAACCCACTGGGGCGTCATGCCTGTCAAAGGCCATGAAGAACCGGCCACCCTGGTTGAATAGATGGGTCAGGATCGGCAATTGAGTCCGATCAATGGCTTGCTCAATGGAGCGGGAGACATGACGTGAATCGCTCAGATAGCAGGTAACGCGTTCATCCTCCAACCAATCCATCAACGTCAGCGCGTGTGCACGAGTAATTTCAGGGCACAGCGAAATGAAAGGCTTGTTCATCTTGACCACACTTACTTGTTAAGAATGGAAGCCCTTCATGGCTAGGGTCATGACGGTTCTTCGGCAACCGGCTATTTTAAGACATAACGCGACTAATGCCGAATAGCCTGGAGGTTTTGAGGAAACCACCGTTTTTGCCCCTTTATCCGACCGTACGTGGATGTCGTGTCATTAGCAGGTGCAACAGTTTTAACGCTCTACATTCTGTAGCAACAACTCGACCCGCCCTGCGGGTCGAGTTGTTTTCGGGCTGTGGATAAGAGGGATATGAGCTATACAGATCAGTCACTTCTACCGCAAGGTGGTGTGCGGCCTTGAACTGAAAAGGAATATTCGATGTTTAAACAATTTTTTAAACCTGCCCGTACCGGCGCAGTTTTTTTACTGTCTTGCCTGGCTGCCTCTATAGCCTGTGCCACTGAAAAAACCACTTACCCGGATGCCGCCGCCAGCGACCCGGCGAAGATGGGCTGGATGGTCGGCGCGCCGCCACCACCTGATCGCATTGTGCGGTTTGCCGATGGCAGTTATTTCCAGTTTCCGGCCATGCGCTGGAGTGTTTCCAACTTTCGCCAATTGATGCCCACCACCAATGTTTCACGTGGCCTGGGCGCACCGGTACCGCTGGCTCAAGCCTTGCGCACGGATATCGACGGGTTGACCTTTGTGCCGCTGGGCAGCAAGCAACCGATGACCTGGGAGCAATCTCTGGCGGCGAACTACACCGACGGCATTGTTGTATTGCACCGCGGAAAAATAATTTATGAGCGCTACTTTGGCGTCCTGAACCCCGAAGGTCAGCACGGCGCAATGTCGATGACCAAATCGGTGGTTGGCACCATGGGTGCCATGCTGGTGGCTGACGGCACGCTGGATGCCAATAAAAAAATTGCAGAGTATGTGCCGGAGCTGGCCAAGTCGGCTTTTGGCAACGCCACCTTGCGTCAGGTGCTGGACATGACCACGGGGCTCAAATACAGCGAGGATTATGCCGACCCCAATGCTGAAGTCTGGAAGCATGCCCAGGCCGGTAACCCGCTGCCCAAGCCCAAGGGCTACACCGGCCCGCAAAGCTATATGGAATATTTGCAGACAGTTGAGCCAGAAGGTGAGCACGGCCAGGCATTCGCCTATAAAACAGTTAACACCGATGTACTGGGCTGGGTGATTGCACGGGTGACAGGGCGCAACGTTGCACAGTTACTCTCCGAAAAAATCTGGCAACGCATTGGCGCAGAACAGGCTGCTTATTTTACCGTCGACTCAATCGGCACTCCGTTCGCAGGCGGCGGCTTGAATACCGGGCTGCGGGACATGGCCCGATTTGGCGAGATGATCCGTAATAATGGCCAGTACCTTGGGCAGCAAATCGTGCCCAAAACGGTTATCGATGATATTCGTGGTGGTGGCGACAAAGCAGCCTTTGCCAAGGCCGGTTATGACCTGCTCAAAGGCAGCAGCTATCGCGACATGTGGTGGGTAACGCATAACGCCGATGGTGCCTTTATGGCTCGCGGTGTTTATGGGCAGCGCACCTATATCGACCCGAAGGCCGAGATGGTGATTGTGCGCTATGCCTCCAACCCGATTGCCAGCAACTCGGCGAATGATCCGGTGACCATTCCGGCGTTCGAGGCCCTGGCCAAGCAGCTAATCGCTCACCCGGAGTGATTACACCCTAAAGCGGCGCAGCGGGTTGCGCACGATCTGTGTGCACCTCTGGTCCACGAAACTGACAGTGTTCGTTATTCGTCTAACCTATAGTTTTGAGATCTGAACTGAAGGAGGAACACAGATGCTCGCGCAACTTCCGCCGGCCTTACAGAAACTTCAACTTCCATTACGGCTAAGGCTGTGGGACGGGCATGAGTTCAATTTTGGCCCGAGCCCCAGCGTCACGATTGTGGTCAAGGATCCGACCCTGGTGGCTCAGTTTACTCATCCCAGTCTGGACCTTCTGGGCAGCGCTTTTGTTGAGGGTCGACTTGAACTGGAAGGCTCGATCAGCGAAGCCATTCGTGTGTGCGATGAGTTGAGTCAGGCATTGCTGGACGATGATGAGGACACCACGCCACCTCGCGTGCATCACGACAAGGCCACAGATGCCGAGTCCATTTCCTATCACTATGACCTGTCCAACGACTTCTATCAGTTGTGGCTCGACCGCGACATGGCCTATTCCTGTGGATATTTTGAAACCGGAGAAGAGAGCCTGGATGAGGCACAACAAGCCAAGTTCCGTTTGCTGTGCCGCAAGCTGCGACTCAAACCCGGTGAATATTTATTGGATGTTGGTTGTGGCTGGGGTGGGCTGGCGCGTTTTGCCGCGAGGGAATACGGGGTCAAGGTGTTCGGGATCACCCTGAGCAAAGAGCAACTCACACTTGCTCGCGAGCGGGTCAACGCCGAAGGCCTGCAAGACAAGGTTGATCTGCAACTGCTGGACTATCGTGACCTGCCTCAAGATGGGCGGTTCGATAAAATCGTCAGCGTCGGGATGCTCGAGCACGTGGGGCACGCCAACCTGCGTGAGTATTGCGAGATCCTGTCCAGGGCTGTGCGTGAGGGCGGGTTGGTGATGAATCACGGGATTACCTCCAAGCACACCGATGGTCGTCAGGTAGGCCGGGGGGCGGGTGATTTTATCGATCGTTATGTATTCCCCAACGGGGAGTTGCCGCATCTGTCGATGATGACTGCCGAAATCAGCGAAGCAGGACTGGAAGTGGTGGATGTCGAAAGTTTGCGTCTGCATTACGCACGCACGCTGGAGCATTGGAGCCAGCGACTGGAGCACAACCTTGAGGCTGCCGCCAGGCAGGTGCCGGAACAGGCCCTGCGAATTTGGCGGCTGTATCTGGCGGGGTGTGCTTACGCCTTTGCTCATGGATGGATCAACATTGATCAAATTTTAGCGACCAAGCCCCATGCGGATGGTTCGCTGGAGCTGCCACCAACCCGTGCGGACATTTATCGCTGACAGGTTTTTACATGGGAGTGAAAAGGCCGTGACGTTAGAGCGTCACGGCCTTTTTTATAGAACGGGCGAAACCAGCCGGGCCACCCGCATGCCCAACTGCTGTAAACGGTGGGTTGCCTTGATATCCGCTTCGGTGATTTCACGGGCCAGGGCGAAGTCATCGAGCAGCATATGTTCGACCTGTCTGGCGAACGCTTCGTCGACGGTAAGCAACATCACTTCAAAGTTGAGACGGAACGAGCGGTTGTCCATATTGGCGCTGCCAATGGCGCTGATTTCGTCGTCGACCAACACCACTTTTTGATGCAAAAAACCCGGTTGATAACGGAAGATCCGCACGCCTGCGCGTACCGCTTCAAAGGCATACAGGCTGGACGCGGCATACACAATCTTGTGGTCCGGGCGGGACGGTATCAGGATTCGAACATCCACACCGCGCAGTACGGCCAGCCTTAAAGCGGAGAACACCGCCTCATCGGGAACAAAGTAGGGGGTCGTAATCCATACCCTGCGGTTGGCGGCATGGATGGCTTCAACAAAAAACAACGAGCAGGTTTCATACGGGTCTGCTGGACCGTTGGCCAGAAACTGGCAGAGCACGCCGCCGTCCGGATAACTCTGGGGCAGGAGCAGGGGGGGCAGTTTGCGTGCGGCCCAGAACCAGTCTTCAGCAAAGGACTCCTGCAGGCAGGCCACCACAGGGCCGGTGACTTCGACGTGGGTATCGCGCCACGGAGACAGCGGCGGTTTGGCTCCCAGGTATTCATCCCCAACGTTGTGCCCCCCAACAAAGCCCCGCACGCCGTCTACCACTACCACTTTGCGGTGGTTACGAAAGTTCACCTGGAAGCGACTGATCCATCCGCCATGTGTGGCAAACGCATAAGTTTGAACACCGCCTGCGCGCAAGGTCTCGGCGTAAATATTGGGCAGTGCATGGCTGCCGATGCTGTCATAGAGCAGATGCACTGCGACCCCTTGTGCGGCTTTTTCCAGGAGCAATGCATGCAGCTTCATGCCGAGGTCATCGTCGTGAACGATAAAAAACTGGACCAGCACGACTTCTTTTGCTGCACGGATGGCGTCGAAAATAGCATCGAAAGTAGCGGTGCCATTGATCAGCAATCGTACGGTGTTGTTTGCCAGGCAAGGCATGCGCCCTAACCGGGGCATCGCTCGCAGTGATGCATAGGCATTTGAGTTACGTGCTGCGAGGGCTTCCTCTACCCACGGCCGCCAGCTCAGGTGAGTAATGGCTTCTCGCATCTCCTGATTGGCATCGCGCCGGGCCCGAATGTAATCGTCAAATGTGCTGCGGCCAAAGATCAGGTACGGGATCAGTGTGATGTAAGGAATGAAGAATAATGACATGGCCCAGGCGATCGAGCCTTGCGCCGTCCTGACGGTTAAGACCGCATGTACGGCAGCAATCAAGCCTAAGCTGTGGATTAATAGAATCAGATAACCAAATATGTGCGGGCCTAGATAATCCATGCGTATCCTTGCTCCTCAATGTTCAATGCCAATTACTGACAGACCACGTTCTGTAGTGAATGTCCCCATTTGGGTGCGTTGCAACACTCGCCCTTTTTTGACGTCTAACGCTGACAATAGCGTAGGAGTTACTTGATGAATGTTCGTCTGCTTGGGTTGTTCATGGCCTGTGGTTTGTCGATCCCGGTGGCTCAGGCCCAAATGCTGCAGCCGGGGCTTTGGGAACTGAGCTCCAGCAATATGCAGGTAGACGGCCAACAATTGCCTGAACTGCAGGTAATGTTAGGCCAGTTGCAAAATATGCTGACCCCGGAACAAAAAGCCCAATTGGAAAGCCAAGGGCTGACCATGGCAGGCAAAGGTGTTCGGGTCTGCCTCACCCCTGATCAAGTGAAAACAGATGACATCCCGCTGACTGATCCCAAGTCGGGATGTAACCAGCAGATCACTGAGCGTAGTGGAAATAAGTGGAAGTTTCGCTTTAGTTGTCCAAAAGCTCAGGGCGCAGGTGTGGCAACTTTTGCCAGTGATCGTGAGTTCACCACCCAGGTTAATGGCACCTTTAACGCGACCGGGATTCAGCAGAAGGGCAGCATGGACACCCGTGCTGTCTGGTTGGGACAAAACTGTGGAACAGTCAAACCCCGCACTTGATTAGAACTCGTTTTGCAGCGCCTTGTAGCCGCGTACCAGATCGACATTGGTGCGCGCTACATCCTCTGAAAACTCCGATGCGCTGACACTGACCGGGGCAAACTGGCTCAGGTCAGTGTTTGGCCCGATACGCGTTGTGGAAGGTACGTAGAATTTATCCGGCAGGTCGCGGCCATCGACGACCGAGTTATGCCGCACCACACACCCGTCCCCCAGTTCGCAATTGAACAGCACACTGTTGAAGCCGATAAACACTCGATCACCAATACGGCAGGGGCCGTGAACGATGGACCGGTGCGCAATCGAGGTGTTTTCACCAATAGTGACTGCAGCCCCGGACTTCGAGTGAATCACCACACCGTCCTGGATATTGGAATTGGCTCCGATAGTAATCGGCAGCATGCCACCCTCACTGTCTACTTCATCGGCGCGTATCACGGCATATGGCCCGATAAATACATTCTCGCCAATCACTACCTTGCCGCAAATAATCGCGGTTCTATCAACGTAGGCTGACTCGGCGATCTTCGGCAGATCACCGGACGGATTCTTACGGATCATAGTGGTCTCCAGTTCCAGAAGCTCTGGGCAACGGCGTCATGGCTGTGCAAACTTTCAGCGTGTACCACTTTGAGGTTGAAGCCTTTCACTCCCGGTACAACCTTCAACGCGACATTCAGTCGGCGTACCGCATCCTCACAGAACATAAGGTTTTGACCGTTGGCTAATGCGAAGGCTTGTTCATCTGCTCGTTTGACTGCGGTTTGTACGGCGGTACCCAATGCTCCTTCTGCTTCATCGATAAGCAGGTTGATCGGAAACTGCTGCACTTCAGAGCTGAGGCGAGTCTGCAAGTAGGCGGTGCTTCGTTGGCTGTGGGGCGTTGCAACAATGCCCTGAGAACTACCAAGCCAGGTTAAAACTTCGGCGTGCTGCAGTGGCTTGTTCGCGAAGTCATTGACGAATTGTTGCTGGATTAACTGACGGGCCAAGGCAGCGGAGCATGGGCAAGTCGATGAGTAATCCACCTCGATTTTTAGTTCCACGTGGAACATTCCGTTTTTCAGAGACGCATCGATACTCACCGGATAGCTTTTCCAGCCACTCAGTGGGCTTACTAAAGCGGGACGTTTTAGCAGCACGTGGGTGTGTATTCGGAGGTAGGCACAGATCGATAAATCGTCATGACTGTCTAGAAATTGCTGCAAAACTTTTTTAAAAACGAGAGGGTTCAGGTCCTGCGACTCGAGTGCTTCTAGCGCTAGATAAAGTCGTGACATATGAATCCCGCGGGCTTCACCGTCATCCAGACTTACACCTGCATCAGCTGTTGCTGCGAGTCGCTGGCCGTCAATCAAGACTGGCAGCGCAATACCGCACATTCCAACCCATTCAAGTGGGATAGCTTGTCGAGCGTTTTGTGACGCTATGTCGGGAAGGGTTAGGGCATTCATAAAAGGCTTCCATCGAGGGAGTTGGCGTTTTGTTACTTAATAACAATTCTAATGCTTTGTATTGTTATAATGTATCATTATCGACGATCAGAAATGATCGAGCCAACAAGCGGGCGCTTTGACCTGCCTATCCTGATGAGGAACTCCCATGCCTAAACGTCTGCCGGTGACAGTGCTGTCCGGATTTCTCGGAGCGGGAAAAAGCACCCTGCTCAATTACATTTTGCGTAACCGCGACAACTTGCGTGTAGCGGTGATCGTTAACGACATGAGCGAAATAAATATTGATGGCGGTGCAGTTCAGCGTGACGTGACCTTGAATCGTGCTGAAGAAAAACTGGTCGAAATGAGCAATGGCTGCATCTGCTGCACCCTGCGTGAAGACTTGCTGGAGGAGGTCAGTGCATTGGCGAAGGACGGTCGATTTGATTATTTATTAATCGAATCAACGGGTATTTCAGAACCTCTTCCCGTGGCAGAAACCTTCACTTTTCGCGATGACGCAGGGCAGAGCCTGGCGGATAGTGCCCGTCTGGATACTATGGTCACGGTGGTGGATGGCCTTAATTTCTTGCAGGATTATCAAGCGGCAGAGAGCCTGGATTCTAGAGGAGAAATTCTTGATGAATCCGACGAGCGGTCAATAACCGATTTGTTGATTGAGCAAATCGAGTTCGCGGACGTCATCTTGATCAGCAAAATTGACCTCATCAGCAGTGCCGACCGACAAGAATTAATGGCCATTTTGCAGCGTCTGAATACACAGGCAGAAATAATCCCCATGGTCATGGGGGAAGTCCCGCTAAATAAAATTCTCGATACCGGGCGTTTTGATTTTGAGCGTGCGGCCCAAGCACCTGGGTGGTTGCAAGAGCTGCGCGGTAAGCATGTACCTGAAACCGAAGAATACGGCATCGCCTCCAGCGCCTATCGCGCTCGCCGTCCGTTTCATCCCGAACGTTTTTTTAATTTCATCGAGCGTCCCTGGACCAACGGCAAATTGCTGCGTTCCAAAGGTTTTTTCTGGCTGGCCAGTAAATATCAGGAGGCGGGCAGTTGGTCCCAAGCAGGCGGCTTGATGCGCTATGGGTTTGCCGGGCGCTGGTGGCGTTTTGTGCCGAGCGACCAATGGCCACAAGATCCGGAAACCAGGGCGGAAATTCTTCAAAAATGGCAGCCAGACACCGCAGATTGCCGTCAGGAATTGGTGTTTATAGGTCAGCACATCGACTTTTCACTTCTCACCCATGAGCTTGATGCCTGTTTGCTCAGCGATGCCGAAATGGCATTGGGCGAAGCAAGCTGGAAACGACTGAACGATCCCTTTGGTGATTGGTATGAAGAGGTAGCCGCATGAAGAATGCATTTACCTTTATCGCTCAGCCGTTGATCGATCAGGTTCGTGGGCAAACGCCGGAAATCATGACGCGGATTCTGGATGAAGACGTCAACTTGGCTATCTGGCAGCGTCAGTTACCTGTGCATATCGTCGATTTCGGGGCTTTATTACTCGCGTTAGACGAGCCATTGGCTGACGCCATCGTGATAGATATGCCCAACGAAAAGGCTCAGCCCAATTTGGCTGGCCTGGCCGCCAGGTTTAATGATCTGGAGGGCTATGCAGGCTTCATTGCCGATGTTTCCTGGCTGGTGAGCGCCTATGCGTGCCTGTTGGGCGCAAAACGCGTTGGGCTGCGTCTCAGGGCGCTGGATAAGGCCATGTGCCCACGGTTTCATGTGGACCACGTACCTGTGCGACTCATTACCACTTATGCGGGAGTGGGTAGCCAATGGCTGGAAGAAGGGGTGATGGAGCGTTCTCAGTTGGGTCAGCCGCAGGCCGAGCCAACCTGTGGCTCGTTGATTCAGCAGGTAAATGCCGGTGAGGTGGCCTTGCTCAAGGGAGAAAAGTGGCAAGGCAATGAGGGGACCGGCTTGATCCATCGTTCTCCGGCACTGGAGCCGGGCGAGCGCCGATTGATTTTGACCCTCGACTGGCTGGCCTGAGGCATATTGCTGCTTTGATCAACATAGAAGCTGGCGATCATGTTGCAGAACATACCCACCCACGTGATTGCCGGGCCACTTGGCGCCGGCAAAACCAGTCTGATTCAGCACCTGATGACGCACAAGCCCGCCCATGAGCGCTGGGCAGTATTGGTGAATGAATTCGGTCAAATAGGTCTGGATGCGGCTCTGATGAGTCAGGGGAACGATGCAATTGCGATTGCCGAAGTGGCTGGCGGTTGTGTGTGCTGCGTCAATGGCGCTCCTTTCCAGATTGGTTTGAGCCGTCTTTTACGCAAGGCCCGCCCCGACCGATTATTGATTGAGCCCTCAGGCTTGGGGCATCCCGCACAGATTTTAAAGCAGCTGAGTGAGGCACCCTGGCGTGGTGTTCTGGCCCTGCAGCCGTGCGTCATGGTGCTTGATGCGCAAGCCTTGGCCCAGGGCAAACCCTTGCCTGAAACCCAGCAAGAAGCCTTGAAAAGTGCCGGTTTAGTGGTCATGAATAAATCTAATAGTGTCCCAAATGAGCAACGTGAGCAGATTGCATACAGCCTGCCAAAGTGCCCGATTGTATGGGTCGAATATGGCCGAATCCCTTTAAATACGCTGCCTGCAGCCGACATGAATATCACTCATGCTGTGGATAACTCGTTGATTTATAAGGAGTTTAATCAAATAGTCAGCGTGTTTTCAGACCCAAGTACACCGATTGTGATGACTCAGCTTCAGCCTCAGGCCTGGAGTGTGGGTTGGCGTTGGCATGCCTCAAGGCAATTTGACTTGGGGTTGCTGCGCCAGTGGCTGGAAAGCCTCAATTGGCGCCGTGCGAAGGTGGTTATTCATGGCCCGGAAGGCTGGTTTTCAAGTAATTCTGTGGATAACTCAGTCGCAGCGTGGGTGCCGAGTGAGTGGCGTACGGATTCACGCCTCGAATTAATCTTTGATCAGCCGCAAGACCTGGATGTGCTTCGCTCGGGACTGGAAAACTGCCTGCACGAGGACGTTTTTTAGGGGGGGCGGGCATGGGGCGTGAGCAAGGAACAGGGCGTTTTACTTGATTCTGTGCTGGTAAAATTGTCCTACAACATTAAGTGTGCCCATTGATTTCCACCGGCCAAAAACCAAGAGAAGTGTCTATCTCAATGGTTTTAGCCTGTTATGCGGGGAAGTTATCCACAGGTACGTTGCAGAAAGGTGCGAGAAGGGCTCAGTGGCGGGTCTTGCTGTGTTCCTGGCGCCATTGGCTGAGTTCAATCACTTGAGCGCTGGGAATTTCGCTGGGCTCAGGCTCGGTCTGGAAGGGATAGGGCGGCAGTTCGATTTTTGCGCTATGGGCACCGAACTGGGTGATGGTCCCGGTATGGCGTTGATCTCCCGTAACCGTGAACTCGAAGTTATACACACGGGCCAGGCGTTTGTGGCCATTGGCATCGGGGATCAGGCCGATTTTTTTGAGTGCCACGTTTTCATCCAGCAACTCGATATCGAGATTCTTGCAGTGCTGTTTGACGCGCTCCAGCGCCCGCTCGCGCAAACCGTGGTTGTGCCACAGCCAGGCTGCGCCAGTGGCCAGCAGCATCAGCACAAACATATTTCCTAGGGTCAGCATTACATGTGCTCCAACAGATTGTGCTCAGCTTAACTGCGTCTTCAACCTGTCGTACAGGCCGCGTTTCGTCGCATACTGCGTGGCTTGAATCCACCCGTAGTCTGGAATCCGGCATGAAACGTACACCTCATTTACTCGCCATCCAATCCCACGTGGTTTTCGGCCATGCCGGCAACAGCGCAGCCGTTTTTCCGATGCAGCGCGTGGGGGTGAATGTCTGGCCTCTGAACACGGTGCAGTTCTCCAACCACACTCAGTATGGTCAGTGGACAGGCGAAGTGTTGGCTCCCGAGCAAATTCCTTCGCTTGTTGACGGAATTGCCGCCATCGGTGAGCTGGGCAACTGTGATGCGGTCTTGTCCGGTTACCTTGGCAGTGCGGCTCAGGGGCGGGCAATCTTGAGTGGCGTGGCGCGTATCAAGGCCGTAAACCCCCATGCGTTGTACCTGTGCGACCCGGTAATGGGCCACCCGGAGAAAGGCTGCATCGTCCCCCAGGAAGTGAGTGATTTCCTGCTCGAAGAAGCGGCCGCGATGGCCGATTTTTTGTGCCCCAATCAGCTGGAGCTGGACAGTTTTTGCGGTCGCCATCCGCAATCGTTGTTCGACTGCCTGGCGATGGCCCGCAGCCTGCTGGCCCGCGGCCCGAAAGCGGTGCTGGTCAAGCATTTGTCTTATCCCGGCAAGCCGGCAGAAAGTTTCGAGATGCTGCTGGTAACAGCAGAAGGGAACTGGCACTTGCGCCGTCCACTGTTGGCTTTCCCGCGTCAGCCCGTGGGTGTGGGCGATCTGACTTCAGGCCTGTTTTTAGCGCGTGTATTGCTGGGTGACAGCCTGGTGGCCGCTTTTGAGTTCACCGCTGCGGCGGTGCACGAGGTGCTGCTGGAAACCCAGGCCTGCACCAGCTACGAATTGCAGTTGATCCGGGCCCAGGACCGCATTGCTCATCCGCGTGTGCGGTTTGAAGCCGTGCCGATCAGTTTGTAAGCAAACTTGAAAACCTTGTGGGAGCAAGCTTGCTCCCACAGGTCATTTACACCGTCTCGTCTTTCAGCTCGCGATAACGCTGCTCCAGTTCCTGACGGATCTGGCGACGTTGCTTGCCCTGAATAAAACGACGCTTGTCTTCACTGTTCAACGGCTGCAGCGGCGGAACAGCGGCCGGTTTACGGTCGTCGTCCACGGCGACCATCGTGAAGAAACAGCTATTGGTGTGGCGCACCGAGCGTTCACGGATATTTTCGGTGACGACCTTGATGCCGACTTCCATCGAGGTGTTGCCGGTGTAGTTGACCGATGCCAGGAAAGTCACCAGCTCACCGACATGAATCGGCTCGCGAAAAATAACCTGATCCACCGACAAGGTGACTACATAACGCCCCGCATAGCGGCTGGCGCAGGCGTAAGCGACCTCATCCAGGTACTTGAGCAGGGTTCCGCCGTGAACATTGCCAGAAAAATTGGCCATGTCCGGGGTCATCAGGACCGTCATCGACAGTTGGGCGTTTCCGGGTTCCATAGCAGCAGGCTCGTGGTTGTGTTGCAGCAGTGAAATGGGTATCTCTGTGGATACTTGTCGATTTTTGAAACAGTAATTAACGGGACGTTGCCGTTTTGACTGCCGTCACGCTTATATCCATCTGTTTCCATATATTGCACCGCCTTTATGCTGGAAGTCGCGGTGTTAACCTGCAAAAGCCCGTTAGTCGGGTAATTCCTACATTTAGAACGGTCGATACGCACAGCCAGTCAGGCGGCGTCTGTCGTCATGTTGCCTGTTGAAAATTAAACAAGGAGCGCCACGCCATGCATGCCATCAGTTTTATCCAGGATCTGGCAGTCATCATGCTGGTCGCAGGTGTGGTGACGATTCTTTTCCACAGGTTCAAGCAACCCGTGGTGCTGGGCTATATCGTTGCGGGTTTTATCATTGGCCCGCACACCCCGCCGTTTGGCCTGATCCACGATGAAGAAACGATCAAAACCCTGGCCGAGCTGGGGGTTATTTTTTTGATGTTCTGCCTGGGACTGGAGTTCAGCCTGCGCAAGTTATTCAAGGTCGGGGCAACCGCCTTTATCGCAGCGTTTATGGAAATTACGCTGATGATCTGGATCGGCTACGAAATTGGCCGCTGGTTTGATTGGAACACGATGGATTCGCTGTTTTTAGGCGCGATTCTGGCCATTTCATCGACCACCATCATCGTCAAAGCCCTTAACGACCTGAAAATGAAGAACGAGCGCTTCGCACAGCTGATTTTTGGCGTGCTGATCGTTGAAGATATTTTAGGCATCGGGATTATTGCGCTGCTGTCGAGCATCGCTGTCAGCGGCAGTGTCAGCCCCGAGGAAGTTTTTTCGACAGTCGGTAAATTGTCGTTGTTCATGATTGTGGCGCTGGTCATCGGCATCTTGCTGGTGCCGCGTGTGCTGGCGTATGTGGCCAGATTCGAAAGCAATGAAATGCTGCTGATCACCGTGTTGGGGCTGTGTTTTGGCTTCTGCCTGCTGGTGGTCA
Organism: Pseudomonas sp. MF06569; assembly: GCF_059862735.1. Taxonomy (NCBI): domain Bacteria; kingdom Pseudomonadati; phylum Pseudomonadota; class Gammaproteobacteria; order Pseudomonadales; family Pseudomonadaceae; genus Pseudomonas; species Pseudomonas sp. MF06569. Next base: position 52,628 of record NZ_JCBCUZ010000016.1, on the reverse strand, counting down.
AGCTGGAATACAGCATGGTGCTCGGGGCCTTTTTGATCGGGGCGATCATGGCTGAATCCCGTCAGTTGCTGAAAATCGAGCGCCTGATCGAACCGGTACGTGATTTGTTCAGCGCGATTTTCTTTGTCGCCATCGGGCTGATGCTCGCCCCGGCGATCCTGCTGGAATACGCGGTGCCCATCGTGGTGATCACCATTGCGGTGGTGCTGGGCAAAATGCTGTCCTGCGGGCTAGGGGCATTTATCGCAGGTAATGACGGACGCACATCGTTGCGGGTTGGGATGGGACTTTCTCAGATTGGGGAGTTTTCTTTCATCATCGCGGCGCTGGGTATGACATTACAGGTCACCAGCAGCTTCCTGTACCCCGTAGCGGTTGCTGTATCCGTACTGACGACCTTGATGACGCCTTATCTGATTCGCGCCGCAGACCCGCTCTCGCTCAAGCTGGCACAGGTGGTGCCTGGTCGTGTGTCACGGGTGTTCGGGCTCTATGGCGAATGGCTGCGCAGTATTCAGCCGCAGGGAGAAGGGGCGTTGCTGGCCGCGATGATCCGGAAAATCCTGATGCAGGTTGGGGTCAACCTGGCCCTGGTCATCGCTATTTTCTTCGCGGGTGGTTACTTCGCCCCCCGGATTGGCCGTTACTTGCAGGGCTGGATTCTGGAGCCGAGCTGGCAAAAAGGGATTATCTGGGGCGTGGCCTTGTTGCTGTCGCTGCCATTTTTGATCGCGGCGTATCGCAAGCTCAAGGCGTTGTCGATGCTCCTGGCCGAGATGGGCGTCAAACCGGAAATGGCCGGGCGTCACACGCAGCGCGTGCGTCGGGTGATCTCGGAAGTGATCCCGATTCTGTCGTTACTGGTGATTTTTCTGCTGTTGTCGGCATTGTCGGCGAGCATCTTGCCCACCAATGAATTGCTGATCGTGATTGCAGTAGTGGCAGCGGGAGTGGCTGCGCTGTTGTGGCGCTGGTTCATCCGGATCCATACCCGCATGCAGGTTGCATTGCTGGAGACGCTGGATAACCACAAGGAAGGGGGGCACTGACAGCCCGCTGACCAATGGCTGGAAAGCGGGCATCAAGCAGGTATCAGCTTTCCAGCCAGACGTCGCGCGCCCAGTGCCAGACCGATTCCCATGTTTCCTCGGTAACGAGCTCTTCTTCGCCGGACCACAGCACCACGGTGCCGTCTTCTTCTACGCAGTAGTAGTCGTCGCCGTCCTGGCAAATAGGGATCAAGCTGCGGTCAACGCCGGCATCCCAAGCGTTGGCTGCCACTTCCGGCAGGTAGGTGTGTGATTGTGGGTCGGTCACGGTGACCGGCTCCAGGCTGCCATACACCACGTCACTGACGGTCAGCAGAAACTCTCTGAAGACAAACGGAATATCAATGAACAGCTGTTCTTCGATTTCCACCAACTGGTCTTCTTCAGGCAGTTCCAGAGGAACTGGTACAGGCTCGTTTTTTTCGCGTAGCTCTTCAATGATCTCTTCCACGACCTCATCCTCATGCTCTATGGCGCGGTTTATATGACGCGCTTTATACAGTAGCTCGTTATAAGTGCAATCGTGAAATGCAAAGCCCCGGACAAGTCCGGGGCTTTGGTTAACGCATGTGTAGCTTGCGGGATCAGCCGTTCTGGCGGATACCGGCTACCAGCCAAGGCTGGTTATCACCTTGCTGACGCTCCATGTTCCAGCTTTCGCTGAAGGCTTCGCCCTGGTCAAAGCGCGAGTTTTTCGACACGCCGCTGAAGGTCAGGGTTGCAATGGTTTTGTCTGCACGATCATCCAGGCCGTCCAGTTGCACGGTCAGGTTGTCGATGTAGGTGGACTGGAAGCCATCACCCAGCTCAGCGCGTTCACGCTTGAGGAAGTCGAGCATCTGCGGTGTTACGAACTCGGCGATCTTGTCCATTTCGTTGGCATCCCAGTGCTGTTGCAGGGACTGGAAATGGTTGCGCGCAGCTTCAAGAAAGTTCTGCTCATTGAACCAGGCCGGTGCATTGATCACCGGGCGTGCCGCAGGGGCTGCCGAACCGCCGCCGAAGAAGGACGAAGGTGCTGGCTTGGCGTCAAAGGCTTCGCGTTGCAGTGGAGCGTGACCGGCAGGGGCCATCATCTCGGATTGTTGCTTGCGACGACGGGCCGCGATAAAGCGGAAGATCAGGAAGGCGATGACCGCCATGATCAGGATGTCGAAGAACTGCATGCCCTGGAAGCCACCGCCCATGAACATGGACGCCAACAGGCCACCGGCTGCGAGGCCAGCCAGAGGGCCGAGCCAGCGCGAAGCACCACCGGCTTTTGCGGCGGCGCCTGCAGCACCGGCAGCTGCAGGGGCTGCAGCTGGAGCGGCCTGGCGCGTTTGGTGGCTAGGCGCTGCACCAGCGCTTTTGCCGCCGCCGAAGCGCTTGGCGTTCGCGTCGAGGCTCATCGTCAAACCGATGCACAACGCCATGGCGATGCTAAGAAAACGTTTCATAAGGGGTTCCCATTTGTGGATATCACGCGCGCCATGTTGCACAGGTGAGTTGTGACTGGCTAGCGGTGAAGTGTTTCGGGCTTTTGCCTATTTATCTGTAAGAGACAGATTTTTTTACTGTAGGACGCATTGATGTGGGAGCGGGCCTGCTCGCGATTCCCGGCACTCAGTGCATCTGATACACCGAGGTGCTGCCATCGCGAGCAAGCCCGCTCCCACCGTTATCTATCAATCCAGACTATTCCCGCAAAGCTGTCGGGTTGCTGTCAGACCGCTTCAAGTTTGGCGTAGCCCATCATCAGCCACTTGCTGCCTTCGGAGAAGTTCACCTGTACCCGCGCCTGCGCGCCTGCGCCTTCGAAGTTGAGGATGACGCCTTCGCCAAAGACCGCGTGCTTGACCATCTGGCCAAGCTTGAATTCGGTTTCTGGTATTTCCGAACCGCCAAACAGGCTGCTGGCGCTCTGCTTTTGACCACCACCGAAAGGGCGACTGACGCTGTTGGACAGACGAACTTCCTGGATCAGGCCTTTCGGCACTTCTCGCACGAAGCGCGAAACCTTGTTGTAGGTCTCGCTACCGTACAGGCGTCGGGTTTCAGCGTACGTCATGACCAGATTCTGCATGGCGCGGGTAATGCCCACGTAAGCCAGACGCCGCTCCTCTTCAAGGCGGCCGGGTTCTTCCAGGCTCATCTTGTGCGGGAACAAACCTTCTTCCATGCCCACCAGGAACACATACGGAAACTCCAGACCCTTGGCGCTGTGCAGCGTCATCAGCTGGATACCGTCTTCATGCTCTTCGGCCTGGGTATCGCCTGCCTCCAGTGAGGCATGACCAAGGAAGGCGGCCAATGGCGACAGCTCTTCATCTTCGTCATTGTTCTCGAAGTTGCGCGCTGCGCTGACCAGCTCCTCAAGGTTTTCTACCCGGGCCTGGCCTTTTTCGCCTTTTTCCGCCTGATGGTAGGCAATCAGCCCACTCTGCTCGATCACGGTTTGGGTCATCAGATGCAGAGGCATCTCCATGACTTTTGCCGCGAGGTTCTCGATCAGTTCAATAAAGCCGGAAATGGCGCCTGAAGCACGACCGGGGAGGGCTTTATTGGCAATTAACTGGCGCATCGCCTCCCACATCGACACATCGCTGTGACGTGCGTGATCGCGAATGGCCTCGACGGTTTTTTCGCCGATACCGCGGGCAGGCACGTTAATCACCCGCTCCAGCGCGGCATCATTGCCACGGCCTTCGAGCAAGCGCATGTAAGCCATGGCGTTTTTGATTTCTGCGCGCTCGAAGAAGCGCTGGCCACCATAAATGCGGTAAGGAATACGCTCGCGCAACAACGCTTCTTCAAGCACCCGCGATTGGGCGTTGGAGCGGTACAAAATGGCGATATCGCTATGGGCCAGGCCGGTTTTCAAGGCGCTTTCGATGGTCTCGACCACGTAGCGCGCTTCATCGTGTTCATTGAAGGCTGCGTACAAATTGATTGCTTCGCCTTCACCGCCGTCAGTCCACAGCTCTTTGCCCATGCGTCCGGTGTTGTTGGCAATCAGGGCGTTGGCCGCTTTGAGGATGCCTGCCGTGGAGCGATAGTTCTGCTCCAGGCGAATGGTTTCGGCGTCCGGGAAATCGGTTGAGTACTGGTAGATATTTTCGATTTTCGCGCCGCGCCAGCCGTAGATCGACTGGTCGTCATCGCCCACGACCATCAAGCTGTCGCCGCCCTGGGCCAGCAATCGCAGCCAGGCATATTGAACGGCGTTGGTGTCCTGGAATTCGTCGACAAGAATGTGGCGGAAGCGTTTCTGGTAGTGCGCCAGCAAGCCCGGGTTGTCGCGCCACAGATCCAGGGCGCGCAGCAGCAGCTCGGAAAAGTCGATGACACCGGCACGCTGGCACGCGACCTCATAGGCCTCGTAAATATTGCGCATGGTGGCCAGGAACAAGTCGCCACTGGCCTGGATATGTTTAGGACGCAGGCCTTCGTCTTTTTGACCGTTGATAAACCACTGCGCCTGGCGCACCGGCCAGCGCTGTTCATCCAGCCCCAGTTCACGGATCACGCGCTTGACCAGGCGTTGCTGGTCATCGCTGTCGAGGATCTGAAAGGTCTGGCTCAGCCCGGCTTCTTGCCAGTGAGCCCGCAATAAACGGTGTGCCAGCCCGTGGAAGGTGCCGACCCACATGCCCGCCGGGTTGATACCCATCAGTTGCTCGATGCGGTGGCGCATCTCGGCGGCGGCCTTGTTGGTGAATGTCACCGACAGGACTGAGTGCGGCGACGCGTTCTCGACCTGGATCAACCAGGCGATACGGTGCACCAGCACACGGGTTTTGCCGGAACCTGCGCCGGCCAGAACCAACTGACGCCCCACACTGGCCGTGACGGCCTGACGTTGGGCATCGTTGAGAGAATTTAACAAGAGAGAGAGATCATCGCGCATCGGGGCATTTTAGGGGCTGTTGACGTTTTATTGCTAGCCACGTAGCGCTCTTGGGCCGAGCGGTCAAAAAGCCTGCCGGTATGGGCTGTGCCGGTTTCATCTATTAAATGATGCCTGTGCGTTTGGTCGCGGGCACAGCTTGTGTATGCTCGGGCAACTTCCTGGCTCCCCTACTGATAAGAATTTCGCCGATGGTTCAGAGTTTAAATTCGCCGGGATTTTTTTTCGGCCTCGGGTTCGGCCTTTTTCTGCTGGTGAGTGGTCTGGGTTGGCAAGTAAAGCGGGTCAATCTGCGTCACAAGGTTCAGCGTTTGCGCCATCAAGGTCTGTTCGACGACTTGCAGCAAGCCAATGTCCGCAGTGAGCAACTGAACGCCGAGCTCTTGCGCGAAGTGGAACTGCGCCGTCTCGTTGAAGCGCGCGTTCGCCACCTCGCCCATTTTGATGAGCTGACCGGCCTGGCCAACCGTCTCTTGTTCAAGGAGCGACTGGAGGAGGCCAGCCAGCGTGTTCGCCAGGGTTCATGCCACCTGACGTTGCTGCACATCAACCTCGATCGTTTCAAATTGCTCAATGACAATCTTGGGCACGAGCTGGCCGATCATGTGCTGCAAAAAATGGCAGAACGCATCACCAAGGCCTTGCCTGAGGCCAACACCATTGCGCGACTGTCGGGCGATGAGTTTGCCGTGCTGTTTGATGCTTACAGCAGCCTGACCAGTCTGGCGCGGGTAGCGACCCGACTGATGGAAAGACTCGGCCGGCCCTTGGTGGTGGATGGCCATGAGTTGATCATCAGCGTGTCCATGGGCATCAGCCTGCTGCCGGGCAGCGCACGGGACATTGCCACCCTGGTCCACCAGGCCAATAAAGCCATGCGCCAGGCCAAGCATCTGGGCGGCGGCACTTTTCAGTTCTACAGTCACAGCCTGCAACACAGCACCCTGGAGCGCTTGCAACTGGAAAGTCAGTTGCGCAAAGCCATTGCCCAATGCCAGCTCGACGTTTTCTATCAACCTAAACTATGTCTTGCAACGGGGCGCCTGCACGCAGCTGAAGCGCTGGTTCGCTGGGATCATCCGCAGTTGGGTAGCGTCCCTCCGAGCGACTTCATTGCCTTGGCCGAGGAGACTGGCCTGATCAGCGCCATCGGAGAGTTCGTGCTGCGCGAAGCCTGCCGGCAAGCCTGTGAATGGCAGCGCACAGGGCTGGCGCCGATACGGGTGTCGGTGAACCTGTCGGGGCATCAGTTGCGCCAGGGCAAACTGGTCAGCCTGGTGCGCCAGGTGCTTGAAGAAACCGGTCTGGCGCCGCACTGCCTGGAACTTGAGCTGACAGAAAGCCAGTTGCTCGACAATGTTGAATACGTCATCGCAACCTTCCAGCAATTGCACGAGCTGGGCGTGAGGCTGGCGATTGATGATTTCGGGACCGGTTACTCCTCGCTCAGTTACCTCAAACGATTTGCAGTGGATTACGTGAAGATTGATAAAACCTTTATCCACGGCCTGGGGCGCTGCAGTGAAGACGAGGCGATCACCCTCGCGATTATCTCCATGGCCCATAGCCTCGACCTCAAAGTCGTGGCCGAAGGTGTCGAAAACGAGGCGCAGCTGGCATTTCTCAAGGCTCGCCAGTGCGACGAAGTACAGGGTTACTTGATCAGCCGTCCGGTAAACGCTGCGCAGTTTGGCGATTTGTTACGTGCCGGTGTAGTGGATTTGTAGTGCCAAAAAGGGCTACATCGCCCTGAAGCTGCATGAATCATGGGAAAGATAAGGGTACGAGAGGGTGTATTGGGTGGGCAGAAAGCGAATTCTTGTAGTATAACTACAAGAATGCTACATCCCCGGCGCCTGCCGCTTACAGACCGAGTCCTGCCCTTTGAACCTGCTGCAACATATTGCCCAGTCACGCCACCTGTTACGTAAATCGGAACTCAAGGTCGCCGATCACGTGCTGCTTGATCCTGCGGCTGTAATGCACAGTTCCATGGCCGACCTTGCCCACAGTGTCGGTATCAGTGAGCCCACCATCGTGCGCTTTTGCCGGGCAATTGGCTGTTCCGGGTTCCAGGACTTGAAACTCAAGCTGGCGCAAAGCCTGGCAGCAGGTGCCAGTTTCGGTCAGTTCGCAATCCACGAAGACGATTCGGTTGCGGACTACAGTCTGAAAATTTTTGACACCACGCTGCACACCCTGATGGAAGTGCGCGAGAAGCTTGATCCCGTGGCGCTGCAGCGTGCGGTGACGGCCATGTCGCAAGCGCAGCGGGTCGAGTTTTATGGTTTCGGTGCCTCGGGTGCCGTTGCGGCCGATGCCCAGCACAAGTTTTTCCGCCTTTTACTGACGGCTGCGGCGTACTCCGACCCCCATATGCAAGCGATGTCGGCTGCAACCTTGAAGCCTACGGATGTAGCGATTTGCATCTCCCAGTCGGGCCGTTCCAAAGACTTGCTGATCACCGCCAATCTGGTGCGTGAAAGTGGCGCGACCTTGATTACCTTGTGCCCGAGCCAAACGCCACTGGCGGAGCTGGCGACTGTCAATCTGGCCATCGATGTGCACGAAGACACCGAAATCTATACCCCGCTGACCTCGCGTATTGCCCACCTGGTGGTGATTGACGTGTTGGCGATGGGGGTTGCCATGGCTCGCGGCCCAAGCCTGGTCAACCACCTTAAAAGCGTCAAGCGCAGCCTGCGCAGCTTGCGTCTGTCGCCCAAGTCGCTGAAAAGCCACGAAGAATAATTGTGGGAGCGGGCTTGCTCGCGATGGCATCGCTGAAGCTTTCCTGACAGGCCGCGTTGCCTGGATCGCGATCAAGCTCCCTCCCGCACAGTACTCATATTCAGTCTTCATCCCCCTGTCATCCCATCTTCGCCAAGTCGTCATAAACAAAGTCCATCTTGAAACTCCCGTACACGCCTTGGGAGACTCGAAATGGCCCAGCCTTACGAAGAACGCAATAGCGCCGTCAAAACCCGCCGTCAGCAAGAAGACCAGCGCCGCATGGCCTTTCGCCGCGCAATCGAAGACCATGACAATCAGCGCCAGCTAAGGCTTGAAACCTCGGATTATCCCGACCTCAATGCAATCAACTATTGGCAGGCTGCGTCGGCAAGTGACCGTCGAAGCGCTCAACCAGCTCGCTGATTTGCAGGCGCTCACTGCGAATAAACCCCAGAAATGCATGGGCCACCGGTGACAGGCGCTTGGCTTTGGCCTGCACCACGCACCAGCTGCGATACAGCGGCAACTCTTCGACCGGCAACTCGCGCAGCAGGCCGGTCGCAAGTTCCAGGCTGACGGCGTGGCGTGTTAATAGCGCCACGCCCAACCCGGCCACTGCGCACTCGCGCTGGGACTCGTTGGACGACACTTCCAGTGTTTGACTGAAGTGAACACGCTTCTCCTTGAAGTACTCCTCGCACGCCATGCGTGTGCCCGACCCCTGTTCGCGCATCAGCAAGGTATACGGCTCCAGGTCCTGCAAACGGAGCGGACCACGGCTGCACAGCGGGTGGTCTGGCGGTGCGACGGCCACAATCGGGTTATTCAAAAACGGCAGAAATTCCAGGCCCATGTCCTGCGGCACCATCGACATGATCACCAGATCGTCGCGGTTATCCGACAGTCGACGAACGGCTTGCGCCCGATTGACCACCGTTAGCTGCAGATTGACCTCAGGGTGCTGGCGCTTGAAAGCGGCAAACAGGTGGGGGACGAAATATTTTGCACTCGATTCAACCGCCAGTTTCAGTTGGCCCTGCAGCGACCCGAGCATGTCCGAGAGCTGCATGTCGAGGTTTTCAAGGCGCCCGAAAATATCCCGGCTGGCCAACTGAAGCGCTTCAGCGGCCTCGGTCATGTACAGCTTTTTGCCTACGTAATCGAACAAAGGCTGGCCAATCAGCTCTTCAAGCTGACGAATTTGTAGACTTACGGCGGGTTGTGTCAGCGACATTTCTTCTGCAGCGCGGCTGTAAGAGCGCAAATCACAGACTTCGTTGAATACCTGTAATTGACGAAAAGTGATACGCATCAATGACTTACGCATTTTTATAAAATTATCCGAAGCGGCAAGTGATCTGACTATAAGTCGTTACTTATGCACGACCCAAGAATTATTGATTTTTGTTTATTGTTGCGTGGGTCTAGTGTGACGACACAACGGTTCAGACACATTTGGACACGTGCCGACCTGGTCTAGCAGGTCGTTTGTTCCATGGGCTTTAGGGAAAATCCAAGTGATAAAAAAGATCCTGATCGCCAACCGCGGAGAAATTGCCGTCCGCATCGTGCGTGCCTGCGCCGAGATGGGTATTCGTTCCGTGGCGGTCTATTCCGAAGCGGATCGACATGCCTTGCACGTCAAGCGTGCCGATGAAGCCCACAGCATTGGCGAAGACCCGCTGGCCGGTTATTTGAACCCGCGCAAGCTGGTGAACCTGGCGGTTGAAACCGGTTGTGATGCCCTGCATCCCGGTTATGGTTTTCTGTCAGAAAATGCAGAGCTGGCTGATATTTGCGCCGAGCGCGGAATCAAGTTCATCGGCCCGTCCGCTGAAGTCATCCGCCGCATGGGCGACAAGACTGAAGCGCGCCGCAGCATGATCAAGGCCGGTGTACCGGTCACGCCAGGCACTGAAGGCAACGTTGCCGATATCCACGAAGCACTGCTTGAAGGCGAGCGCATTGGCTATCCGGTCATGCTCAAAGCCACCTCGGGTGGTGGCGGACGCGGGATTCGTCGCTGCAACAGCCGTGAAGAACTGGAACAAGCCTTTCCTCGAGTGATCTCTGAAGCCACCAAAGCCTTTGGCTCGGCAGAAGTGTTCCTCGAAAAGTGCATCGTCAACCCCAAGCACATCGAAGCCCAGATCCTCGGTGACAGCTTTGGCAACGTGGTGCATTTGTTTGAGCGCGACTGTTCAATCCAGCGTCGCAACCAAAAGCTCATCGAAATTGCCCCAAGCCCTCAATTGACCCCGGAACAGCGCGCCTACATCGGCGACCTGTCTGTGCGTGCGGCCAAGGCCGTGGGTTACGAGAACGCCGGTACCGTGGAGTTCCTGCTCGCCGAGGGCGAGGTGTACTTCATGGAGATGAACACCCGGGTGCAGGTGGAACACACCATCACCGAAGAAATCACCGGCATCGATATTGTTCGTGAACAAATTCGCATTGCTTCCGGTCTGCCGTTGTCGATCAAGCAAGAAGACATCCAGCACCGCGGTTTTGCCTTGCAGTTCCGGATCAATGCCGAAGACCCGAAAAACAACTTCCTGCCAAGTTTCGGCAAGATCACCCGTTACTACGCGCCCGGCGGTCCTGGCGTGCGTACCGACACGGCGATCTACACCGGCTACACCATCCCGCCGTATTACGACTCCATGTGTCTGAAGCTGGTGGTGTGGGCCCTGACCTGGGAAGAAGCGATGGACCGTGGTTTGCGCGCCCTCGACGACATGCGTCTGCAAGGGGTCAAAACCACCGCCGCGTATTACCAGGAAATCCTGCGTAACCCGGAATTCCGTAGTGGCCAGTTCAATACCAGCTTCGTAGAAAGCCATCCAGAACTGACCAACTACTCGATCAAGCGCAAACCCGAAGAGCTGGCCCTGGCCATCGCTGCCGCCATTGCCGCCCACGCAGGCCTGTGAGGAAAATTTTCATGTCCAAGAAGATCTTTGTAACTGACACCATCCTGCGTGACGCCCACCAGTCGCTGCTGGCAACCCGCATGCGCACTGAAGACATGCTGCCAATCTGCGACAAGCTCGACAAAGTCGGCTACTGGTCGCTGGAAGTCTGGGGCGGCGCCACCTTTGATGCTTGCGTACGCTTCCTCAAGGAAGATCCGTGGGAGCGTCTGCGCCAACTGCGTGCGGCCTTGCCTAACACTCGCCTGCAAATGCTGTTGCGCGGTCAAAACCTGCTGGGCTATCGCCACTACAGCGATGACGTGGTCAAAGCCTTCGTCGCCAAGGCAGCTGTCAACGGTATCGACGTGTTCCGTATTTTCGATGCCATGAACGACGTCCGTAACCTGCGCGTCGCCATCGAGGCGGTCAAGGCTGCCGGCAAGCACGCTCAGGGCACCATCGCCTACACCACCAGCCCGGTGCATACCACTGAAGCGTTTGTGGCCCAGGCCAAGCAGATGGAGGCCATGGGTTGCGACTCGGTGGCAATCAAGGACATGGCTGGCCTGTTGACCCCGTTTGCCACCGGCGAACTGGTCAAGGCGCTGAAGGCTGAAATCAGCCTGCCGATCTTTATTCATTCCCATGACACCGCCGGTCTGGCTTCCATGTGCCAGCTCAAGGCGATAGAAAACGGTGCCGACCATATCGACACTGCGATCTCCAGCTTCGCGTGGGGCACCAGCCACCCGGGCACCGAGTCGATGGTAGCGGCCCTCAAAGGCAGCGAATACGACACCGGTCTTGATCTGTCGCTGTTGCAGGAAATTGGTCTGTACTTCTATGCCGTGCGTAAGAAGTACCACCAGTTTGAAAGCGAATTCACCGCAGTCGACACCCGTGTTCAAGTGAACCAGGTACCGGGCGGGATGATTTCCAACCTTGCCAACCAGCTCAAGGAACAGGGCGCCCTGAACCGCATGAGCGAAGTGCTGGCCGAGATCCCGCGTGTACGTGAAGACCTGGGCTTCCCGCCGCTGGTGACACCGACGTCGCAAATCGTCGGCACCCAGGCGTTTTTCAACGTACTGGCTGGCGAGCGTTACAAAACCATCACCAACGAAGTGAAGCTCTACCTGCAAGGCGGCTACGGCAAGGCGCCAGGCGAGATCAACGAGCAACTGCGTCGTCAGGCCATCGGTAACGAAGAGCTGATCGACGTACGTCCTGCTGACCTGCTCAAGCCAGAAATGGTCAAGTTGCGTGCTGAGATTGGTGCTTTGGCCAAGTCGGAAGAAGACGTACTGACCTTCGCCATGTTCCCGGACATCGGCCGCAAATTCCTCGAAGAGCGTGCTGCAGGCACCCTGGCCCCGGAAGTATTGCTGCCGATTCCTGAAGCTGGCGGTGTTACCAAGGCGAGCGGTGAGGGTGTACCGACCGAATTCGTGATCGACGTACACGGCGAAAGCTATCGCGTAGACATCACCGGTGTAGGCGTTAAGGCAGAAGGCAAGCGTCACTTCTACCTGTCCATTGACGGCATGCCGGAAGAGGTGGTGTTCGAGCCGCTTAACGAATTTGTGGGTGGCACTTCGAGCAAGCGCAAGCAAGCGAGCGAGCCGGGCCACGTCAGCACTGCAATGCCGGGCAACATCGTTGATGTACTGGTTGCCGTAGGCGACGTCGTCAAGGCTGGCCAGTCAGTACTGATCACCGAAGCGATGAAAATGGAGACCGAAGTTCAGGCCGCCATCGCGGGTAAAATCGTCACCATCCATGTCATCAAGGGCGACCGCGTTAACCCGGGCGAAATTCTGATCGAAATCGAAGCCTGATACCGCCTTTGATACAAACGCTTTAAACCTCGGGGGAGCATGTGCTCCCCTTTTTTTTCGACTGGCTTTTTGTATCTGTATTTTAATGCAGACGGGTGATCCGGAAATCGCCTTTATCTGCATTAAAATGCATTTTCTGGGCGAGAAAAATAACCACAACTGCACTATATTGCAGGTAATGGTTTATTCGTTTGTTTGATATGCATTGAATTGCGGGTGCGAGCATGTTTCAGCTAACCCTTCAGCTCTACCGTGCCGGTCAGTGGCAGGACGCGATGACGCTGGCTTTTTCTGAACCGAATAAAGGGCTCGAGGGTCCTTGCCGCTTTGGCTACAAGCAGAAGTACCTGATGCAAAACCTGGAGGCCATTGAAAGCCCCTTTCTTTGCTCGGTGAGTGCTTGTGTGCCCGTTGAGTGGGATACGCACATTCTGAAAAAGGCTCCCGCCTTCCTGCACGACATTGTCCCGGCCGGGGCTGCGAAGAAGATCCTGATCAAGCAAATAGGGCGGGAAAAACCTGAGGACTTGAGCATTGATTTGTTTTTGCTTGGCCGCAGCACGCCTGCGCCGATAGGCCATCTGCGGATTAAAGAGTCGTTTGAGCGGCTTGATTCCCATGCGGCGCTGGGCTTCTCTCGCCAGGACGTGATCGATCGTGACAACAGCTTTCTTGAGTACGCCCACGAGCAGGGGGCTGCGATTGGCGGCGCAACAGGGGCGGGTGGCGAAGCGCCCAAACTGTTGATGTCTGAAGGCGCGGATGGCTTGTTGTATCCCGACGCTACCCTGGCGGACCCTGACGTCAGGCAGCATTGGTTCATCAAGTTTGCTCGCAACAAGGGGTTGGAGCTGGACTGCGACATTTTGCGTAGCGAATTCATGTACTACAAAGCCTTGCAGGCATTGGGTATTGAAACTGTTCCAGCTCAAGGGCTGGCGCTGGAAGAAGGGCGAAAGCCGAGCCTGTGGATGCGCGCTTTGACCGCAAGGTCACTGGGCAAGGCGTCGAGAGGCTTGCTGTGGAGTCTGTCTATTCTCTTGCCCAGGTCACTGAGCCCGGCAGCGACATGGCTCACGTCAAAGTGATTGAGCGGTTGGCAGCACTTTGGAAGCATGCTGGCCAGCAGGATCAGATCCCTGATCTGGTGGCTGAATACTTGCGCCGCGATCTGCTGAACAAAATCCTCGGCAACAGTGATAACCATGGCCGCAACACCGCGATTATTCGGGGTGTTGATTCATTTCGCCTGGCGCCTGTCTATGACTTGGCGCCCATGGTGATGGATGGTGAAGGTATTACGCGTACAACCAAGTGGTCGCGGGAGGTAGAGCGTGCAGGGCAAATTGATTGGCGAGGTGCCTGTGAGTCGCTGAGCTCGATTATTGATCCGGATATGGCGTATCAGCGCTTACGCGCTGATGTCGAGCCGCTACGGGCCCTGCCGGATTTGTTAAGTGCTGAAGGGCTACCGGAGCTGACGATGAACCATCCACAAGTCGCGCTTAAAAACCTCGACCAGCGCTTGCGCGAGTGGGGCTTGAAATGACCCTGACTATTGATGCGCGCCAGTTGATGATCGAAAGTATTGAGGCTGATCTTGCTCAGGGCAAAATCGCACTGGGTGAGGCGGTAAAACGCTTTCGGGTTGATGTGACCGGATTGCAGCAAACCCAGTTTGCCCGCATGTGCAAAATTTCGGTCCGTACCTTGATTCAAATCGAGCACGGCGAGGGCAATCCGACGCTTAAATCCCTGAATGCAGTCTTCAAGCCCTTTGGTCTGCAAATGGGTGTGGTCCGCTTACCGCGAAAATTCTAATCCCCTTCTGTAACAAAAACGCCCAACAGTCCTTGCTGGGCGCATTGATCAAATTTTATACAGTTGATGCTCTGCATTCTTCCAGGGTCTTTATTTGGCCGCTTTCTGGTTGGTTATCCAGTGCCAGCCATTTTTCGAAGCCTGCCGCTATAGAGGGCCATTCCGTACCGATAATGCTGTACCACGTGGTATCACGATTCTTGCCTTTAACTACCATATGCTGGCGAAAGACGCCTTCATATGTGTACCCCAATCGTACTGCAGTACGCTTTGATCGCGCGTTGTCGTTGTTGCACTTCCACTCCAAGCGTCGGTTGCCCAGTGCGAAGGCTTCCTTGGCCAGCAGGTAGACCGCCTCGGTACTCTTTGGCGAGCGCTGCATGGGGGCGCCGAAGGTCACGTGGCCGATCTCGATGCGCCCGTGCTCAGGGACGATGCACATCAGGCTGATCAAGCCTTGCGCCTCGCCGCTCAACTTATCAACGACGGTATAAAAATGCGGGTCACGACTGGCGGCATGGCTTTGCAACCAGCTATCAAACGTCGGACGCTCATTGAAGGGCCCGTAGGGTAAATAGTCCCAAAGCTTGGGATCAGCCTGCGGCCCCTGTAAGGCTAGCCATAGTTCATCGCCATGCCGTGCCGGGTCGAGCTTTTCCAGACGAATGAATTGCCCTTCAAGGGTTCGGGTATCGGGTGTTTTGGCCGCCAGCCAGTGTTCTAGAGAGTCGGGCATTGCGCGTTCCTTAGTTATTACAAGGTTTTGCGAAACTGGATAAAGCCAGGGCGCTCGGCAATGCGCTCATACAACTGGATCGCCGTGGCGTTGGTTTCCTGAGTCATCCAATAGACTTTGGCACAGTCTTTATCGCGAGCGACGGCATAGACGTGCTCGATCAGTTGGCGACCTACCCCTTTACCGCGAACCTGGGGGCTGACAAACAGGTCTTGAAGGTAGCAGGCGTTTTTAATGCTCCAGTTGGTGCGGTGATACACGCACTGCACCATGCCCACGGCCTTGTCGCCTTGCCAGGCAAGGGCCAGAGAGGTCGGCTCAGCCGGATCGAAAAAACGTGTCCAGGTGGATTGGGTGATTTCGTCTGACAGCTCGGTGTTGTAGAAGCGCAAGTAGGCCTGCCAGAGGGGGAGCCACTGTTCGTGATCAGCAGTGGTTGCGGGTTTGATCTGGATTTGAGTCATGTGAGCTATTCCTTGGCCATTAAGTGAGCGAGTGCGTGGTCTTGCGGGTTGCTGCTGGCCAGGAGTCCCTTGCGTACGCCCGCCTGGTCAGCGGCGTCGCGGTTCTGGCTGAGTTTGCGTTTGCCGTCCAGGCGGGTGATGGGCAGGCGAAAACCCACAATGGCCTTGAGCATGCTGTCGATGTAGTCCGCTGGCGCATCGCTGACCGACCAGGGTTGGGATCGACCGGCTTCGTGCTGGTTGCTCAAGCGGCTGACCAGCGCCAGTAAACGCTCGGCATCCTCGAAGACTTCTGCGGTGCCATAAGCGTGAACGGCGAGGTAGTTCCAGGTGGGCATGGCTTTACCGTGTTCGGCCTTGCCGGGATAAAAAGACGGGCTGATGTAGGCCTGTTCTCCGGAGAAAATCACCAGGGTTTCGGTCCCTTCAGCCAGGGCCTTGCCGTGGGGATTGGCGCGGGCAAGATGGCCATACAGGGTGCCGCAGGCGCCTTCATCCGGGCTCAGCAGCAAAGGCACATGACTGGCGATCATGCCTTGGCTGGCGTGAGTGACCAGCACGGGCAAGGGCGTGGCCAGCATCTGTTGATGCAACATTGGGATGTCATCTACTGCGAAGGCGCGGGGAACGTACATAGAAATTATCCTTGGCGAATGGCCTCATCCTAGGCAGGCTATTGGTTTGTTGTAAGAGCCATTAATGGTCATTTTCATAGGTCCAATTCATGTCGGATTCAGCGCTTTCCATCGCCTTCAACCCAGCCGGAATCGAGCTTGATCCGAAAAAAGGCCTGAGCCGCCAGCTGTATCAGGCATTGCGCCAGCGCGTGCTCGATGGTCGGTTGAGTGGCGGTGCGCGGTTGCCGGCCAGCCGTGACCTGGCCACTGCTCTTGGTATTTCCCGTAATAGCGTGGTGCGGGCCTATGACCAGTTGTATGCCGAGGGGTTTATTGAGGGGCGAGTGGGTGATGGCACTTATGTCGCAAAATTGCCTGAAAAAGCGCTGCCGATAAAAAAGTTGTCCACCAACTTATCCACAGGGTTTTCAACAGGCTTATCCCCAGGGTTATCCACAAAACAGGCTGAATTACCTGTAATTACATCCAGTAAAGTTATCCACAGCACTGCTTTGAGCCGGGTCGCAAAGCACGCCCTTGACCTGCCTCCCAGTGGGGTTCCTCGTGCATTTCGAGTAGGGGTACCGGCGTTTGACTTATTCCCTTTCGAGGTATGGAGCAAGCTGCAGGCGGCTTTTTGGCGTAAGCCAGACTTGCAGCAACTGTGTTACGGCGATCCGGCTGGTGATGAACGCTTGCGTGGACTTATTGCGGCGTATTTGCGTACTTCGCGGGGTTTATCGTGCACTAGTGATCAAATTTTGATCACTAGTGGTGCGCAGCAGGGGATTAGCCTTTGTGCACAGCTGCTGGTGGAGCCGGGCGAGGGGGTGGCTGTGGAGAACCCGGGCTATCGCGCAGCAGCCTATGCGTTCGCGATTGCCGGAGCGCATGTGCAGGGTGTGGCGGTGGATCAGGACGGTATGGATTGTTCGGCACTGGCACACTTGAGCAACTGTCGGCTGGCCTACGTGACGCCCTCTCACCAGTACCCGAGCGGTGTGACCCTGAGCCTGGCCCGGCGTTTGGAACTGTTGGCCTGGGCTGAGCGCACCCAGGGCTGGATTGTCGAAGACGACTACGATGGCGAGTACCGTTACAGCGGTGCGCCGCTGGCCCCGTTGGCGGCTTTGGACCGTAGTGGTCGGGTGATTTATGTCGGCACGTTCGGCAAAGTGGCCTTTCCGGCATTGCGGCTGGGGTACCTGGTGCTTCCCAAAGGTTTGACCGAGCCGTTTGCCCGGCGCCGATCCCTCGACATGCGCCATTCGGAAGTCAGCACCCAGGCGGTCATGGCTGAGTTTATGGCGGCGGGGCATTTTCAGCGGCACATTCGGCGGATGCGTCGTGCGGCCTTGAGTCGACGGGATGTGTTGCTGGCCAATTGGCCCCATACGCTGGACGGGGTGGGGGCGATGCCGACCATCGCCGCGGGGTTGCATGTTGCCGTGCCGGTGACGAGCTTTGCGCGGGAGCAGGCACTGTTGGCGCAAGCCAAAACGGCCGGAGTGGAAATCAACGGGTTAAGCAGTTATTGGCAGCAAGACTCGATTGAGCCTGTGGATAAAAGAGCGGGGCTGGTGCTGGGGTTTGCAGCGGTGCCCGAAGTGGAGATCAAGGCGGCGCTGGAGCGGCTGGGCAAGGTGTGGAATGGCAGCCGTTGAACCTGTGGGAGCGGGCTTGCTCGCGAGAGGGGCACCGCATTAATTCAGACAGACCGCACCGGCTGAATCGCGAGCAAGCCCGCTCCCACAGGCAGGGCTTGATCATTGCGCGCTTTCAAACCCTTCGAGCACGTTCACCGCATTCACGCCGATTTCCTCAACGGCGTAGCCGCCTTCCATCACAAACAGCGTTGGTTTACCCAGGCGTGCAATGCGTTCGCCCATGCGCAGGTAGTCCGGGCTGTCGAGCTTGAACTGGGAAATCGGGTCGTTCTTGAACGTATCCACACCCAGTGAAACCACGATGACGTCAGCGTCGTAGCTTTCGATTTCGGAGTAGGCCAATTCAAGTGCTGCGCTCCAGCGATCCCAGGCCGAGCCTGCGGCCAGGGGATAGTTGAAGTTGAAACCTTCGCCCGGTCCTTCGCCCAGTTCATCTTCGTAGCCCAGGAAGAACGGAAACTCGGCTTCAGGATGGCCGTGGATCGAGGTAAATAGCACGTCGCTGCGCTCATAAAAAATCGACTGCGTGCCATTGCCGTGGTGATAGTCCACGTCGAGGATCGCCACTTTGCGACGGCCCTGGTCGAGGAACGCCTGGGCTGCGATTGCTGCGTTGTTCAGGTAGCAATAACCGCCCATCAAGTCGCTGGCAGCGTGATGCCCGGGTGGGCGGCAAAGTGCGAAAGCGCTGTGGGCGCCGTTTTGAATCTCGGCCTGGGCGGTCAGGGCGACTTGCGCTGCGCTGTAGGCCGCTTGCCAGGTACCCGCAGTAATGGGGGCGCCGCCATCAAAGCTGTAATAACCGAGCTGGCCGTGGAGGCTGGTGGGCAAAACTGCGCGCAAGGTTCGGGCTGGCCAGGTGTATGGCAGCAAGTCGCCGTCACGACCGTGTTCTGTCCAGCGATCCCAGGCGCCCTGGAAAAAATCTAGGTACGCGGCGCTGTGGATACGTTCGATGGGGCCCCGACCAAAGTCTTGCGGCGCGCGCACCGGTCCCAGTTCGCGGGTTTGTACCCGCTGCAGAATATGGTCGGCGCGAGAGGGCATTTCGAAGCAAGGCATCAATTGCCCGTCCATCAACTCACAGCGGCCATGATGCAGGTGATGATCGTCCGAGTAGATCGTCAGCATGTTCTTGTTCTCCCAAGGCTTTGGCGGTGGCCTACAGTTTTGCGGCCCGGGGTGTTTGAGAGAACGGCAGGAGCGGCCAAAAGGGGATGAATGTGGCCAACATCACTGACCGAAATTCGCCCCTGAATCAAACACGGAACTGGCTGGGCGCAACCCCGCTCCAGCGTACAAAGGCGTGGCGAAAGCTCGCGGTCTCACTGAAACCCAGGGTTTCGGCAATCCGGTAGATGGGCCAATCGGTGTCGTTGAGCAGCAGCTTGGCCCGTTCGAAGCGCAAGTCGTCGAGCAGGGTTTGATAGCTGCATCCCACGTCGTGCAAATGGCGACGCAGAGTACGCGGCGAGCAGTTCATTTGTTCGGCCAGCCCCTCAAGCCCCGGGGCGGCGTGCATCTGTGCGCCAAGGAGTTGGCGGATACGTTCCAGCCAGGTTTGCCGCCCGGTGAATTCCAGGTTCTGTTTACGGCAGCGCTCGGCCATCGCCTGATGGGTAACGGCATCGGCCAGCGGCAAGGGATAGTCAAGCCAGCGTTTGGCGAAAGCGAACGCATTGCTGTCGGCCTCGAACACGCGCGGGCAGTCGAAGCTTTGCCCGTAGCTGGCGTGGTAGTCGGGCGCGCTGTGGGCAAAGCGTGCACCCAATAGTGGCAACGGTTGGCCGAGCAGGTCTTCGCAAATGACCTTGAGCGAAACCAGGCATAACTCGGTATTGAATACCGCGAGCTGTGGGCCTTCGCCATACCCGCTGGCGCAGAACCACACCTGATCTCCTTCGACCTCAAGGCTGAGCTCAAAAAGTGTTCCCAGCAGCGCCGGGTAGCGTAAAGCCAGACGCAGTGCGTCACCTAAGGTGGCACTGGTGAGTAGGGCGTAACCCAGCATTCCGTAGGACGACACATGCATTCGCCGGCCCAGCTCCAGGCCGATTTCGCGGCGCAAGGCCACGGCGTTGGCACACACGCGCATCTCCTGATTGGTCGTGATGCGTGTGTCTGCGCGGCTCAAGTCCGCCGCCCGGATGCCGCTACCCGCCAACAGTGCTTCGCTGGACAAGCCTTCGGCATTGAAGGTGCTGAGCACCAGCGAAACGGCGTTGAGCGTTGTGAGATGAGAGTGGAGCATGCTCGTTTCCTGCATGGAGGTGCAGGAAGCGAGCAAGTTGTGTGCCGGGGCGGGCGCAGCTACGCGTCGATCAGGCCAGTTCCCCGCACACGTCCAGCTCGATCAGGCGCCGGACTTCAGCCAGCGGCAGATCGGCACCGAGCAGGGCATGCAGTTTGCCGAACACGGCTTCACGGGTCATGCCACCCCCTGACAGCACGCCAACCCCACGCAAACGACTGCCAGCTTCGTACACGTCCAGTTCCACACCGCCTTCATGGCATTGAGTGATGGCTACCACCACAATGCCGTTCTCCTGCGCCCGTTGCAGGCTGGCGAGGAAATCCGGGTTATCGCTGGGGCCAGTGCCGCTGCCGAAGCATTCGAGCACCAGCGCTTCGATCCCGCTGCTGAGCAGTGCGTCGAGCTGGGCTGCGCCAATTCCCGGTACCAGCGGCAATACACCCACGCTGGCTTCGTGCCCTGGATGGTTGTAGGCCAGCTCGTCCGGCAGTGATGTGGCTTTGGCCACGCCGCCGTTGCGCGTCAACGCCACAAACGGGTTGCGCCCAAAGCTACGGACCTTTGCGCAACGTGTCGGGGCCATCAATTTGCCGTGGAAGTACAGCTGAACCCCGTGAGGCTGGCCTTGACCCAGCGCCTGCAGTGCACCGCTGACGTTTTCCCAGGCATCGCTGTCCGGTACGCCTGCTGGCAGCATGGAGCCCGTGAATAGCACCGGTGCTGGCAACCCCAGCAGTTGAAAACACATCGCTGCCGCACTGTAGGCCAACGTGTCAGTGCCGTGCAGGACCAGGACGCTATCGCAGCCATCCTGTTCGATGGCTTCGATGATCGCGCCACGCAGGCGCAGCCAGTAGGCAGGCGTCATGTTGGCGCTGTCGATCAGCGGGCTCATCTCGCGAAAGGACCACTGCGGCACTGTCAGCGCCGGTTGGCTGGCGAGGTGCTCGCTCATGCGCGCTTCAAAACCCGACGCTGGCGCCAGGCCGCCGGCGCTGGCTTGCATGCCGATGGTGCCCCCGGTGTAGAGCACCATGACGCGTTGGGAAGGGTGGTGAGTGGCTGCAGTCATTGTTGAGTCCCCATAAGCAAAAACGCGGCGGTTCTGGAGAACCGCCGCGTCAAGTATCAGCGTTTTGTTTCTTCGACCTTGTCGGCCGGTTTTGGCGGCCAGGCCTTCAGGTCCAGATCCAGATCCGGGAATTTACTGGAATCGAACACCGGTGTCTTGATCCCCGCACGGCGCTGGTCATCGTAGTCCTTGAGCACGCGCATGCAGATCTTGAACAGCATCGCCAGGGCAATCAGGTTAACGAAGGCCAGCATGGTCATGGCGATGTCGGCGAACGCGAAAACGGTCTGCAGGTTTTCGATCGAGCCCCAGAAAATCAATACCAGCACCAGTGCGCGGTAGCCAATCAGCGCCTTGCGGCTTTCGCCGACCAGGAAGCGCAGGTTGTTCTCGCCCAGGTAGTAGTTGTAGAGCATCGAGGTGAACACGAACAACGCCAGGGCCACGCTGATGAACACACGGCCCCACTCGCCGACTACGGCCGCCAGGGAGTTCTGGGTCAGGGCAATGCCGTCGCCTTCAAAGCCTGGTGTGTAGAAGCCCGAGAGCAGGATCAGCAAGGCGGTGCAGGTGCAGATCACGAATGTATCGAGGAATACGCTGAACGCCTGAACCACGCCTTGGGCGATCGGGTGTTCGACATCGGCCACGGCGGCCACGTTCGGGGCGCTGCCCAGACCGGCTTCGTTGGCGAATACGCCACGTTTGACGCCCATCACGATCGCACTGCCGATCAGGCCGCCAAACACCGGGTCGAGGCCGAAGGCGCTCTTGACGATATGGCCCAGCATGGCGGGCACGTGGTCGAATTGCAGCACGATTACGTAGAGGGTCACGGCGATGTAGGCCAGGGTCTTGACCGGTACCAGCAGGTCAGCCACCGAAGCGATACGTTTGATACCACCGATAAACACCAGGCCCAGCAGAATGGCGATGGCCAGCCCTGAGTAACTGACATCGAAACCGAAGGCATCTTGCAGCGAGTGAGTTACGGCGTGGGCTTGCAGGCCCATGAAGGCGAAGCCGAAGGTGATCAGCAGCAGCACGGCCATCAACTGGCCCATCCACAATTTGCCCAGGCCATGCTTCATATAGAAGGACGGACCGCCACGCAGTTGGCCTTCGGCGTCACGACGCTTGTACAGCTGGCCCAGGGAACATTCGATCAGGCTGCTGGACATGCCGACCAGTGCGGTGACCCACATCCAGAACACGGCACCCGGTCCGCCCAGGGTAACGGCAATGCCGACACCGGCAATGTTGCCCGCGCCTACACGGCCGGCCAGGCTCAGCATCAATGCCTGAAACGAGCTCAGTTCACCGGCGCTGCTGCGCAGGCTGTCTTTGAATACCGAAAACATGTGCAGGAAGTAACGAAACTGAACGAAACGCGAGCGGATCGTGAAGTAACCACCGAGCCCGACCATAAGCACGATTAGCACTTTCCCTGAGAGGAAGTCATTGATGACTTCAAGCATGGATTATTCCTCGCTGTTTTTATCTGATGGCAACACGGGCGGATCGAAATATCGCGTTACACCTGCTTGAGCAAGGCATAAACGTAGGCGATCAATGAGACCCTGGCCATGTTGCTGCTTGGTTTACGATGCTGTTTCCGTGCTGGCGATGGCCGCTGGTGCTGGGGCCGGGCACAGGAAGAGGGGCGGCACTATACCTAGGAGCGCAGGAAGCGTCTGCATAAGTGATTGATTTTTCATGTGCGAGTCGTCTTAAAAGGCATCAGTTTGTGTCCGATTTGCCCTTTTTTCAGGCAAAAAAAAGGACCTGCAGACGTATCTGCAGGCCCTCAAAAGGTGAGAGGTGTCTAGTCCCTCGACCTGGTGAGCGTGTTACAGCATCAGGCCTTGAGAGGCACCAGACGCGGAGCAATCATGTTTTCCGGGCGCAGGATGTCGTCGAGCATGGCGTCGTCGAGCAAGCCTTCTTCGCGCACCAGTTCCAGTACGCCACGGCCGCTTTCAAGGGCGATACGGGCGATACGGGTGGCGTTTTCATAGCCGATGTACGGGTTCAGTGCAGTCACCAGACCGATCGAGTGCTCGACCAGTTCGCGGCAGCGTGCTTCGTTGGCGGTGATGCCGACGATGCAGTGCTCGCGCAGCATGTCCATGGCGCGTTGCAGCAGGCGGATCGAGTCGAAGATCTTGAAGGCGATCAGCGGCTCCATCACGTTCAGTTGCAGTTGACCGCCTTCGGCAGCGATGGTCAGTGCCAGGTCGTTACCGATGATCTGGAACGCAACCTGGTTAACGGCTTCCGGAATAACCGGGTTGACCTTGCCTGGCATGATCGAGCTGCCTGGCTGACGCGCTGGCAGGTTGATTTCGTTGATGCCGGTGCGCGGGCCGCTGGAGAGCAGGCGCAAGTCGTTGCAGATCTTCGACAGTTTGACCGCGGTACGCTTGAGCATGCCGGAGAACAGTACGAAGGCGCCCATGTCGGACGTGGCTTCGATCAAGTCGGCAGCCGGTACCAGCGGGTGACCGCTGATGGTTGCCAGACGGTTGACGGCCAGCAATTGGTAGCGCGGGTCGGCGTTGATGCCGGTACCGATGGCCGTACCGCCCAGGTTCACTTCGGTCAGCAGCTCTGGTGCCAGTGTTTTCAGGCGTGCCAGGTCTTCACCCAAAGTGGTGGCAAACGCGCGGAACTCTTGACCCAGGGTCATCGGCACGGCGTCTTGCAGTTGGGTGCGGCCCATTTTCAGCACGTGGCTGAACTCAACGCCTTTGGCGGCGAACGCCTGGATCAGGCTGTCGAGGCTGGCAAGCATGGCATCGTGACCCAGCAGCAGACCCAGACGGATCGCAGTCGGGTAGGCGTCGTTGGTCGACTGCGCCATGTTGACGTCGTTGTTAGGGTGCAGGTACTGGTACTCGCCCTTCTGGTGGCCCATAGCCTCCAGCGCGATGTTGGCGATGACTTCGTTGGCATTCATGTTGGTTGAAGTGCCAGCGCCGCCTTGAATCATGTCCACCACGAACTCTTCGTGGAAATCGCCGCGGATCAGGCGGGCACAGGCTTCGCTGATGGCAGCGTGCTTGGCGTCGCTCAGATGACCCAGCTCGCGGTTGGCGTCAGCGGCGGCTTGTTTAACCATGGCCAGGCCCACAACCAGCTTCGGGTAGTGCGAGATCGGGACGCCGGACAAGCGGAAGTTATGCACCGCTCGCAGGGTCTGGATGCCGTAATACGCTTGAGCCGGTACTTCGAGTACGCCAAGCAGGTCTTTTTCGGTACGGAAAGATGCAGCGGAGGACATGATAGAAATCATCTCGATATGAACCCGGTCTGGGCCGGAACGCTGCGAATCCTAGGCCTGCAGTCTATTTTGGGCCAATGCCTTTAAACACTATCCTATGCATAAACGGCATAATGGCGACGTGACGCGGCAGGCGCGTCGAGCGTGTGACCCATTTTGGTGCGCGTCCGGGAGGACTCGATGAATCTCGAAAGTAAATGGTTAGAGGACTTCAGTGCCCTGGCTGCTACTCGCAGTTTTTCCCAGGCGGCAGAGCGTCGTTTCGTCACTCAGCCGGCCTTCAGTCGGCGTATTCGAAGCCTTGAAGCGGCGCTTGGGCTGACCTTGGTGAATCGTTCCCGCACCCCGGTGGAGTTGACTGCGGCCGGTCAGCTGTTTTTGGTTACGGCACGTACGGTGGTCGAGCAGTTGGGTGAGGTGCTGCGTCATCTTCATCACCTCGAAGGCGGGCAGGGCGAGGTCATGCAAGTGGCTGCCGCACACTCCCTGGCGCTGGGGTTTTTCCCGCGGTGGATCGCCCAATTGCGCAATGAAGGTCTGAATATCGCCACCCGGCTGGTTGCGACTAACGTCGGAGACGCGGTGCACGCTTTACGCGAAGGCGGCTGCGATTTGATGCTGGCTTTCTACGATCCGGACGCTGCTTTGCAGATGGATCCGGAGATTTTTCCGTCATTGCACCTGGGCAACACCGAAATGCTCCCGGTGTGTGCGGCCGATGCAGACGGCAAGCCGTTGTTTGATCTTGAAGGTGAAGGCAGTGTGCCGTTGCTGGCCTATAGCGCTGGCGCGTTTTTGGGCCGCTCGGTGAATCTGCTGCTGCGCCAGCGCAGTCTGCGCTTTACCACTATTTATGAAACGGCCATGGCCGACAGCCTCAAGAGCATGGCCCTGGAAGGGTTGGGCATTGCCTGGGTGCCGCACCTGAGCGTGCGTGCCGAGCTGGCACGAGGTGAGCTGGTGGTGTGTGGTGGCCCGCAATGGCATGTGCCGCTGGAGATTCGCCTGTACCGCTGCGCCCTGGTGCGCAAGGCCAACGTGCGGTTGTTGTGGCGCAAGTTGGAGAACCCGACCGGCCAGGCGCCAACGCCGGCCTGAGGTGTTTTTTTCATTTGACCTTAGAGTCAATAAAACCGGGCGTCCGGGCCGTTTTTACCGTGCAAGACAGATGGTCGCCAAAGGTGCTGTCAAAACACCTCTTTGCGGTATACTGCGCGGCCTTCGGCTGGCTTGACCGGCCTTAATTCCTATAACAAGCCACGTCGGATCCTCCACGTGGCTTGTTGTTTTTTGACGCGCCTGCGGGCGCCCAAGAGAAGAGGCGCGACGATGAGTGCACTGGTAGGCGTGATCATGGGCTCCAAGTCCGATTGGTCCACCCTCAGCCACACCGCCGATATGCTGGAAAAACTCGGCATTCCTTACGAAGTGAAAGTGGTCTCTGCCCACCGCACTCCGGATCTGCTGTTCCAGTATGCCGAAGAGGCCGAAGGCCGCGGGATCGAGGTCATCATCGCTGGTGCCGGTGGCGCAGCCCACCTGCCAGGCATGTGTGCGGCTAAAACCCATTTGCCTGTACTGGGTGTTCCGGTGCAGTCGGCCATGCTGTCGGGCGTCGACTCGCTGCTGTCGATCGTACAAATGCCAGCTGGCATTCCGGTTGCAACCCTGGCCATCGGCAAAGCGGGCGCGATCAACGCGGCCCTGTTGTCGGCGAGCATCCTGGGTGCCAAACACCCGCAGTTCCATACCGTTTTGAAAGCATTCCGTGCTGAACAGACAGACAGCGTGCTGGACAATCCAGACCCGCGCGTAGCCTGAGGTTTCTGACGATGAAAATCGGTGTAATCGGTGGCGGCCAACTGGGCCGTATGCTGGCCTTGGCGGGCACTCCGCTGGGCATGAACTTCGCTTTCCTTGACCCGGCTCCCGATGCCTGCGCAGCCGCACTGGGCGAACATCTGCGTGCGGATTACAGCGACCCGGATCACTTGCGCCAACTGGCCGATGAAGTCGACCTGGTGACGTTTGAGTTCGAAAGCGTTCCAGCTGAAACCGTGGCTTTCCTGTCGCAATTCGTCCCGGTGTATCCAAGTGCCGAAGCGTTGCGCATTGCTCGTGACCGCTGGTTCGAAAAGAGCATGTTCAAGGACCTGGGCATTCCGACGCCGGCGTTTGCCGACATTCAGTCCCAGGCGGACCTGGATGCGGCAGTCGCCACTATCGGCCTGCCTGCCGTGCTCAAGACCCGCACCCTGGGTTATGACGGCAAGGGCCAGAAAGTGCTGCGCACACCGGCCGATGTAGTGGGCACGTTTGCCGAACTGGGCAGCGTGTCGTGCCTGCTGGAAGGTTTTGTACCGTTTACCGGTGAAGTGTCGCTGATCGCCGTACGCGGTCGTGATGGCGAGACCCGCTTCTATCCGTTGGTCCACAACACCCACGACAGCGGCATTCTCAAGCTGTCGGTCGCCAGCACGGATCACCCGCTGCAAGCTTTGGCTGAAGACTACTCCAGCCGTGTGCTCAAGCAGCTGGATTATGTCGGCGTGATGGCATTCGAGTTTTTCGAAGTCGACGGCGGCCTCAAGGCCAACGAAATTGCCCCGCGTGTGCACAACTCCGGGCACTGGACCACTGAAGGCGCCGAGTGCAGCCAGTTTGAAAACCACTTGCGGGCCATTGCTGGCTTGCCGCTGGGTTCGACGGCCAAGGTCGGTGAGAGCGCCATGCTCAACTTCATCGGCAGTGTGCCACCCGTTGAAAAGGTGATCGCGATTGCTGATTGCCATCTGCATCACTACGGCAAGGCGTTCAAGGTCGGCCGTAAAGTCGGTCACGCCAACCTGCGCTGCGCAGACATGGCCACGCTGCAAGCGCAAATCCTCAAGGTTGAAGCCCTGATCGACGAAGCGTAAATCGCTTTCGCCGGGAACCATTGGGTTGTCGCTGCTCTCTGATGGCGTGATGCCAAAGTGCTGACTAGGCTTTGGTATAACGCCATCTAATCAAGAGGAAGCGCCCATGGGCATCATCGGAACCATTTTCATAGGCTTGATCGTTGGCCTGCTGGCCCGTTTCCTGAAACCGGGTGACGACAGCATGGGCTGGATCATGACCATCCTGCTGGGTATCGGCGGTTCGCTGGCGGCTACCTATGGTGGCCAGGCGCTGGGTATCTACAAGGCGGGCGAGGGGGCCGGTTTTATCGGTGCCGTGGTAGGTGCTGTGATCTTGCTGATCATCTACGGCATGGTGTCGAAAAAGTCCTGATTTAACGCTTTGGTTCTCTCTGCGCCAGCCGCAGAGAGGGCTAAACTGCGCGCGTTCAATCCTTCTTTTATCGAGCCTTGCATGCGCCGTCTTCTACTGACTTTTCTTTTGCTGGGCTCAGGCCTGGTACACGCGGCAGAACTGCCCGAAACCGACTGGCTTGAATTGATGCCGATGTCGGATCAAAAAGCCCTCGAACAAATGCCCGAAATTGACCATGACTCGCCCGAGGCCAATGGTACGTTTACCGACAAGGGTGGTTTGAAGCAGAGCAAGGGTTTGCCGGCCGTGATGTATTCCAGCAAAACCGTTGCGGGCATGAACGGTAAAAATATCCGTCTGGGCGGTTATCCCGTGCCTCTGGAAACCGATGCCAAGGGGCGCAGCACGCTGTTCTTCCTGGTGCCGTACCCGGGCGCCTGCATTCATGTGCCGCCTCCGCCGCCCAATCAGTTGGTGCTGGTGCGCTACCCCAAGGGTCTGAAGCTGGATGACATCTACACGCCGCTCTGGGTCATGGGCACGCTGAAGGTCGAGAAGGTCAGCAATGACCTGGCCGATGCGGCCTATGCGCTGGATGCCAGCAAGGTGCGGGTGGTGGTCGAGGAAGATTTGTAGGGCTTGAAACCTTAGTGGGAGCGGGCTTGCTCGCGATGCAAGCGACTCGGTACGACAGGCCTGTCGAGTTGACGCCATCGCGAGCAAGCCCGCTCCCACAGGTTTTGTGTGTATCAGGCTTTCAGCCGCTTGCTCGCAATGCTCACACCCATCGTATGACTGGCGCCTGGCTCCAGGGTGATCACGTCGTCCATCACATTGGCGGTTTCGATGCACAGCATGCGTTGCCAGCCATCTGCTGCAATATCGCTGAAGCTGGCAGTCTTGTCGATCCACGGATTCCAGATCACCGCTGAGCGTGAGCCACGGCTGGTCAGCTCAACGGTGCGCGACCAGTCGGGGTCGACGATGCTCAGTTGCTGCGGCGTGTCGAGATAGATGCGGTCGGTTTCGCCGCTGAAGGTCAAGTCGCCCGACTGTTTGACGTGTTCCCAGTCGTTGAGCGTATCGATGTAGGTCAGGCCTTCTACCCCTTGAACCTGAACCTTGCGCACGTCACTGACCGCGAAGTAACTGTGCAGCGCCTGGCTGATGCTGACCGGGATGTCGCTGCGATTATGGCTGGTGAGGCTGATGTGCAACTGGGTGTCGAGGCGAATGCTCAACGTGAGCGCCACATCGTGGGGCCAGCCGGGCAGGCCGCCTTCGATGTGGGGCAGGCCCAGTTCAATATGCAGCGCTTCGCCCGCATCATCGATCTCCAGCACTTCCCACTCGCGGGTACGTACCAGGCCGTGAGCGGTGGCAGGCTCATCACTGTGGCGCATGGCCTGTACGCTTTGCGGGTTCAGCGCCAGATTGCCAAACCATGGCCAGCACACTGGCACGCCAGTGCGAATGCCTTTGCCCTGTTTGTACTGCGCTTTTTCGTTGAGCCAGATAATGGGAGGCTCATCGCCTATCTGATAGCTGAGTACCTGTGCGCCCTGTTTTGCGATCAACAGTTGTGCCTGACCATGCTGGAAGTGCCAGCACTCCAGTTCGTCCAGGGTGACTGACTCAATATGGTGCATGGCAGGCTCTCTATTTCAGTGGCAAAGGCAGCAGTGGGCAGGCAAACCGCGAAAAATTCAGCGACGCGGTGGAACGGAGCGGGTACGACCGCTGCCATCGATGGCAACAAACACAAAGACGGCTTCGGTCACTTTGCGCCACTCGCTGGACAACGGGTCGTCACTCCACACTTCAACCATCATCTGGATCGAGCTGCGGCCGATCTCCAGTGCCTGGGTGTAGAACGACAATTGCGCGCCAACGGCCACAGGCACCAGAAACGCCATGCGATCAATAGCGACAGTGGCTACACGGCCACCTGCAACCTTACTGGCCATAGCGGTACCGGCGAGGTCCATTTGTGAAACCAGCCAGCCACCGAAAATGTCACCGAAACCATTGGTTTCACGTGGCAGGGCGGTGATTTGCAAGGCGAGGTCGCCTTGCGGGATTGGATCTTCTTGTTCGAGCTCTAGCATGCCGAAGGGCCTCTGACCCGTGATTCTTCATGAGTACTGCGGGTGAAAAAGCGTCTTTAGAAAAACGATTCAGCCCGAACATACTACGTTCGTCACGTTCTTCATAAGCCGCGCCAAGGGGAAACTCTGCGAAACCGGCTGAAGTCATCCTGCGGGCGTTTTCGCACAGCAACCTCAGAAGTTACCAAGTATTTCTTACAGCGGGAGTATATCGGGCGACAGCCTGGCCGACGACCTCCTGATACTGCTTTTTGCGTGCGCTGCACGTCTAGCTCTGTGCTTTTGCAAACAATTTGTTATCTTTCAAAACCTGCCCAGCCCCTGCCGGCGAAGTTGCAGCTTTTGCCGAGCCTAATAAGAGAAGCATTACCCCATGATCACAGAGCCTTCCAGTGCTGCACCGCCTTCGCGGCCGTTGACCCGTAATGACTACAAAACCTTGTCGCTGTCTGCCCTGGGTGGTGCGCTGGAGTTTTACGATTTCATTATTTTTGTGTTTTTTGCCACCGTGGTCGGCAAATTGTTCTTCCCGGCGGACATGCCCGAGTGGCTACGCCTGATGCAAACCTTCGGCATTTTTGCTGCCGGTTATCTGGCGCGTCCGCTGGGCGGCATTGTCATGGCGCACTTTGGTGACCTGCTGGGGCGCAAAAAGATGTTCACCTTGAGCATCTTCATGATGGCCGTACCGACCTTGATCATGGGCTTGCTGCCGACCTATGCGCAGATCGGCATGTGGGCGCCGATCCTGTTGCTGCTGATGCGTGTGATCCAGGGCGCCGCCATTGGGGGTGAAGTGCCGGGAGCTTGGGTATTTGTGGCCGAGCACGTACCGCCACGCCATGTGGGCTATGCCTGCGGCACACTGACCTGCGGGCTGACGGCAGGGATTCTGCTGGGCTCGTTGATGGCCACGGCCATCAATACGATCTACACACCGGCTGAAGTCTCTGATTTCGCGTGGCGGATCCCATTCCTGATGGGCGGTGTATTCGGTTTGTTCTCGGTCTACCTGCGTCGCTGGTTGCACGAGACTCCGGTGTTCGCCGAGTTGCAACTGCGCAAGGCGCTGGCCGCTGAAGTCCCGCTCAAGACCGTGTTGCGTGATCACCGCGGGGCGATTGTGATCTCGATGCTGCTGACCTGGTTGCTGTCTGCCGGGATCATTGTGGTCATCCTGATGACGCCGACGGTTCTGCAAACCATCTACGGTTTTTCTGCGACGACCTCGTTGCAGGCCAACAGCCTTGCGATCGTTTTCTTGAGCTTGGGCTGCATTGCCTCGGGCGCCCTGGCTGACCGCTTTGGTGCGGGCAAAGTGTTTGTGGTGGGTTGCGCCGGGTTGCTGATCAGCTCGTGGACCTTCTATCACAGCCTGCTGCAACACCCCGACTGGCTGTTCCCGTTGTATGCCTTGAGCGGTCTGTTTGTAGGCACCATCGGCGCCGTGCCCTACGTGATGGTTAAAGCTTTCCCGGCGGTGGTGCGCTTTAGTGGTCTGTCGTTTTCCTACAACCTGGCCTACGCCATCTTTGGCGGCCTGACCCCAATGGCCGTTACCTTGTTGCTCAAGGAAAGCCCGATGGGCCCGGCGTATTACGTGGCAATCATTTGCACGATGGGCCTGTTGGTGGGTGCTTACCTGTGGAAGAAGGGGCGCTGATCGACGGCTTGTCTGTCGCGACACCTCGTTAGCCTCTCCCTGAAGGCCATCATTTGTAACGAATGATGGCCTTTCATCTAATTGTCACAATCGGTTCATAGAGTAGTCACATGGCCTGCAGATACTGGCCCCCGATTCATCTAACCCCGTTTGTTAGGAGTAAGGCATGAAACTGAAGCGTGTTATGGCGGCCCTGACTTTTGTTGCCGCAGGCGTTGCAACTGCCAATGCGGTTGCCGCTGGTGTTGACCCGGCTATTCAGCCCTATGTGAAGACAACAGGTGTATCGGGCAACCTGTCCAGCGTTGGTTCTGACACCCTGGCGAACTTGATGACCTTGTGGGCCGAGGCTTACAAGAAAGAATATCCAAACGTGAACATCCAGATTCAAGCTGCCGGTTCTTCGACCGCGCCGCCTGCGATTACTGAAGGCACCGCTAACCTGGGCCCGATGAGCCGCAAGATGAAAGACAACGAACTGGCTGCTTTCGAGCAGAAGTACGGCTACAAGCCGACCGCTATCCCGGTGGCAGTGGATGCCCTGGCCGTGTTCGTGCACAAAGACAACCCGATCAAGCACATGACTATGGAGCAAGTAGACGCTGTCTTCTCCTCCACGCGTCTGTGTGGCGGCAAATCCGACATCAAGACCTGGGGTGATCTGGGTGTGACGGGCGACCTGGCCAACAAGCCGGTGCAACTGTTTGGTCGCAACTCGGTATCCGGCACTTACGGTTACTTCAAGGAAGAAGCCCTGTGTAAAGGTGACTTCAAGCCTAACGTGAACGAACAGCCGGGCTCTGCCTCGGTGGTTCAGTCGATCAGTAGCTCGCTGAACGGCATCGGTTACTCGGGTATCGGTTACAAGACCGCCAGTGTGAAGACCGTGCCTTTGGCTAAAAAAGGCAGCACCGAGTTCATCGAAGACACCGAAGAAAACGCATTGAACGGCAAGTACCCGCTGTCGCGTTTCCTCTACGTGTATGTGAACAAGGCGCCGAACAAGCCGCTGAACCCGCTCGAAGCCGAGTTCATCAAGCTGGTTCTGTCCAAGCAAGGTCAGGAAGTGGTTGTCAAAGACGGCTACATCCCTCTGCCAGCCAAAGTCGCTGCCAAAGCCTTGGCTGACCTGGGCCTGAAAGAAGGCGGCGCTGACGTCGCCAAGAAGTAATGACTGTGTAGTCGCTGCCGAAGGCTGCGAAAAGGATCGCGCAGACCTCAGTTCAACGGGTTGCTGCGCAACCCTTCGCAGGCTGCGGCAGCGACTACAGGGTTATTTCACTTCTGCTTCATCTCATTTTTCACTCCGCTGCCGGCACCGTTGGGCGGCGGATTTTTTGCGTCACTGCTTTGTCATCTTTCTGTCATACAGGACCGCTAGGGTGTGCGCATGAATGATCTGGCCAATTCCCCAATGACTACGACATCCGCTCCCAAGCGCATTGATTTCAATACGCCTGAACTGCAGCGCAAGCGCCGTATCCGCGCGCTTAAAGACCACTTGACCCGCTGGTATGTATTTATCGGCGGTCTTGCCGTGCTCGGCGCCATTACCCTGATTTTCTTCTTCCTGGGCTATGTGGTTTACCCACTGTTCCAGGGCGCCGACCTGAATGCCAAGCAGGCGATTACGCCGGTCTGGATGCAGGACGCCGGCAAGCCTTTGATGATCTCCGTCGAGGAGCAGAATCAAGTCGGCATGCGGGTATCCGACAAGGGCATGGTGCTGTTCTTCAATGTGAAGAATGGCGAAGAGCTGTCGCGGGTCAACTTGCCGTTGCCAGCGGGCACGCAAGTGACTTCGCTAGGCGAGGATCAGCCGGGTAATCCGGTGGTTGTACTGGGCTTGTCCAACGGCCAGGCGCTGGTGTTCCGTCACACCTATCGCGTCAGCTATCCGGACAACAAAAAGACCATCACCCCTGCAGTTGAGTACCCCTACGGTGAAACGCCCGTCGTCCTGGACCCGCAAGGCAGGGCACTGGATCACGTTAACCTCAGCGTGAACGATTCGACGCTGGTGCTGGCGGGTTCAACCGGCGCGCAGTTGCATGTGGTGTCGTTGGCCCGCGAAGAAAACATGATGACCGAAGAGGTCACGAACACCGAGACCCGCATCGATCTGCCGCAAATGACCAAGCAGGTTAAAGCGCTCTACATCGACCCGCGTCAGCAGTGGTTGTATGTGGTCAACGATCGGGCCCTGGTGGATGTGTTCAGCCTGCGCGACAAGAGCCTCAACGGTCGTTACACGCTGGCAGATGACGCAACGACCGAGATCACTGCCAGTACGCAGCTGGTGGGTGGCATCTCGCTGATCTTTGGTGATTCGAAGGGCGGTCTGAGCCAATGGTTCATGGCCCGCGACCCGGATGGCGAACAACGCTTCAAGCATATTCGCAGCTTCCAGATGGGCACTTCGCCGATTGTTGAAATCACTGCCGAGCAGCGTCGCAAGGGCTTCCTGGCCCTGGATGCGGCCGGTGAGATCGGTGTGTTCCACAGCACTGCGCACCGCACCCTGCTGGTCGAAAAAGTTGCCGAAGGCCCTGGCATCATGGCGTTGTCGCCGCGTGCCAACCGCATCATCGTGGAAGAGGGCGGCAAGCTGCTGCCACTGACCTTGAAGAACCCGCACCCGGAAGTGTCCTGGAGCGCGCTGTGGAGCAAGGTCTGGTACGAGAACTACGACGAGCCTAAATACGTCTGGCAGTCGACCGCCGCCAACACGGACTTCGAACCGAAGATGAGCCTAGCGCCATTGACCTTCGGTACGTTGAAGGCTGCGTTCTACGCCATGTTGCTGGCTGCGCCACTGGCCGTAGCTGCCGCGATTTATACCGCTTACTTCATGGCGCCGAGCCTGCGCCGCAAGGTCAAGCCGGTGATCGAGCTGATGGAAGCGATGCCGACGGTGATTCTGGGCTTCTTTGCCGGTCTGTTCCTGGCACCGTATGTCGAGGGGCATCTGCCGGGGATCTTCAGTCTGTTGATGTTGATGCCGATTGGTATTTTGGTTGCCGGTTTCACCTGGAGCCGTCTGCCCGAGTCGATCCGCCTGCGAGTACCGGATGGTTGGGAAAGCATGATCCTGATTCCGGTGCTGCTGTTTGTGGGCTGGCTGTCGCTGTACATGAGCCCGTATATGGAAGCCTGGTTCTTTGGCGGTGACATGCGCATGTGGATCTCCCACGACCTGGGCATTACCTACGACCAGCGCAACGCACTGGTAGTGGGCCTGGCAATGGGTTTTGCGGTTATCCCCAACATCTACTCGATTGCTGAAGATGCCGTGTTCAGCGTGCCTCGTGGCCTGACCCTGGGTTCGCTGGCGCTGGGTGCCACACCGTGGCAAACCATGACCCGCGTGGTGATCCTGACGGCCAGCCCGGGGATCTTCTCGGCACTGATGATCGGCATGGGCCGTGCGGTCGGCGAGACGATGATTGTGTTGATGGCCACCGGTAACACCCCGGTCATGGAAATGAACCTGTTCGAAGGCCTGCGTACCTTGGCGGCAAACGTGGCGGTGGAAATGCCGGAGTCGGAAGTAGGCGGTAGCCATTACCGCGTGCTGTTCCTCTCGGCGCTGGTGCTGCTGCTGTTCACCTTTGTCATGAACACTCTTGCCGAGCTGATCCGTCAGCGTCTGCGCAAGAAATATTCGTCGCTTTAAGGAAGGTAGAAGTCTGTGAAACAGAACTCCCTCAAAGGCTGGTTCAAGAGCGGCGCTCCTGGCGTCTGGATCAGCGGTGGTGCGGTGTCCATCGCCGTCATCATGACCATCGGCTTGCTGTCGGTGATCGCCGTGCGTGGCCTGGGTCACTTCTGGCCTGCCGATCTGATCCACGCCGAGTACAACGTGCCGGGTGATGCCAATCACCTGGTGGTCGGCGAAGTGGTGCAAAAGGAAGAAGTACCCCGCGAGCGTCTGAAAAGCGCGGGCTTGCCAGTCCCTGAGCAGGGCCCGGAGTTCATGACTCGCGAGCTGATCAAGGTCGGCAACCGTGACTTGAACGGCAACGACTTTACCTGGGTGGTCGGCGAGTGGCTGACCAACCAGAGCACGCCGCCAGAGCTGATGGCCATTGAGCGCCGCGAGTGGGGCAACTTTTACGGTTATCTGGTTAACGTGAAAGAAAACGGCAAGGTGGTGGCAGAAGGTGCCGCCGCCTGGCCTGAGCTGCAAGCCCGGGTCAAACGTGTGAATGACCTGGCATCGCAACTCAGCCAGCTTGAGAAAAAAGACATCGGCGCGATCAACTACGGGCTGGAGCGTATCCGCCTGCATGGTCGCAAGCTGGAACTGGAAGGCAAGCTGACGCCGCAGGCACAAGCCGACATGGAAGCCGAACGCGCCGAGCTGAATGCGCGTTACAAGGCCATCGAAGATCGCCTGGGTGAGTTGCACGCACAGTTCAACCGCGACAGCCTCACGGCTCGCGATGCCAACGGCAAAGAGCTGGAAATCGGCATCGGCAAAGTGGTCAAGGCCTACCAGCCGAACGCCATGAACAGCTGGCAGAAACTGGCCATGTATTTCAGCAACATCTGGGAGTTCCTGAGCCAGGATCCCCGTGAAGCCAACACCGAGGGCGGGATCTTCCCGGCTATTTTCGGCACGGTGATGATGACGTTGATCATGGCTGTGATCGTGACGCCGTTTGGTGTGCTGGCAGCGGTTTACCTGCGTGAATATGCCAAGCAAAACACCCTGACCCGGGTGATCCGTATAGCGGTGAACAACCTGGCGGGTGTACCGGCCATTGTTTACGGCGTGTTTGGTCTGGGCTTCTTTGTGTATGTGCTGGGTGGTTCGGTAGACCGCTTGTTCTTCGCTGAGGCATTGCCTGCGCCGACCTTTGGTACGCCGGGCTTGATGTGGGCTTCACTGACGCTGGCGCTGCTGGCGGTGCCGGTAGTGATCGTGGCCACTGAGGAAGGGCTGGCGCGCATTCCGCGTACCGTTCGCGAAGGCTCGCTGGCGCTGGGTGCGACCAAATCCGAAACGCTCTGGAAGATCGTGCTGCCGATGGCCAGTCCGGCCATGATGACCGGCATGATCCTCGCCGTGGCCCGTGCGGCCGGTGAAGTGGCACCGCTGATGCTGGTGGGCGTGGTCAAGCTGGCGCCGTCGCTGCCGCTGGACGGCAACTACCCGTACTTGCACCTTGACCAGAAGATCATGCACTTGGGCTTCCATATTTATGACGTCGGCTTCCAGAGCCCGAACGTCGAAGCTGCACGCCCGCTGGTCTATGCCACGGCACTGCTGCTGGTGCTGGTCATCGCGACCCTGAACCTGTCGGCGGTGTGGATTCGTAACCACCTGCGCGAGAAGTACAAGGCGCTGGATAGCTGATAGACACATGACCTGTGGGAGCGGGCTTGCCCGCGATGGTATCGGTAAGGTTTCAACGTGAAACCGAGGTGCCTGAATCGCGAGCAAGCCCGCCCCCACAGAAGAAACCCGGTGACTGAAAACCGGAACGAATTTTTAGCGTATGGAGTAACCCATGCAGCATGAATCCTCAGCCCACGGCATCAACATGTCAGCCTTGGGTCGCACCAAACAAAGCTTGAACCTGGACAACGAAGAAGTCGCCATTGAAGTGCCGGGCCTGAATCTTTACTACGGCGAAAAACAAGCGCTGTACGACGTGACCCTGAATATTCCGAAACAACGGGTCACGGCGTTTATCGGTCCATCGGGCTGTGGCAAGTCCACGCTGCTGCGTACCTTCAACCGCATGAACGATCTGGTAGACGGTTGCCGCGTAGAAGGCGAGATCAACCTGTACGGCAACAACATCTACCGCAAGGGCGAGGACGTCGCTGAGCTGCGCCGTCGCGTCGGTATGGTGTTCCAGAAGCCTAACCCGTTCCCCAAGACCATCTACGAGAACGTGGTCTACGGCCTGCGGATTCAGGGCATCAACAAAAAGCGCGTTCTGGACGAAGCGGTTGAATGGGCACTCAAGGGCGCGGCGTTGTGGGATGAGGTCAAGGACCGCCTGCACGAATCGGCACTGGGCCTGTCCGGTGGTCAGCAACAGCGTCTGGTGATTGCCCGCACCATCGCGGTAGAACCCGAAGTGTTGCTGCTCGATGAGCCTTGCTCGGCACTCGATCCGATCTCGACATTGAAGGTCGAAGAGCTGATCTATGAGCTCAAGTCCAAGTTCACCATCGTGATCGTGACCCACAACATGCAACAGGCGGCTCGTGTTTCGGACTACACGGCGTTCATGTACATGGGCAAAATGGTCGAGTACGGCGACACCGACACGCTGTTCACCAACCCGGCCAAGAAGCAGACCGAAGACTACATCACCGGGCGCTATGGCTAGTTTGAGCGGCAGTGACCGTTCGACGTATCGACAATTTGGCTAGCCGCTTACAGCGCGCAGCTCACAGCTTTTGCGGAGCAGAACCATGATTTCAAAGGATGGCCTCACCCATCACATTTCCGCGCAGTTCAACGCGGAACTCGAAGACGTGCGCAGCCACCTGCTGGCGATGGGCGGCCTGGTCGAGAAGCAGGTCAATGATGCGGTGACCGCGTTGATCGAGGCCGACTCGGGCCTGGCCCAACAGGTGCGCGAGATTGATGAACAGATCAACCAGATGGAGCGCAACATCGACGAGGAATGCCTGCGCATTCTGGCCCGTCGTCAGCCTGCGGCCTCTGACTTGCGTCTGATCATCAGCATCTCCAAGTCGGTGATCGACCTTGAGCGCATCGGTGACGAAGCGACCAAAATCGCGCGCCGGGCCATCCAGTTATGCGAAGAGGGTGAGGCGCCGCGGGGTTATGTTGAAGTGCGTCACATCGGTGATCAGGTGCGCAACATGGTGCGCGATGCACTGGACGCCTTTGCCCGTTTCGATGCCGACCTCGCCCTGTCGGTGGCCCAGTACGACAAAATCATCGACCGCGAATACAAGACCGCGCTGCGTGAGCTGGCCACTTACATGATGGAAGACCCGCGCTCGATCTCGCGCGTGCTGAGCATCATCTGGGTGCTGCGTTCGCTGGAGCGTATCGGCGACCACGCCCGCAATATCTCGGAACTGGTGATTTATCTGGTGCGCGGTACTGACGTGCGGCACATGGGCCTCAAGCGCATGCGCGAAGAAGTTCAGGGCACCGGCGCGGATAGCGCTAATGTTGCGCCGCCGCCTGACGATAAATAAGACAGCCTGATCTAAAAAGCGCCCGGCTCAATGCCGGGCGTTTTGGTTTTTGGGCGTTCATATCCAAGGAGCAGTCGATGAGCAAGGTGAGTGTGCTGGTGGTGGATGACGCGTCGTTTATTCGTGACCTGATTAAAAATTGCCTGCGTAACTATTTTCCGGGTATCAGGATCGAAGACGCGGTCAACGGCCGCAAAGCCCAGACCCTGCTGACCCGCGAAGCCTTCGATCTGGTGCTGTGCGACTGGGAAATGCCAGAGATGTCCGGCCTTGAGCTGTTGAGCTGGTGTCGCGAGCAGGACCGGTTGAAAACGTTGCCCTTTATCATGGTCACCAGCCGAGGTGACAAAGAGAACGTGATCCAGGCCATTCAGGCAGGGGTTTCGGACTTCGTCAGCAAGCCTTTTACCAACGAGCAGTTGCTGTCCAAAGTGAAGAAAGCGTTCACCAAGGCCGGGTTGCTCGACTCGGTGATGTCCAGCGCACCGGCACGCATGAGCTCGGCATTTGGCAATGATTCGCTCAATGCGTTGACCGGCGGCAAGGCGCAGGTCGTAACCCCTGCACCGGCGGCCCCTGCACCGCGACCGGTCCCAGTGCCCGCGCCGACACTGACAAGCCGTGGCCAAGGACAGCTGCGTTTGCCCAGCGGTATACAGACGTGTGTGATCAAGGCACTGAGCCTTAAGGAGGCGCTGCTGGTGGTGCGTCGCGGCGACGTGCTGCCTCAGGTGCTGGACAGCGCCGTACTGGACCTTGAGCAGGGCGAGAGCGCCGAGGTGGCGCGCTTGAATGGTTATCTGCATGCCATCGTGGCGTATGAGCCAAAACCGGACAGTGCCTGGCTGCAACTGACCTTCCGCTTTGTCGATCAGGATGCCGACAAAATGAACTACCTGTCACGACTGATTGCCCACGGCACGGCACAGAAGCATTTTGTGCCGGGTGCGTGAAGTGCCCTTGTGGATCAGGGCAGCTGCAACCCGCCCGATGCCTTGTGGATCGCCCGCAGGTGTTCGCCAATCTGTTTGACGTTGGCTTCAGTCGCTGCAATTTCAGCTGCGCGGGAAGGCTCCAGCAGGCTGCGCACTTCCTTGTCCAGGTCAGTGGTCAGGCGCAGCAGTTGCTGCTGGCGCTGACTGCTTTCGGACTCGAGCATTTCCCACTCCCTGGTTTGGGGCAGGCCGTAGCCATTGCTGCCGAGCAACTCGGCCGGGCGGCTGAGAAAGCCGCTGCTGGCGAGAATTTCCTGCAGGGTCTTGTTGGCCTTGTCCATGCCGCCATCCTTGAGCCCGCGTGCGCCCAGGTACTTTTGTTTGACCTCATCCTGAGCCAGCAGCAGTTGTCGGCGAAAGCCGGCTTGCTCCAGTAGCAACAAGGCTGCGCTGGCGCGCAAGTCGGCTTGCGCGATCCATGGGCGGCGCTCGTCCGCGTTCAGGGCCAACCAGTCTTCGACGGTGGCTTGTTTGATCGGCAAGCGGGTCTTGAGTACATCGAACATCGCCTGGTAGCGATCACGGTAGGAGTCAAAGCGATAACCCAGGCGCAGCGCTTCCTTGGGATCGTCCAGCACGCTGGTATCCGCCAGCCCCCGGGTTTTGAGTACTTCAAGCAAACCGTTGGGCACAATGCTGTCCAGGCCCTTGAGCTGGGCATTGTTGCTGCCGCTGCGCAGCAGTTTCAGGGTCTCGACCGCGCAGTTGTTGGAGATGAAGTAGTAGTCGCCGTCATAGCTCCAGTGCATCTCGGCCGCGTGCTCAACCACTTCCTCGATTTCCGGACGGCTCAGTTTGAGCGGTACGGAAGCCAGGCTGCGCAGTTCGGTCTTGGTGTATTCGTCGATCACTTGAGCCAGCGGTAATACGAACAGGCGCGAAGGGTAGGCACCGGTCAGGCCGTCCCAACTTGAGAGCTGTACGTCATTGACGAACGCCCGGTAGGACAACACCAGGTGTTCTTGCAAGTCGAGTCGGCAGTCCGGGCCGCGTGGTCGACCTGGGGCGCAGATCACCAGACGGAGCATGCTGTGACCCCAGCGGCTGGCCCATTCCTGATTGGCTTCGGCCAGCAGGTAGTCGACCGCGTACACCCGCTCCGGGTCTACGGTACCCAGCGGGGTCTTGGCGAAATCGTTGCCGGCATTGAGGAAGGCAAAGCCTTTGGGGCACTCGTCCCTGGCGGCGGGTGCCCAGCCGAAATGTTCTTTGTAGTAGCGATACAGCGCCGGTCGGCGACAGGCATAGGCCGGGTCGAGGAGGAAGTACTCCATGTTGACCGCGACAAACTCCTTGGGGCTGCTGATTTCGTAGAGATCGGGGCTGCGCACGACCTGGTGGTTTTCTTGTTCGCGCTCGCCACGGCGGCCCACGTATTGCTGCCAGCCGGCCAGGTCGAGCAGGCGCGGATCATCACTGAGGGTGAAACGGCGCTCGGTCTGCCCGCGACATTGATCAGGCAGGCCAATCAGGCCCGCGTTGCTGTTTTGTCGGGTGCAGCGCCGGATCAGCGTGCGCTCGGCTGCGGGCCAGAGTCGGGCGCGATCGTAGAGGTGGGTGAGTTCATGCAAGACGGTGGCGAGCATTTCACGGCGCACGGTGCCGTGGGGGCGGTTGGTCTGCTGGGTGGCAGCCGAACCATCGGTCAGCCCTGCCAGGAGCGTGCGATTGAGGTCCAGCTCGGAGGTCAGCGATGCCTGGCCGTAGGCGTTGCTGGGCATGTCATCCGTCCAGCCCACCAGAATCTGCCGATCCAATTGCTCGATAAAACGCGGTGGCAGGCTCTGCATGGCCTCATCCAGCAAGGCCTGGCTGGCCTGTTGCTCGGCCGGGCTCAGGCCTTCGGTCTTGAGTTGCAGATGCAGCGCGGCCTGGGCGCTGCTGGTGATCAGCAGCAGGCCACAGGCTGCGAGCCAGCGCGTTAGCGACCTCACAGTGCGAGGATGGCTTCGGCGAGATCCTGGTCACTGGCGTTGCGGGCTTCAGGCACGCGGTCACGCAGGGTGCTGAAAGCCGCTTCCAGTTGCACGCCCCGGATATCGCCCTGGCTGGCGACAAAGGTAGCCGCGTCGTCGTGGGCTTCACGCACGACTTTAGAGTCGCGGATGGAGGTCGTGGTGTCGGACGTGAAATCGATGGTGCGACCAAAGGCGCGCACGATGATGTTGCTGGTCTGCACAACGGTTTGTGCCTGCGCTACATCGGCGAGTAGCAAAAAGCCAAGGGTGGCGACAATTAAAGGGCTGCGCATGAAGTATCTCCAGGAAAAGCGGGTATTTATTGGACGAGAATTGTCTGTGCCAGTTCAAGGTCGCTGGCACTCAATTTTGGCGTGTTCTGGCGCAGATAGCGCAAGGCAGACTCCAGCTGCGCTCCTCTTGTCTGGCCATCACTGGCAATAAAGACGGCGGCATCATCCTGGGCGGCACGTATCAGTTTGTGATCAAAAGGCGCGGACGTCACTTTACTGGTGACGTAACCACTGAGCACCACATTCTGGGTGGTCATGTCGAAGGCGTTGGCTGATTGAGTCCAGCTGAGTGCAAGAAGAGCTAATAAGGAAAAACGCATGGGTCTCGAGGCTGTTTGAATGAGAGCCAAGGCTAGCGTAATGGTCTGGGCAGGGCCAGCGCGGGGGGTGTCTTTGTGGGAGCGGGCTTGCTCGCGATGGTGTCGACGCGGTTCAACTGAATGAACGCGCCGCCTGCATCGCGAGCAAAAGAGCTGACCCGTTATGGTGTCATTTACATTCAGATCGTCAGAATGGCCTGGGCCAGCTGTGCATCGGTGGCCTGCAATTGCGGGGCTTGCTGGCGAATGGCTTCGAACGCGCTTTCGAGTTTTACCCCGCGAATGGTGCCTTCGCTGGCAACGAAGCTGGCAGCATCATCACGGGCTGCGCGTACGATTTTGTTGTCACGAAACGAGCCTGTGGCATCCGATGTCAGATCGGACGTTGCCTTGAGGGTGCCCACAATGCCATCGGTCGTGACGATGAAGCTTGTGGCGTTGGCGCTGGCTGCAACGGCCAGCAGTGCCGCCGCGCTGAGTAGGCGAAGTGTGGACATGGTGAGACTCCTGAATATGAACGTATGAAAATAGACGCTTATGGACCGAATAGTAGGCTCAGGCCTGCGTCAGGCATAGGACGTTTTGGTGGGTACTGTAGGTGAAGTGCTCTAGATCAGGCATTTTG
The DNA here is from genome assembly GCF_059862735.1 of Pseudomonas sp. MF06569. Classification (NCBI taxonomy): domain Bacteria; kingdom Pseudomonadati; phylum Pseudomonadota; class Gammaproteobacteria; order Pseudomonadales; family Pseudomonadaceae; genus Pseudomonas; species Pseudomonas sp. MF06569. The sequence goes on along the minus strand of NZ_JCBCUZ010000016.1, from coordinate 9,876 downwards.
ATAACTGTACCTGTTTTTTTTTGCTTATTTAAAACTGTACCTGTCTTTATGCCAAGGCTTAAAACCGTGGTCCATAAACGACAAAACCCGTCAGCGGTAATCCGCGACGGGTTCTGTTTTTTCAATTCAGGTTGCTGGCGGTGGACCGGTGGTCAGGGCCAGCGAGCGCAAGTTAGCGCCAGAACGGCTTGCTCAGCTCTTCGTAACGCTGTGCTTCGCTAATACCGGCATCAGCCAGAAGACGCGAGTCCAGTCGAGCCAATTGATGGCGGCTGGAGATGCGGCGCTGCCACAACATCAGGTTGGCAAGAACGCGCAGAGGCATGGAAGCCTGGGTGTTTACAGAGTTGCTTTCGCTGAACAGTTCGGAACTGAGTGTACGTTCCATGGTGTCATCCTTCCGCTTATGGCGGCATTGGCTAGTGGTTTAACTGATGCCAATGATCCTCCTCTTTGTCCAGTGTCTCTAGATACAGTTCACCTGTATTGCAATGGGCCAGTTAACTGTTTATGCACGCTGTACGGGCACAAATACGCGTAACTGTACCTGTCCGCACCTAAGTGGTGCGAAATTGGCAAAAGTGGCCGTGAAAGAGTGTGTTGAAGGCGGGAAATGACCAGTACAGCAGTACAGTTTTTGAAATTAAGGGCATAAAAAAGCCGCTGACAAAAACGTGTTTACGTCAGCGGCTCTCTAGCTCGCGGGTTACGGCAGCATTTTCCCGGTTTCTTCCAGGTTGATATGCCAGCTCAGGGCTTCACGCAGGATGTGCGGCGTGTGGCCGCCAATCGCGCAGGCCTTGGTGAAGTAGTCATTCAGGGCTTCACGGAAGTCCGGGTGAACACAGTTGTCGATGATGACGCGTGCGCGCTCACGCGGCGCGAGGCCACGCAGATCGGCCAGGCCCTGCTCGGTCACCAGGATATCGACGTCGTGCTCGGTGTGGTCGACGTGGCTGACCATTGGCACAACGCTGGAGATCGCGCCTGCCTTGGCAATCGACTTGGTCACGAAAATCGCCAGGTGTGCGTTACGGGCGAAGTCGCCCGAGCCGCCGATACCGTTCATCATCCGCGTGCCGCAGACGTGAGTGGAGTTGACGTTGCCGTAGATGTCGAACTCCAGCGCGGTGTTGATGCCGATGATGCCCAGACGACGAACCACTTCAGGGTGGTTGGAGATCTCTTGCGGGCGCAACACCAGTTTGTCCTTGTAGCGCTCCAGATTGCCGAACACGTCCGAGTTGCGACGCTCCGACAATGTGATCGAGCTGCCCGAAGCGAAGCTCATCTTGCCGGCGTCGATCAGGTCGAAGGTCGAATCCTGCAGGACTTCGGAGTACATGGTCAGGTCTTCGAACGGCGAGTCGATCAAGCCGCACATCACCGCGTTTGCGATGTTGCCGATACCTGCTTGCAGTGGGCCGAGCTTGTTGGTCATCCGGCCAGCTTCGACTTCCTGCTTGAGGAAGTTGATCAGGTGGAAGGCGATACCGTCGGTTTCGCTGTCAGGCTCGGACACGGTGGACGGCGAATCAGGTTTGTTGGTGATCACGATGGCGACGATTTTTTCTGCCGGGATCGGGATCGCGGTGCTGCCGATGCGATCGTCGACCTTCACCAGCGGGATCGGCGTGCGCGTCGGGCGGTAAGTCGGGATATAGATGTCGTGCAGGCCTTCCAGATTCGGGTTGTGCGCCATGTTGATCTCGACGATCACCTGTTTGGCGAAAATCGCGAAGCTGGCGGAGTTGCCCACTGAAGTCGTTGGAACGATATGGCCTTGCTCGGTAATGGCTACAGCTTCGATCACTGCGATGTCTGGCAGCTTGAGCTGATTGTTGCGCAGTTGCTCTACGGTCTCGGACAAATGCTGATCGATAAACATCACTTCGCCGGCGTTGATTGCCTTGCGCAAAGTGCTGTCCACCTGGAATGGCATGCGACGTGCCAGTACACCGGCTTCGGTCAATTGCTTGTCAAGGTCGTTGCCCAGGCTTGCGCCGGTCATCAGGGTGATTTTCAGGGGCGACTTTTTGGCACGCTCAGCCAGGGCCTGAGGGACGGCTTTGGCTTCACCGGCACGGGTAAAACCGCTCATGCCGACGGTCATGCCGTCTTGGATAAGGGCGGCGGCTTCTTCGGCGCTCATGACCTTATCGTGCAGGGAGTTCAGGCGAATACGTTCACGGTACATGGATTGTTATCTCGGGCAACGGAAGCAAGAGGCGCAGTCTATTCATTTTCAGAGCCTTTCGTCCCGCTACCATGGTCGAATGCCAGCGGCCGATTTAGAGCCTTTGGTCGGGTTCCTTGGAAAAAGAAAAACCCCGGCCATGACAGCGCCGGGGTTTTCGATATTGCGTTGATACCAGATGTTACTCGACAGCTTTAACCATATCTTCAATAACCTTCTTGGCGTCGCCGAAGACCATCATGGTTTTATCCAGATAAAACAGTTCGTTATCCAGGCCCGCATAGCCACTGGCCATTGAGCGTTTGTTAACGATGACGGTTTTGGCTTTATAGGCTTCGAGGATCGGCATGCCAGCGATCGGCGATTTTGGATCGTTCTTGGCCGCCGGGTTGACCACGTCGTTGGCGCCCAGGACGAGCACTACGTCAGCCTGGCCAAACTCGGAGTTGATGTCTTCCATCTCGAACACCTGGTCGTAAGGCACTTCGGCCTCGGCCAGCAATACGTTCATATGGCCAGGCATACGGCCTGCAACCGGGTGAATGGCGTACTTTACGGTGACGCCGCGATGGGTCAGTTTTTCGGTCAGTTCCTTGAGCGCGTGTTGTGCCCGGGCAACAGCCAGGCCGTAGCCTGGAACGATGATCACGGTGTCGGCGTTCATCAGCAGGAAGGTGGCATCGTCAGCCGAGCCGGATTTGACCGGACGGGCCTCTTGCGTGCCAGCTGGGCCGCCAGCGTCTGTTGCGCCACCAAAACCACCGAGGATCACGTTGAAGAACGAACGGTTCATCGCCTTGCACATGATGTACGACAGGATCGCACCCGAAGAGCCTACCAGCGAGCCGGCAATGATCAGCATCGAGTTGTTCAGTGAGAAGCCGATACCGGCTGCTGCCCAACCTGAGTAGCTATTAAGCATCGATACCACGACAGGCATATCGGCGCCGCCAATCGGGATGATGATCAGCACGCCCAGCACAAACGCCAGGGCCAGCATCAGCGCGAAAGCGTTGAGGTTGCCGGTCAGCATAAAGGTGATGCCCAGTGCCAGCGTGGCCAGGCCCAGTACCAGGTTCAGCTTGTGTTGGCCGCTGAACTGTACCGGTGCGCCCTGAAACAGGCGGAACTTGTACTTGCCAGAGAGTTTGCCGAAGGCGATCACCGAACCGGAGAAGGTGATTGCACCAATGGCCGCACCCAGGAACAGTTCCAGACGGTTGCCTGCAGGAATAGAGTCGCCCAGGTGTTTGACGATACCCAGGGACTGCGGTTCGACCACGGCTGCGATTGCAATGAATACCGCCGCGAGGCCGATCATGCTGTGCATGAAAGCGACCAGCTCAGGCATTTTGGTCATTTCGACGCGTTTAGCCATGATTGAGCCAGCAGTACCACCGACCAGCAGGCCGACAATCACGTAGCCGATGCCAGCCGTCGCGATCTCTGCGCCCAGCTTGTAGATCAGGCCAACCGTGGTAATGATCGCCAGGCCCATGCCGAGCATGCCGAACAGGTTGCCGCGACGTGAGGTGGTGGGGTGCGACAGGCCCTTGAGCGCCTGAATAAAGCAGATTGATGCAACCAGATACAGAACAGTGACCAGGTTCATGCTCATGGCTTGCGCACCTCTTCTTTGGCTTTAGGTGCTTTCTTCTTGAACATTTCCAGCATGCGCCGGGTGACCAAAAATCCACCGAATACGTTTACGGCAGCCAGCGCGACCGCCAGGGTGCCCATGGTTTTGCCCAGCGGGGTAACAGTCAGTGCGGCAGCGAGCATGGCGCCCACAATCACAATGGCTGAAATGGCATTGGTGACGGCCATCAAGGGTGTGTGCAGTGCAGGTGTCACGTTCCATACCACGTGATAGCCCACATAGATGGCCAGCACGAAGATGATCAGGTTGTAGATACCGGGGGAGATGAACTCTTCCATTATTTTTATCCTCAGCCGTTTTTGCGCACGACTTGACCGTCGCGGCACATCAGGCACGCGGCGACGATGTCGTCTTCAAGGTTGATCTGGAACTGTCCTTCGGGGGTGAAGACCAGCTTGAGGAAGTCCAGCAGATTGCGGGCGTAGAGCGCCGAGGCGTCTGCAGCAACCATTGCGGCAAGGTTGGTGTGACCGACGATGGTGACACCGTGCTCAACCACTACTTGGTCGGCGACGGTCAGCGGGCAATTGCCCCCTTGGGCTGCAGCCAGATCGATGACCACCGAGCCGGGTTTCATCTGGGCCACGGTTTCAGCGCTGAGCAGTACCGGAGCTTTACGGCCCGGGATCAAGGCGGTGGTGATCACGATGTCAGCCTGCTTGGCGCGTTCGTGAACAGCCTGTGCCTGGCGTTGCATCCAGCTGGCAGGCATTGGGCGTGCATAGCCGCCTACGCCAATGGCGCACTCACGTTCTTCGTCGGTCTCGTAAGGTACGTCGACGAACTTGGCGCCCAGCGATTCGATCTGCTCTTTAACGGCTGGTCGTACATCGGATGCCTCGATCACTGCGCCCAGGCGTTTGGCCGTGGCGATCGCCTGCAAGCCAGCCACGCCTGCGCCCAGAATCAGTACGCGAGCGGCCTTAACGGTCCCGGCGGCGGTCATGAGCATTGGCATAAAGCGCGGATAGTGGTGGGCGGCGACCAAGACGGCTTTATAGCCGGCGATGTTGGCCTGGGATGACAGTACATCAAGACTTTGCGCACGAGAGGTTCGGGGAGCGGCTTCGAGAGAGAAAGCGGTGATCCCGCGCTCGGCCAGTTTGGCAATGGTTTCATTGCTGAACGGGTTGAGCATGCCAATGAGCACGGTGCCGGTCTTGATCAGGGCCAGTTCGCTGTCACTTGGGGCGACAACCTTGAGAATCAGCTCTGCGCCGAAAGCATCTGTAGCGTTGCCAATAGTTGCGCCGGCGGCTTCATAAGCACTGTCGATAACGCTGGCATTGATACCTGCGCCGCTTTGAACAGTCACTTTATGGCCTTGGCCGATCAGCTTCTTGATGGTTTCCGGGGTTGCAGCAACCCGGGTTTCACCCGTATGGGTCTCGAGAGGAACACCAATGTGCACGTCATATCTCCTGCGTGATCTTTTATAAGAAAGCCAGCGCACTACGGATGGTGCGACTGGGGCGGCCGATCAGCACGATCCCACCAAAGTATGGGTGGGGCGGGGCATTCTGCTGGCAATTTTTTTACCCTTCAAGGACTTATGGAGGGCGACGGGATTTTAACTACAAGTCATGCAGTGACCGAATGTCGCAATGATCGGCTGCATGCCTTTAAATACGAGGCTTTCAGAGGATTTGAGTGTTTTTTGAGTTTTTTTCACATTTCTTTTGGTTATCGCTGCATAACTTTGAGAAATACCCTGCAGGCCGCGTGGTTACTGGCTTGCAGGTTTGTCCAGTTAGACCAAAGTACAGAGTGTTTAAACGCGACATTTACGTACATATGTAGTGTGTTTTTATGCATCACTACATAGTTTGTTTGGACCATGCGGTTTTTCAAATCAGGCTGTAAGTGGCGGCCTGATTGACTAGCCAGTCTCGAAAGGCCTGCAATGAAGCTGATTCGATTTTGCGTTCGGGGATCATCAGGTAGTAAGCCTTGGTGCTGAGCAGGGTGCTCTTGTTGGCAATCACCAGGCGTTTTTCGGCCAGTTCTCGCTGAATCAGAAAGGGGGGGATAAGGGCGACGCCCATTTCATGCATGGCGGCTTGGGCCAGCATCGAGAACAGTTCATAGCGTGGCCCGGTCATGTCGCGAGGTACGTTCATGTCCTGCGCGTTGAACCATTGGCGCCAGGCGTAGGGGCGTGTGGTTTGTTGCAGCAGGGGGAGTTCGCAGAGCGCTTGCGGGGTGAGGCTTTGCTGTTCCCCCAATAATGTGGGGCTGCACACGGGGACCGGGTTTTCACCCATCAGGCGGTAGGACGATGTTCCGGACCAGTCGGCATCTCCGAAGTAGATGGCAGCATCAAAGTCGGTATCGGCAAACAGAAAGGGGCGAGTGCGGTTGGTCAGGTTTACCGTGACGTCCGGATGCTGGTGCTGAAAGTCCTTGAGCCGAGGGAGTAGCCATTGCGTCCCGAAAGTGGGCACCACAGCCAGCTCGATGACGTTGGCACCCTGTTGGCCCATGACGGACAGCGTGTCCCGTTCCACGGCATCCAACTGGGTTGCTATGCGTCTGCTGTAAGAAAGGCCTGCTTCGGTCAGTTTTACGCCACGTTTAGAGCGTCGGAAGAGCTCTACACTCAGGAACTCTTCCAGGCTGGCAATCTGTCGGCAAATAGCCCCTTGAGTGAGGGAAAGCTCATGTGCTGCCTTGGTAAAGCTTTCATGGCGTGCGGCCGCTTCGAAGCTGATCAGGGCTGTTGTGCTAGGGATCTTGCGGCGCATGTACGGCTTCCTCACTAAACGAAGTCAGAAAAGGCTATTTATAGAGCTACGGAGTGAGAAATTATCACAGGATGGTGCTGAATCCTCGTTTGTCCTTCTATATAGAAGGAGCCTAGGATCGGCTCACGACATTTTATCTATTACGCGAGGGTTCTCTCATGGCGGGTAAAGCAAGCTTCAACTGGATTGATCCACTGTTGCTGGATCAGCAGCTCACTGAAGAAGAGCGCATGGTGCGCGACAGTGCTGAGCAGTTTGCTCGGGACAAGTTGGCGCCACGTATTCTTGATGCTTTCCGTAATGAGAAGACTGACCCTGCGATCTTCCGTGAAATGGGCGAAACCGGTTTGCTGGGTGCGATGATTCCTGAGCAGTACGGCGGTAGCGGTCTCAATTACGTCAGCTACGGCCTGATAGCTCGCGAAGTGGAGCGGGTCGATTCGGGCTACCGCTCGATGATGAGCGTGCAGTCTTCTTTAGTGATGGTGCCAATCAATGAGTTCGGTACCGAGGCGCAGAAGCAAAAATACCTGCCCAAGCTGGCATCTGGCGAATGGATTGGCTGCTTCGGTCTGACGGAGCCTAACCACGGCTCTGACCCGGGCGCGATGATTACCCGTGCTCGCTCGGTTGATGGTGGCTATAGCCTGACGGGCAGCAAGATGTGGATCACCAACAGTCCTATCGCCGATGTGTTTGTGGTGTGGGCGAAAGATGATGAAGGCGACATTCGTGGCTTTGTTCTGGAAAAAGGCTGGAAGGGTCTGACTACGCCCGCGATTCACGGCAAGGTTGGCTTGCGTGCGTCCATTACTGGCGAAATCGTGATGGATAACGTGTTTGTCCCCCAAGAAAACATCTTCCCGGATGTGCGCGGTCTGAAAGGTCCTTTTACCTGTCTGAATTCGGCTCGCTACGGGATTTCCTGGGGGGCGCTGGGGGCTGCTGAGTTTTGCTGGCATGCGGCGCGTCAGTACACGCTGGATCGTCATCAATTTGGCCGGCCTTTGGCGGCGACCCAATTGATCCAGAAAAAGCTGGCTGATATGCAGACCGAGATTACGCTGGCCCTGCAGGGTTGCCTGCGTCTGGGGCGGATGAAGGATGAAGGTACTGCGGCTGTTGAGATCACTTCGATCATGAAGCGCAACTCATGCGGCAAGTCGTTGGATATTGCGCGTATGGCTCGCGACATGCTGGGTGGTAACGGTATCTCGGATGAGTTCGGGGTTGCGCGTCATCTGGTCAACCTGGAGGTTGTGAATACCTATGAAGGCACTCATGACGTGCATGCCTTGATTCTTGGGCGTGCGCAGACCGGCCTTCAGGCGTTCTATTAACAGGAGCTCGGCTCATGGGTGCTTTATCGCATTTGCGGGTGTTGGATTTGTCTCGGGTGCTGGCGGGGCCGTGGGCCGGGCAAATACTGGCGGACCTTGGGGCCGAAGTTATCAAGGTGGAGCGCCCTGGCAATGGTGACGACACTCGCGCCTGGGGGCCGCCCTTTCTCAAGGATGCTTATGGAGAAAGTACGGGGGAGGCTGCCTATTACTTGTCTGCAAACCGCAACAAGCAGTCGGTCACTATTGATTTCACCAAGCCTGAAGGGCAGCGGCTGGTTCGTGATCTGGCGGCCAAGTCGGACATTCTGATCGAGAATTTCAAAGTTGGGGGGCTGGAGGCGTATGGTCTGGACTATGCGTCACTAAAGGCTTTGAATCCTGACTTGATCTATTGCTCGATTACGGGATTCGGTCAGACCGGTCCCTATGCCAAGCGGGCAGGTTATGACTTTATGGTTCAGGGCCTTGGCGGTCTGATGAGTCTGACGGGGCGGCCTGAAGGTGATGAGGGGGCGGGGCCGGTAAAGGTTGGGGTTGCGCTGACAGATATCTTGACCGGGCTTTACTCGACAGTGGCGATTCTGGCCGCCCTTGCTCATCGTCAGCATGATGGTGGCGGGCAGCATATAGATATGGCGCTGCTGGATGTGCAGGTGGCTTGCCTGGCGAATCAGGCGATGAACTATTTGACTACGGGCGTAGCGCCGCAGCGCCTGGGCAATGCGCATCCGAATATCGTGCCTTATCAGGACTTTCCGACGGCAGATGGCGACTTCATTCTTACGGTAGGGAATGACAGTCAGTTCCGTAAATTTACTGAAGTGGCTGGTCGGCCCGAGCTGGGTGGGGATCCGCGCTTTGCTACCAACAAGCTGCGTGTTGCTAATCGGGCGGAGTTGGTGCCGCTTATCAGGCAGTTAACTGTTTTCAAGACCACGGCTGAGTGGGTGGCGCAGTTGGAGGCGGTTGGTGTTCCCTGTGGGCCGATCAATGACCTGGCTCAGGTATTTGCTGACCCTCAGGTGCGTGCCCGCGGATTGGCGATGCAGCTACCGCATGCGTTGGCGGGGCTTGTGCCGCAGGTAGCGAGCCCTATTCGGCTGTCCGAAACGCCAGTGGAGTATCGCAATGCGCCTCCTTTGTTGGGTGAGCATACTCAGCAAGTTCTGGAGCAAGTGCTGGGGTTGGACGCGGTAGTGGTAGAGGGTTTGCGTCGGTCTGGCGTGCTGTAGCTATATAGAGGGGTGCGTCAGCACCCCTCTATATAGGTGTAATTAGGGGTATTTGGAGTTAATTGATAGTTTTACTCAATTAGCCCTTGACTAGGATTTTTAGCGGCCTATAATTCGTCCCACTTCCGGCGCAGTTGAAACGGAAAACTCCTTGAATATCAATGAGTTGGATTGTTTTGCAGTGTCAGCTTCAAGTCATCGAAGCAGGAAATTAGGTGTTGACAGCAGCTTGTAACGCTGTAGAATGCGCGCCTCGGTTCAGCGAAAGCTAAACCAACCGCTCTTTAACAACTGAATCAAGCAATTCGTGTGGGTGCTTGTGGAGTCAGACTGATAGTCAACAAGATTATCAGCATCACAAGTTACTCCGCGAGAAATCAAAGATGTAACCAACGATTGCTGAGCCAAGTTTAGGGTTTCTTAAAAACCCAAAGATGTTTGAACTGAAGAGTTTGATCATGGCTCAGATTGAACGCTGGCGGCAGGCCTAACACATGCAAGTCGAGCGGTAGAGAGAAGCTTGCTTCTCTTGAGAGCGGCGGACGGGTGAGTAATACCTAGGAATCTGCCTGGTAGTGGGGGATAACGTTCGGAAACGGACGCTAATACCGCATACGTCCTACGGGAGAAAGCAGGGGACCTTCGGGCCTTGCGCTATCAGATGAGCCTAGGTCGGATTAGCTAGTTGGTGAGGTAATGG
>NZ_JCBCUZ010000015.1:0-117654 GCF_059862735.1 Pseudomonas sp. MF06569 | reverse complement strand
TCTGCATCGATAAAGTCATTCTTGTTGCCGGTGACGTAGGCCTTTACATGCTGCGCCGCGATTAATTGCACTCGATGGCCTAAGCTTTCGATCTGCCTAGCCAGCCACTGCGAGCCGCCGCAGGACTCCATGGCAATTTTGCAGGTTGGCAACTGCGTCAGATACGGCAGCAATTGGCTACGATTGAGCTTCTTGCGCAAGAGCTGGTTTCCTCTGGCGTCCTGGCCATGCAAGTGGAAGGTATTCTTGCCGATATCAATACCCAGAAGCGTCACGGTATTCATGAGAGATCCTCCTTCGGTAAAGAGAGAAACCCAGTAAGTCTAGACTCACTGGGTTTCTCGAGCAGGGCTGACCATCTCATTAAAGGCAATCAATATTTCTTCGGAATGAAGGCCCATATTGGTGCCGACGTTGAGTTGGGGCTGGTTCACCACGTTCACGGCACCGCGGCGAATGTAGCCGATGTCACTCAGGTTGCTGAACTGCTGCACGGCGAGGAAAACGCGGTCTACGCTGATGCTGGTTACACCGGTGTCGAGAAGCGCGAAGAGCATGAAAACCGTGAAGTGGTTTGGCAAATCGCCGCGCGACGCAGCACCTATTCCAAGCTGAACAAGCGCAGCGTGCTGTACAAAGCCAAGCGCAAAATCGAGTACCTCAAGGCCCAGACACGGGCCAAGGTCGAACACCCATTTCGGGTGATCAAACGTCAGTTCGGTTATGTGAAAGTGCGCTTTCGCGGCCTGATGAAAAACACCGCTCAATTGACCACGCTGTTTGCCTTGTCCAATTTATGGATGGCTCGAAAAAAGCTGATGGGTATGGGCTAATTACGCACGTAACACGGAGAAATGGGCTGACAAGCTCGCCAAGGCGGCGCGTACGGGATATTTCGCGGTCAATAGCGCCAAATTCAGCGGGATTTTCAACTTACTGCGCGGTTGCGGCAAGTTGATCGGAGCTTCCTTAAGCATTGCGACAGATCAGATATTCAAGTCCACACACTATGTCGAGCAAAAGCCATCCCTGCTGCACTTCGAGATCAAAAAGGAATACGTCGAGCAAATGCTGTCTGAGCAAGGCAAGTACTCAGGAAGTATCGCTGTCATCTGGGATTCCGAAGTCTGACCTCACCCCTTCCATTGCGTTAAACACGCGCAAACGGGCCCCTCATACGGACTAGTCCGGCTCAGGGATTGCACCCGCGTTGCGCGCTTTCATGCTGGCGCCTTGATCCGTATCACTTAGACGAGGCCCACATGGAGCTTGCCCTGACTGACGAGCAGCGAATGATTCAAGCGTCTGCCGAGCGTTTTTTGACCCAGGTTGCCAGCTCCAGCGCCGTGCGCACGGCGATGAGCAGTGAACGTGGGTATGACTCCCAGACTTGGGAGCAAATAGCCAAGGAGCTGTACTGGCCTGCACTGGCGATCCCTGAAGCCTATGACGGACTCGGACTGGGCTTCGCCGAGGTTTGCCTGTTGCAGGAGCAACTGGGACGCTGCCTGCTGCCTACGCCCTTTTTTGCCACGTGCTGCCTGGCCACCCCTGCCCTGTTGCTCAGCCGCAATGAGTCACTCAAGGAGCGCTGGTTGCCATTGATCGCCGCTGGAGACGTACGCGCCAGCCTCGCCTATACCAGCGCCCCACGCTGGGACGATAGTGGCGTGCAGGTGTATGCACAAAGCCATGCAGGCGGGTATCGCCTCAATGGCGAGTATCGCTATGTCATCGACGGCGCCGACTGTGACTTGTTGATCATTGCCGCTCGCACTCCGGGCAGCGTCGGCGAAGCCGGTATCCGCTTGTTCGCTTTACCTGCTGACACACCCGGCATTCTTTGCCAGCCGCAGGCGACACTGGATCAGACCCGTCGCCTGGCCACCCTCACCCTGAACGACGTTGCCGTCTGCGACGAGCATTTGCTCAGCGAGCCGGGACAGGGCTGGCCGTTGCTGCGCGATGTGCTGCACATCGCCTGCATCGGTCTGGCTGGCGAGCAGACCGGCGGTGCCCAGCAGTCACTGGACATCACCTTGAAATACATAAGCGAGCGCGAACAGTTTGGTCGTCGTATCGCCAGCTTCCAGGCCATCAAGCACCGTTGCGCCGATCTGATGCTGGCCATTGAGTGCTCACGGTCCGCCAGTTATTACGCCGCCTGCATTGCCGATCAATGCCTGAACATTGATGGCGATCCAAGTGCTCGACAGCAACTGGGAGAGGCCGCCGCCACGGCCAAGATCTTCGCCAGTGAAGGTTTTTTTCAGTGCGCTGCCGAGTCCATCCAGCTGCATGGCGGCGTGGGATTCACTTGGGAATACGACCCGCACTTGTACTTCAAGCGAGCGCGGGCCAGTGAGCAGATGCTCGGCACTCCGGCATTTCATCGCGAGCAATTGGCCAGACAGATTTTCGGAGAGCGCACATGAATATCGGCTTCAGCGCAGCAGATGAGCAGTTCCGGCAACGAGTGGCCCAGTGGATGCAAACGCACCTCACTGGCGAATTTGCCGTTCTGCGCTTTCGTGGTGGCCCAGGGGATGAAGACTTTGCCCCCGCGTTGCGTAAACGCTGGGAGCAGGTACTGGCACAGGGGCAATGGGTCGGTGCCGGTTGGGCCACCGAGCATGGGGGCCGTGGACTGAGTATCAACCAGCAGGTAATTTTTTTTGAAGAATACGCCCGGGCGGGCGGTCCGGGGCGCATGGGTCATATTGGCGAGGGCCTAGTCGGACCGACCCTTGCAGCCTTCGGCACCCCCGAGCAGCAACAGCGTTTTTTGCCGCCGATTCTGTCTGGGCAGGATTTCTGGTGCCAGGGCTATTCCGAGCCCGGCGCAGGTTCCGACCTGGCCAATATCAAGACCCGCGCCAGTTTCGATGAAAGCAGCGGCCAATGGTTGATCAGCGGGCAAAAGGTCTGGACATCCCTGGCCCATGAGTCGGATTGGTGCTTTGTGCTTGCACGCACCGAACCGGGCAGTGTCGGCCATCGCGGCCTGTCTTTTTTGCTGGTCGCCATGGATCAGCCAGGTATACAGGTTCAGCCGATCCAGCAATTGACCGGCACCTGCGAATTCAATGAAGTGTTTTTTGATCAGGCCAGGACGTCGGCGCACAACATGATCGGCCAGCCTGGCGATGGCTGGAAAATTGCCATGGCGCTGCTGGGGTTTGAGCGAGGGGTTTCGACCCTAGGGCAGCAGATGCAGTTTCAGAATGAACTGGACGAAGTCGTGCGTATCGCCAGGGCCAATGGCGCGGCGCAGGACCCCGTCATACGTCAACGCATTGCCCAGGCCTGGGCCGGCTTGCGTGTGTTGCGCTACAACTCGCTGCGCATGTTGTCCGGAGCTCAGGACGGCAGCCTTCGACCTGAAGCAACAATCTACAAGCTGGCGTGGTCCACCTGGCATGTGGAACTTGGAAAGCTGGCGATGGACGTGCTCGGGCCTGAAGCCGAGTTGCTGGCAGGGGCACCTTACGAGCTGACCCGCCTGCAGGCCCTGTTCCTGTTTACCAGGGCCGACACCCTCTACGGTGGCAGTAGTGAAATCCAGCGCAACATCATTGCCGAACGAGCGTTGGGCATGCCGCGCGAAGCGCGTTAGTACCTGTGGGAGCGGGCTTGCTCGCGATGCTATCGACGCGGTTCCCCTGCTGAACCGCGGCGTCTGAATCGCGAGCAATCCCGCTTTCACGGTGTTGCGCAGCAGTCCTTACCTCAACCTGTCAGAACGTGTACTTGCCGTTAAACGACAGGTAGTCCCTGTCAGCCATTGTCCGCCCCTGGGCAATATCGGCCGAACTCAAGTACGCCACGTAGGTAAGCCCCAGCTGGAAGTTACCCAGGTATTTAAAGTCTCCCCCCACTGTCAGGCGCTTCTCGGCACGCCCCAACCCGGAGTAGGCACTGCCGTCGATGTTCTGGGTCCAGGTGGCTTTGGTCGTCAAATCCCAGCCGTTAAACACGTTGGGGTGATCGAAATACGCGCCGATGCCAAGCAGGCTTGAACCACGGGTCTGACCGTCGTACACGAACGTGTTGAAGGTGCCATCCGTGCCCGCTCCACCACCGCTGATCGTCAGGTCATCCACACCCTGAATCCTCTGGTGCACCACCTCGGTCATCAACGTGGTCTGTTGCGCCATGAACGTCGGCCCAATCATGTACACCGCGTTCAGGTTGCCCTGCCACACCTGGCCACGGGCCGGGGCACCATTGCTCAAGTACACCGCGGCACCATCGCGGTAGCTCAGGTCACCGGCAAACTGCACCGAATCACCGACTTTTGTGGTGAAGCTCATGCCCGTGAGCTTGATGTTGTCAAAGTAGCCCAACTGGTAACTCGGGCCATTGCCGTTGCCACCCACCTTACCCAGCGAGGAGTAGTGCGTCTGCCCGGTGAAGTCGAAAAACAGCGCCGGAACCCGATCGTGATAACGGTAGTGAAACAAGCCGATTTCGGTGTTTTGCGTCAACCGGTAGCGGGTGCCCAGGCCCCACTCGCCACTGTTGCCGGGTTTGACTGAACCGCCATAACCGACAGCCGCTGCATCCGGCAAATTATTGATGACTCCCGGGGCCAGCCGAAAGAACTCGGCGCCCGGGCCAAAGGTGTCGCTGCCGAAATAGTCACCCACGGGATTGAGCTGGGTTTCTTCCCACTTGTATTGATAGAAACCGAGCAAGGCCAGATCTTCGTTCACCGACCACGAACCCGAGACTTGCCCGACCGGCAAGTAGGCATCCTTGGCTTCGGTGCCCGGCACGTTGAATTTGGTCGAATCCACTGGCGCCTGGCCCTGGCTGATGTTGGGCCAGAACAGGCTTTCACCCCAGGCCACCAGGTGCCGCCCGGCCTTGAGGGATAAATACTGGTCGTCATTGACCGTAAAGTCGCCGTACACGTAGGCGTCCAGCAGCCGCGCCTTGCTGCCACTGAGTTTGCGCGTGTCCTGGCTGAAGTCGTTGTAGCGTCCGGTCTTGTTGACCGTATCCGGTGAATCGTTGTCGTTGCGCTGACGGTAGACCTCGTCATAAAAGTGACTGCCGCGTACCACGGCGCCGAGGTTGTCGTGCTTGAGCATCAGCTCGCCAAACACACTGACCCGATTATTGATCAGTGAACCGCGCTTGAAGTTGCGCGTGGCGTCGTCGTAGTTGATGTTATTGAGGTATTCGTGATCAGGCTTTTCGGTACGCATCGAAGCCGTGTAGTTCACGGTCAGCGATGAGTCGAGCGTGGTGTTTTCACCCAGCTCGATGGTTGGCGCAGCCAGCGCCAGGCCGCTTAACCCCGACAACAAACCGGTCCCCACAAAACGCGTGTATTGCTTGAACATGCCTTGCTCCTTGTTATTGTTTTTTTTTGCCCCGCCCAGCCGCCTGCGCACAGGCAAGGCCCGTGGCAGACAGCTGGATGGAGTCAGGGCGTTACAGGTTTACTTGCCGGCCCGGCGTGCTGCTTCAGGACCGAAATCCCCCGGCGCAAATCCGCCTTTGTTCAGCACATAGCCGTTACGTTGTTCGTTGATCAGGTTGAACGCCAGGTAGCTGCCCGCATTCAAGTCGTGATACAGGCCAACACCCGCCTGCCAGGTCTGTGTCTCCGGGGCATAGAAGTAGTTGACCATCGAGGTGCGCCACAGCTCGCCACGGTTGTCGTAGTTGTCGCCCATGATCGGGAACCAGCTGTCTTCGTCGATGTACATCGTGCGCTTGCCATACAGATGGCGGTTGCCGGGTTTGAGTACGCCTTCGAGCACCCATACGCGGTGCAGCTCATAGCGCATGTTGTCGGGGTTGATATGGCCCGGGGTCAGCAGGTTGGCGTACTTGAGGTTGCTGTCATGCAAGCGCGCCGTGTTGTACGGGATATACAGCTCTTTCTTGCCGACGATATTCCAGTTGTAGCGCTGGGCAGAGCCGTTGAAGATTCGAACTTCGTCGACCGTGATGGAACCACCGGAGCCCGGGAATGCCATGTCGAAACCGTAACCCGGGGATTGGCGAACGCGACGCGTGCCGGGGTCGTAGCGCCAGCTCTGGCGCGGCTCGGTCTTGTCGTTCCAGTACTCGGTACCGGTATTGATTTCACCCTTGTCGCGCTGTGGCAGCAGGGTCTCGTTGAGATAGAACGATGAGTTGCCGGTGGTATCACCTATTTTGCCTGGCTCAAGGCCCGGCGCCATGTTGCGCGAATGCACACGGCCCCAGTTGATGTTGCCGTCCTTGAGCACATAGGCGTTGTCTGACGTGTACTCCTCAGTCCATGCCCGCACGGTAAACAGCGAGGCGTTTTTCAGCAGCTCGATACCGTTTTGCGGGATAGGGAATGCCACACCGCCGGTGCGAGCAACCACGCCCTCACCGTCATCGACCAGCTTGGCGACCGAAGCATTTTCCAGGGTGGCTTTGCACACGGTGTCAGAGAAACGGAAGTCGCGGTGCGAAGGATAAACCGGCATGCGAAAGGTCTGCGGATAGAGCTTGAACAGGGCTTTCTGCCCCTCGGACAAATGGGCGTCGTACTGACTCAGGTTTTGCGCGGTGATCACAAACAGCGGCTTTTCGGTGGGGTACGGATCCACAGGATGCTTGCCCGTGCCCTCGAACTTCATCCCGGGCGCCGCACCCAGCCATTGACCGCCAAACGCCGGGATTGTGCCTTCGGCATTGCCCGCCTGCTGTGCGCCGACGCAGGTCAGATCCTTGCCCAGCCGGGCGATCTGATCCGCAGGTGCCTGGGCCAGTGCCAGCCCGCTATAACCGTGTAAAACCAGTGCGACTGACAGCCAGCCGCCCATGTGGGTGATGCGTCCCATGGAGTTCTCCTTTTTTATTGGTCATGCAAATGCTCGTGTGGGAGCGGACTCCACCAACGGCTTGCCCAGGTTGAACCACGCGGCCAGCGCCGGAAGCAGGAAGATCGCGCCCAGCACGTTGACCATAAACATGAAGGCCAGCAGCAGGCCCATGTCGGCCTGGAACTTGAGGGGGGCGAACACCCAGGTACACACACCCAGCGACATGGTCAGTGCGGTAAAAACCGCGGCGGTGCCGCGCTGGCACATGGCGCGGTAGAAGGCTTCGCGCAGGTCCTGCCCATCGGCCATTTCATGCTCGATGCGCTCGTAAAGGTAGATCCCGTAGTCCACCCCTACTCCCACGCCCAGCGCCATCACCGGCAGCGTGGCCACCTTGAGGCCAATGCCCAGCAGCGCCATCAGGGCATTGCACAACACGGCGACGATCGCCAGAGGCACCAGGATGCACAACACGGCTCGCACCGAGCGAAAGGTCAGCAGGCAAAACAGCGCCACCGAGAAGAACAACGCTGCGAGCATCACCACCTCGGCGTGTTTGACCGCTTCGTTGGACGCGGCCATGACACCGATGTTGCCGCCCGCCAGTTTGAACTCCACGCCCGGCACCTGGATGGCAGCGATGATGCGCTTGGCCTCGTCCAGTACATGGGCCACGGTGGCGCCTTCATGGTCGGTCAAAAACACCAGAATCTGCATCTGCTGACAGCCGTCAGTCACCAGCCCCGAGTCCGGCGAATAGGCATAGGCGCCCTGCTGCAAGCCCTGGGACGAACCCGGAATGGCTGCCCAGCGAGGATTGCCTTCATTGTTGCCGGCAATCACTTGCTTGCTCATGCCCGCCACGCTTTGCACCGATTGCACACCGGGCACTTCGCGCATTTTGTAGTCGAAAGTTTCCACTGCCCGCATGACCGCCGGATCCAGACAGGCTTCACTGCGATCACTAATAGTCAGGAACACCGACAACACATCCAGCCCGATGGAGTAATTGCTGATGATTTTCTGGTTGTCCTGGTTGTAGCGCGAGTCGGCACGCAGCTCCGGCGCACCTGAACCGATGTCACCGGTCGCCAGCTCACGGGCCTTGATAGCCCCCACCGCCAATAGCACCAGACTCAGGGCGAACACCCACAGGGCCGGGCCCGGTGTGGCCAGCGCTGATACCCGCCACCACAGCGGGTGGCGCTGGTTAGACACGTTCGCCTTTGCCGTCATCAAGCGCGGTTCAAGTCGCAGATGCGCGATGATGAGCGGCAGCATGACCTTGTTAGTGATGATCATCAGCATCACGCCGATGCAGGCCGTAACACCCAGCTCGTGAACGATGGGGATATCGATCAGCATGATCACCCCGAAACCCAGGGCGTTCATCAGCAACGCCAGGGCACCGGGGATAAATATCTTGCTGAACGCCGCCTTGGCGGCAGTGACCGAGTCACTGCCGGCCAGCACTTCCTGCTTCCAGGCGTTGGTCATTTGCACGGCGTGGGACACGCCAATGGAGAAGATCAGGAACGGTACCAGAATCGACATTGGATCGATCCCAAGACCCAGCAATGGCAACAGGCCGAGCAGCCAGATGACCGGCAGCAAGGCGACAAACAGCGCCACCAGCGTCAGGCGCCACGAGCGCGAATACACCCACAACAGCACACCGGTAATCAGGAATGCGATGGCGAAAAAGCCCATCACCGTATTCAGGCCTTCGACCACGTCGCCCACCAGCTTGGCAAAGCCGACGATGTTGATTTCGATATCGGCACTGCTGTATTTGGTGCGGATATCTTCCAGGCGCTGGGCGATCTGCACGTAGCTCACCGGTTGCCCGGTTTTGGGGTCGATGTCCTGCAGGTCGGCGCGCACCATCGCCGATTTCAGATCGTTGGCCAGCAAGCGGCCGATCTGTCCTGAGCGCGCGGCATTACTGCGCACTTGCTGCAAGTCTTCGGGCGTGGCGGCATATTGCGGCGGCACCACCAGATCACCGACATAACCGTCTTCAGTGATTTCGATGTAACGCACGTTGGGGGTAAACAGCGAGGTCACGCTGGGGCGGCTGACCCCGGAGATGTAAAACACGTCGTCGGTGACGTTCTGCAGGGTCTGGAGGAACTCGGGGTTGTAGAGATCGCCCTGGCCTTTCCAGTGCACGCTGACCAGCAGGCGATTGGCGCCGGTGAAGATACGGCTGAAGTCCAGGAAGTTGAGCATGTAGGCATGACGCACCGGAATCTGCTTGTTGAATCCGGGGTCCAGCCGTACGTGGGTGGCGCTGTAGCCCAAGGCCAGGGTTACCAGCAGAAAAAAGCCAAGCAGGACATTGCGCCGGGCCATCAATTGCTCGGCGCAGTTGTTTACAAAGCGCTGCATGCCCATGCTCGCGGTCCCTCGCACACTCGTTTAGGTGATCGCGATAATCAAACGGCCCCGCCCCTTGAACATCGTCCATAAGGGTTATGCTGTTTGAGGGATGGACTGCGCAAAAGCTTAAAGCCAGCGCCTTGAATATGTAGCCGCTGAGGAGCGCAGCGAGGCTGCGATCGGCTGCGCAGCGGCCGTAAACCTGAGTATTCGTTATTGCGCGTAGCCTGAGCTCACGGTGGCAGCGTCGCAGTGGCGCACCATCCCCATAGCAGCCTCGCTACGCTCCTCAGCGACTACAGGGTATCTCTTGTCACTCTTTACTGGCCTTGAACGTCAACTCGCCCTTGGGCCATTTGGCGGCTTTGGCAGTGACGGCCTTCAGGGTTTTGCTCAGGCCTTCCTTGAGCTGCTCCTGGGCGGCGAAGATCAACATCACGGTCTGACCTTCCTTGAATACGATGCCTTCGCCCAGAGGTGAGCTGACATAGGCGTAATCGCCGATGCCGTAGATGGTCATCTTGATGTCGCGGAATTTTATTTCGAACTTGCCACCTTCACGGCTGGGCAGGACCGCAGCGCGAAAATGATCGCCAACCTTGAGCCCCAGGCCTGGCTTGTCATCGACTACCAACGCTGCTTCTGTATCGATTTCAGCGATGTAAATACCTTCTGCGTTCTGCTCGGTGATGTACACAAAGCGGGACTGGAACAGTTTGACCAACCGCGCCCGCAAATCGCCAAGAACAAATAACGCATGCATCTCCAGATTGCTGACTGCCAACGAAAAACCCTCGAAAACGTGAAGTGGAGCTACCAGAACAAATGACAGGCAGCAGAAAAAAGGCCTCAGCCCACTTATATAAAAACCGGATACAACAAAATCTCCGGACTGCTGGAGTCGGGAGTGGCATGTAACAAAGACCGACGATTACCGCAGGTTAATGGGCATCAACCCGGGCCTGCATCAGCAAAAAACAGGCTAAAAAATACAACCGGAGTGCCATTCTACCGACTCACGCCCGAGATTGGGTATACACATCCACTTCTCAATCGGGCAAACCGCTATTTTTACTTCGTTTGCTGACCGTGAAATAGCGCTTTCGTCGCCCGGACACGTTAACTGCGCCGCTGGGTGTCAACAACTGCCATACTTGCGCAAAAATCGACCTGGCCCATGCCGCCGGGTTGTCTGGGCTCCATTACCTCGAAGGGAAAGTGACACGTGACGGAATTTGATATTGGCGAATTTTTTATCCGCGGCGAGTCCAAAGAAGTCGACGGTGAGTTTCAGGCAGTGATTGTCATGCGCGCCAAGCCACCGCTAAAAACGGTGACTTACCATCAGGTCGAGAAAGACCGCTGGTTCAAGACCGCCGAGCAGGCAGAAATTGCAGCCAAGAGTTCGGCACTTGAATTAAAACAGGCGGTGGACGCAGGCGCCCTTAACGCCTAGCCCCTCCAATACGGGAACCCGGCAGACCCGAATCAAGCGCGCTGCGCCCGACCGTGCGCTGCCCATTGGGTGGCGCTCAACTGCGCCATCCAGGCAGAGCGACACTCCTCCGCTTCCAGGCGGCTCGAGAACGCCGTACCCCGCTGCTCACCATTGACCAGCACAACCCAGCAAGCCTTCTGCCCCGTGGCCCGCAACCCTTCGGGCACACCGCTGCCAATCATCACGGCGACATCAACCCGGTTAGACATGATGGTTACTCCACCTATTTAGTTAGTCACCTAACGATGTCGGCCATCTTAAAGAGTAACGCTCGATGGAAAAAGCCATGCCCTGCATAGCTCCATTGCATCAGCTGTAACAATATCCGTGTCACCTACGCTCAGACCGGTGCCTTCTGGTCGAACACAGAGCGCCCACCCTCTTGCGGTATGTTGAAGAATCCCTTGTCCAGCACCCCGAGCCCCTCACCCACATTGGCATTCCAGTTGGCCGAATGATGCACGTAGCGCTGGCGCAGTAAACGCTCCTGGGCATTAGTCAGCTTGATCGCATTTTTCGGCACCTGACCCTCCAGCCTTGCAGCAATGGGGATCAGTTCGTCAGGCAAGGCGTCCTGTGCGTCGCTCAGGGCAGCAAAGGGCACCCCGTGCTCACACGCCAGCCTGTGCATCATGCGTAAATACAGGCGTGAAAGCTGGCCGTACAGGCGGCGTTGCATAAAGACAGCGGCCTGGACCCTCTTCATCGGATCCTGGCGAGTGCCTGCCTTGCGCTCCTCAGTGCGCACCTGCAAAAAATCGTCCGGCGCCAGCGGATCAATCAAGTCCTTCTCCTGCCAGTCCAGCCATTGCGCTTGAGTCAGCTTCCAGGCCCGGGTCAGCCTGACGGGTGTGGACGGGCTGACCAGATTGCTTTGCCAGCGCGTCAACTGCACCTGCTCTTGCATCTCGACCGGATAACCACCCCCCAGATCGGCATGGGCACCCGGCAGAAAAATATCCAGCGGCCATTGCGGCGCAATGCGGGTCAGGGAAAAATTGCGCCGGTATTCATCCCGGGCGCACAACTGCACCACTTGTTGCGCACAGTCAGGCCCCAGATACAGATTGAGCCCCGGGTTGATCTCATCCCCCACATCACCCAGGTCCTCCAACCCGCCCATCGCCGCGACGGTATCGAACAAACCAATAAACTCAATGGAGCATGTGAAGTCGGGCGCCAGGGCAAACTGTTTTTTAAAAGGGAGGGTGCGCACTTGGTTGGCGAAGTGCCGGGCTGCTGCCGCGCCCCGACTGAAGCCAAAGATATCCAGCTGCAAACGACCCAGGGTGTTGGGGGGAGCAAGCCGGACAAATCGCCCCAGACATTGGCTCAGCAGCGCCTGGGCCTCATCGGCCTTGCCCAGCACACCGGTGCGGCCACGGCCATAGCTCAGGCCCGGAAACGCGGTATCCGCCGCAGCGGTGGTGGTGCCAATTCCGCTGACGTAAAGCGATGTCTGCGCTCGCGCATCGCTGAACGTCGTTTGCACAGGGTAATGGCGGTGCAGACGGGCGATATTGGTCGGGGTGCCGGCATAACTGCTGGCGGGATCGACCTTCAGGCCCTGGGCCTGACGCTCCTGGCCCAGCAGAAGGTTGAACTGGTTATTGGCTGTGCCATCGAAAAAGATACCGACACGCAATACACGCTCCGTATTGCTTGAGCGACTCATGACTCTGACCCTCGATTAATTCAGTTTCGCGCAAAAACGCCGTGCCGAATATAAAGGGACATCACCAGGACACTCAGCCAAACGTCTATTTAAAATTTTAGCGGGAATTGCTGCGGGGGAGAGGCTTGCAATGGGAACGACTGCAGAGCCCAAGTTACCGAAACCGCATGGCGCGGTTCCGGCAAGGACAGGCGCTTAGGCCTGACGCTGATGCTTGTCGATTTGCTCGTGACGCTCTTGAGCTTCGATGCAGTACTTGGTGGTAGGGCTGATCAGCAGGCGCTTGAGGCCGATTGCATCGCCACTGTCATCACACCAGCCGAAGCTGTCGTCCTTGATACGCTCAAGTGCTTGCTCAAGCTGAGGCAGCATGCGCTGGTCACGGTCGATTGCGTTCACCAGCCAGGTGCGCTCTTCTTCAACCGAAGCGGCGTCTGCAGGGTCGGCCGGAGTGTCCAGGCTCTCGATCGCGATGCGGTTCTGCTCGATACGCTCGTGGGTTTCAACCTTCATGTTTTGCAACAGCTCGCTGAAAAAAGCATGTTGCTCGGCATTCATGTAGTCATCCGCCGGCATGGCCAGCAACTTATCCTTTGTCATTGATTTCTCTATAAAAAATACGTGCATTAAGGCTAATTAGGGAGCGTTCTGACCGATTTTGATCCCAACCCGTTAGGTGCCATCTATTTCAAGCGCCACCCGGCACTCAATTTACGAGGGGCGGCAGTCTAAGGCCGACTTATCGACTCAGCAACCGAAAAAGCACCTATTGTCCAGCAAAACCTGAAAATCGCTGAAAAACGTGTTCGCCGGGGGCTAATGGAGTGCGTTTATAGCAAGAAATTCAATGGCCAGGCTGAAAATGCACACATCACGTGCTAAGACGTGGTGTGCGCATGGATCTGTAATTACAGGCCGCGAGCCAAGGCTCAGGTTTGAAGATACTCAATGACAGGGGCAATGTTGCTGAGCTGTGGCGCCCTCTCAATCATCTCGCCAGGCAGGCACCACGGGTAATCCAGACTCTGCAGCCAATTCATTACAGGTTCAAGGAATTGCGACGGACAAACCTGCATGTGCTCGATCGTGATGCACAGATGCTCTGCCAGTCCCGACTGCGGCGCAAATCGCCAGTGATATTCGCCGCAACCTATGCGTAATTCGCGAGTCTCTTTGACAGACATTCCCACCAGCCATTTGCAGGCATGGGTATTGGCGCCTGCCTTGGGTGGTTCACCCAGACAAAATGTATAGACGTTTTCATAACTCTGGCCAAAGCGGCGCACCAGCACATCGGCGATACCTGCTCGACCGCTGACCTGAGGGGGAAATGAAATGACACCGGTGCGTACAACCATTTCAAGGGTTGCATCTGCAGTGAAGGCTTGGCGCAAAAGGTCAGGACGGTTTGAATCCTTGGCAAAAATGTACTTTTCAATCGAACCAGCGATGTTCGGCATTAGGGATGCGTCCTGGAAGTCGGGTTTGATGGGCACGCAAAGTCATCTTGAGCAGGGGCTGACAACGCTCGCATAAAGTATTTCTACTTTTAACTACTGATGCCAGCTTCAGCATGAAACCACATCAGTAAAAGCGCGACTGAGCTCATATTCATGAGTGATTTCACGATCCCTCATACCTCACCGACCACATCGAACAATCCTACAGTTTTCTCCGTAAACCTTATCTCTTAGCTACGCATTACCTTACAACACCCCGCAGTTTTGAAACTTTACAATCATTGCCGCTAATCCTAGATCGCCAGCTGAGTAAACAAGCGTTATGTCACTGCTTGTATCCTGATACATGGCATTGGCGACAATACCCTCTATGCGTCCATCCATACCCTGCCTATATGGAGCACAACGTGATGAATGAATCCTTGCTTGCCAATGCTGACCACTGCCCCGAGCAGGACCTGTGTTCCCAGGCGCAAGGATGCGCAGACGACACGTGCGTGCTGACACTGTGCAAGCTGCTGAAACTGCGGGATGCATTGATTGTTCTAAAAGGTCCGCTGGCCAAGAGCCCTGCCGCACGCACCTTTATAGAGCAGCGTCTATTGAACAACGAGGTGTATGAGCGCGTTCTGGGCAAGCTTGCCGCTGATAATCGCGGCTAACATCAAAAATAATGCACTTAACAAGCATTATTATGCATTTGCGGACTGCCCCATTACGGGGCAGACTGCACCCGTTCCTCCCCCAAATGAAGGGACATTTCAAGGGCTTGCCGGTAATCCCGTCAGGCCCTTTTTTTACCTCCCCGCTCCACAACACCGGATTGTCCTGACCATGCAAAACCGCTGGATCAGCCGCCTATTGCCTGCGGCTACGAACACCCGTCCCACTGAATGGAGCCGCGCAGCCGTAGGCGTATCCCTTGGCACGCTGTTCAGCGTCTGGGTGTGCAGCCTGTTCTTTGGTCTGCCCGTGGCCATGCATTTGATTGGCCCGCTGGGTGCTTCGGCCATTTTGCTGTTTGCCGTGTCTTCAGGTGCGCTGGCACAACCCTGGTCGATTGTCGGCGGCTACCTGTGTGCAACGGTGGTGTCTCTGGGAGTGGTGTACTTTTTTGGGCGCGGCCTGGACAGCGCCTGCCTCGCCGTCGGCATCGCCATGCTGTGCATGTGCCTGCTGCGCTGCCTGCACCCGCCTGCCGGTGCGCTGGCGTTACTGGTGGTGCTGGCTGACCCGGACAGTGCCAGCCTGGGGTGGGGCATGCTCGCCCCGGTGATGCTCAGCGCAGTGAGCATGCTGATTGCGGCGCTGGCCTACAACAATCTGACCCGTGTGCGTTACCCAAAAAAATCGGCCGAGGCGAACCCGCTGGTGATTGCTGATCAGGCCCCCGTTGACCCGAGCATTACCGCCCAGGACTTGCAACATGCATTGCAGCAAATGGACGCGTTCATCGACGTCACCCCAGAAGATCTTGAAGAGCTGATCAGGGCCAGCGAACAACATGCGCGCCGTCGCAGCATCGGCGAAGTCTTCGCCCACGAGGGCTGATGCGGATACCGGGCACTATTGGCTTGCCCGGTTTCGATAAGCCGCCAACTCCTGCTAGGGTTATCCGGGCAACTCCGGGGAGAAAATTGTGGAACACTTGATCCCCCCGGATACCGTCATCCGACAGTGATCAAGGCGCGCGATGCTCAAAACCATTGAATCAGCGATTTCGAAACAAGCTGCCCCCCCTGCCTTGCAAGCCGAATTTGCCCAACACGATTTCGAAAAACTGCGCAACTTTTGCCGCCTGACCTACATCACGAGCATTGCGATCTGGTTGCTGTTCAACCTTATTGTCAGCACCAAGGGCGGCCAGGGTTTTACCGGCCTTTCCCTGCTGTTTATCAGCGTCATGGTGGGGCTGACTGTCATTCTTGGCTTTATTCACAACTACCGGCACTTCGACGTACTCAACCTGATTTTCGTCCTGTTCATCACGCTCGGCCTGCGCCTGATCATCTTTGGCCTGCCTGCAGAGACACAGCCCATCTGGCTGGCACTTGCCAGTTCCAGCATTCTTTACAGCGCATCGGTTTTGCCCCTGAGCCGCTGGGCCTTTCTCAGCGTTGCGGCCATCAACTGCGTGATGCTCAACCCTTTCCTGATGACCCAGGCGTCGATCATGGATCTGCGCGGCCTCTTGATCCTGTGCTACTTCGCCTTTTTGTGCAGCCTGACGATCTACAGCTTTTTCAAACTACGCCGGGTCAAACTGCACAACTACACAATGTCCAAATTGCTGGTGGCCCAGGCTTATCTGGATGCCCTGACCGAGATTCCCAACCGGCGCTCCTTCATGCTCCAGGCAGGCCATGAGTTACAGGCCCTGCCCCGGGAACACGACCACTATCTCGCGATGATCGATATCGATAACTTCAAGAAGGTCAACGACCAGTTTGGCCATGATATTGGCGATGAAGTGCTCAAGCGTACTGCCGACATCATCAAGGGAGTGATGGCCGACCATGAATACGCGCGACTGGGCGGAGAAGAGTTTGCCGTGTACCTGGCCGGTGTACGTCGCAGCGACGCCGAGACGCTGATGGATACGTTGTGCCGACAGGTGCGTGAAGCCCCCCATTCGCACCCGGTGACTGTCAGCATCGGCCTGGCCCGGGTGGGCGATGACGACACCCTGAACCTGGCCCTGGCCAATGCAGACAAGGCGTTGTACGCATCCAAGCACAGCGGCAAGGACCGGTTCAGTGTTTATCAGTAGAGACCGACTCGCGATACAGGTGCCGAGGTGTATTCGAACGACCGCAGTGCTTCCATCGCGAGCAAGCCCGCTCCCACAAAGGCGCTGCAACCATCAGGTTTGGTGAGCGCCATCGAGGCAGATTTTATTGTTCCTGAGCACTCAGGTCAGTGCTTCCATCCCAACCGCCACCCAACGCCGCGATCAACTGCACGCTGGCAATCAGTCGGCTTTGCAGCAGGTTGAGCACGCTGCGCTCGGTGCTCAGGGCGGTGGTTTGTACCGAGACCACGTCCAGATAAGCAATCAGGCCCGCCTTGTACTGGTTGCTGGTCAAGCGCAGCGATTCGCGGGCCGATTCCAGTGCCTGTTCCTGCACCACAGACTCATCCCCCAGCACCTTCAACTGCACCATGTAGTTTTCCACTTCCCGTAAACCGTCGAGCACGGTCTGGCGGTACTTGGCCACGGTCTGGTCGTAGACGGCTTCGTTACGGTCCACTTCTGCCGATCGCTGGCCGCCATCAAACAGCGGCAGGGAAATTTTCGGCCCCACCGACCAGAAACGGTTCGGCACGCTGATCCAGTCCTGATACTGGCTGCTGCTGTAACCGCCCGACAGGCTCAGGCTGAAGTCCGGGTAGTAAGCCGCTTTGGCGACGCCGATATTGGCATTGGCAGCGATAACCGAACGCTCCGCCGAGGCGATATCAGGACGTCTTTCCAGCAGTTGTGAAGGCAGGCTGACCGGGATCTGCGGCAGCTTGGGCACGTCTGCCATTTCAGCCAGGTTGAACCCCGCTGGTGCCTGCCCGGTGAGTACCGCGATCGCGTTTTCAAACTGTGCGCGCTGCCAGATCAAGTCGATCAGGCTGGCCTGTGTATTGCGCAACTGGGTTTGCGCCTGAGCCACCGCATCCTTGCCGGAAATCCCCGCACGGTACTGGTTTTCGCTCATTTTCAGCGAACGCTGATACGCCTCGACCGTGGCTTCCAGCAAGCGCTTTTGCTCATCGATAACCCGTAGCTGCAGGTAGTTCTGCACCAGTTCCGATTGCTGGCTCAGGCGCATGGCGGCCAGATCGGCCAGGCTGGCTTCGGCACTGGCCTCGTTGGCTTCCAGGCCGCGACGCAGTTTGCCCCACACATCAGCCTCCCAACTCACCCCGACCTGGGCATTCAAGGTGTCACGAATACCGCTGCTGGAACTGGTCAGGCTTGAGTTGGAGCTACCGGTGCCCTGGCTGGAGCGGGTTTTGCCCACGCTCAAGTCGGCGCTGGGCAAAAAGGCCCCGCGCGCGCTGCGCACCAATGCCTGGGCCTGACGGAACTGGGCTTCGGACTGCGCAATGGTCTGGTTGGAACTGTTGAGTTTTTCAACCAGCCCGTTGAGCTGCTGATCACCGTACAACTCCCACCAGGCACCACGGGCCAATGAATCGCTCGGGTTGGCCTGAGTCCAGCCGGCGGCCTCTTTGTACTCAAGGGGCGCTGAGGTTTGCGGGCGCTGGTAGTCCGGGCCGATTGCACAGGCACTGAGCAGCGCAACGGACAATGCCGGGGCAAGGAGAAACAAACGAGAGGTCATAGCGGAGTTTCCAGAGCAGCATCAGTGCGCACGCCACGCCACTTGTTGAAACGATGGCGCAGACGGTCGAGATAGAGGTAAACCACCGGGGTGGTGTAAAGGGTCAGGATCTGGCTGAAAATCAGCCCGCCGATAATGGTCAGGCCCAGGGGCTGGCGCATTTCTGCACCTTCAGCGGTGCTCAGCATCAACGGCAAGGCGCCGAGAATGGCCGCCAGGGTGGTCATCAAAATCGGCCTTAAACGTTGCAGGCACGCACTGCGGATCGACTCCTGCGGCGCAAGGCCCGAGTGCCGCTCCAGTTGCAGCGCAAGATCGATCATCAAGATCGCGTTTTTCTTCACCACACCGATCAGCAAGAACAAACCGAGCAGCGAGATCAGGCTGAATTCGCCGCCCGTGAGGTAGATACTCAGCAGCGCGCCGACACCGGCCGACGGCAAGGTCGACAGAATGGTCAGCGGGTGGATGTAACTCTCATAGAGAATCCCCAGCACCAGATACACCGCCACCAACGCACCCAGAATCATGAACGGCTGGCTTTTTTGTGTGGCGGCAAAGGCATCTCCCGTACCGGCCATTTTCACGATCACTTCCTCGGGCAAGCCGAGTTTTGCGATAGCCCGTTCAATGGCCGCAGTGCCCTGCTCCAGCGAGACCCCGGGTGCCATGTCAAACGCAATGGTCTCCGAAGCGAACTGGCCTTCGTGGGAGACCCGGTCGTTCTGCAGGCTGTTCTCGTAATGGGCAATGGTCGACAGCGGGATGCGCTGACCCTCGGCGGTAATTACCTGCACCTGATTCAGGGTTTCAGGGTCCTGGGCGTATTTGGGATTGACCTCCATCACCACCTGATACTGGTTCAGGCTGTCATAGATGGTGGAAATCTGCCGCTGGCTGTAGGCGTTGTTGAGCACGGCCGTGACCATGTCCATGTCCACCCCCAGGCGTTTGGCCTGGTCGCGGTCAACCACCAGCGTCACCTGTTGTGCGCCGCGACCTTCGCGGGCATCGATGGCCGTCAGTTCCGGCAGCTCCTTGAGCGCGGCCACCACTTTCGGATACCAGGTGCGCAATTGGCCGAGGTCGCCACTTTGCAGGATGTACGAGTATTGCGAGCTGGTCTGATCACGCCCGCCGCCAAACTGCAGGTCCTGGTCGGCCATCAGCATCAGGCGGCCACCGGGGACTTTGGGCATGTTTTCGCGCAAGCGCTCGATGACCTTTTGTGCAGACACCTTGCGCTCTGAAATCGGCTTGAGGCGCACGATCATGAACGCATTGTTGGTACCGCCGTTACCGCCAATAAAACCCGCGACGCTCTCGACCGCAGGGTCGGCCAGCACCGCCTTGCGGAAGATTTCCATCTTCGGCTGCATCACGCTGAACGACAGGCCATCGTCACCGCGAACAAAACCGATCAGTTGCCCGGTGTCCTGTTGCGGCATGAAGGTTTTCGGTACCACCACATACAGTGCAACGTTGACGCCAATGGTCACCAGCAGGCTGAACAGCGTCAGGCGCTTGTGGCGCAACACCCAGTCCAGGCTGCGGGCATAGCCACTGACCATGCGCTCGTTGAGGCGGATGCTCCAGCGCTGCATGGCGTTTTCAGTGCCCGGCACATGGGGCTTGAGCCAACGTGCACACAGCATCGGCGTCAGGGTCAACGACACCACCAGCGACACTACAATGGACGCTGCCAGGGTGATGGAAAACTCGCGGAACAGGCTTTCGACAATCCCGCCCATGAACAAGATCGACAGGAACACCGCTACCAGCGACACGTTCATCGAGAGCAAGGTGAATCCGACTTCCTTGGCCCCCAGGTACGCGGCTTTCATGGGAGCAATACCGGCATCGATGTGGCGCGAGATGTTCTCCAGCACCACGATGGCGTCATCCACCACCAGCCCGGTGGCCAGAATCAGGGCCATCAGCGACAGGTTGTTCAGCGAGAACCCGTACAGGTACATGATCGCGAAGGTGCCCACCAATGAAACCGGTACCGCCAGCGTCGGAATCAGCGACGCACGGAAATTGCCGAGGAACAGGAACACCACCAGAATCACCAGTGCCACGGCAATCAGCAGGGTCATTTCGGCTTCATGCAAGGTGGCCTTGATCACGGGCGAACGGTCCATCGCCAGGTTCAGCTGGACACTGGCCGGCAGCACCGCCTGCAGGGCCGGCAACTGGGCCTTGATCGCGTTCACGGTCTCGATGATGTTGGCCCCGGCCTGACGGTTGACCACGAGCAGCACCGCTGCATCGTTATTGAAAAAGCCACTGTTGTAGCGGTCTTCGACACTGTCCTTGACCTTGGCCACGTGGCTCAGTCGCAGGGCTGCGCCATCCTGGTAACGGATGATCAGCGGCTCGTAGTCCTTGGCTTTTTCCAGCTGGTCGTTGGCCTGGATCTGCCAGTTGCGATCACCGTCGGACACCGCGCCCTTGGGGCGACGCACGTTGGCATTGGCAATGGTGCTGCGCACGTCATCCAGGGAAACACCGTACTGGTTGAGCAGTTGCGGCTCCAGCTCGATACGCACCGCAGGCAACGAACTGCCGCCAATCTGCACTTCGCCCACACCCGGCACCTGGGACAGGCTTTGGGAGAGGATGGTGGAGGCCAGGTCGTACAGCTGGCCCTTGGAGAGCACCTCGGAAGTCAGCGACAACACCATGATCGGCGCTTGTGACGGGTTGATCTTTTTGTAGGTCGGCATGCTTTTCATGCCACTGGGCAGCAGGTTGCGCGAAGCGTTGATTGCCGCTTGCACTTCCCGTGCTGCGCCGTTGATGTCGCGGTCCTGATCGAACTGCAAAATCACCCGGGTCGAGCCCTGGCTGGAGTTGCTGCTCATGGTGTTGATCCCGGCGATCGCGCCGAAGGATCGCTCCAGCGGCGTGGCCACGGTAGACGCCATGACCTCGGGGCTGGCCCCCGGCAAGTTGGCCGAGACCACGATGACCGGGAAGTCCATTTGGGGCAGCGGCGACACCGGCAACAAACCAAAACTCACGCCGCCCAGCAACATGATTGCCAGGCTCAGGAGCATGGTGGCTACCGGGCGCTTGATGAACGGACCGGACAGGTTCATACCGACGCCTGCCCGGTCTGGACAGCATCACCGCGCCAGCGACGACCCAGTCGATCGAAGTACAGGTAGATCACGGGGGTGGTGAACAGGGTCAGCACCTGGCTCACCAGCAAACCGCCGACCATCACCAGGCCCAGGGGCTGGCGCAATTCAGCCCCGGAACCGGTGGCCAGCATCAGCGGTATGGCACCAAACAAGGCCGCCAGGGTGGTCATCAAAATCGGCCGGAAACGCAACAACGCGGCTTGATAAATCGCCTGCTCGGGGGCCATGCCCTGGTTACGTTCGGCATCGAGGGCGAAGTCGATCATCATGATCGCGTTCTTCTTCACGATACCGATCAGCAGGATGATGCCGATAATCGCTATCATCCCCAGGTCATTGCCGCTGAGAATCAGCGCCAGCAAGGCACCCACCGCCGCCGAAGGCAGGGTCGACAGGATGGTGATCGGGTGGATGTAGCTCTCGTAGAGCACGCCCAGCACGATGTACATCGTGACCACCGCCGCCAGAATCAGCAGCAAGGTGCTCGACAGCGACGCCTGGAACGCCTGTGCAGCGCCCTGAAACTCGGTCTTGACCCCCAACGGCATGCCGATGTCTTTTTGCACTTGATCGATCAGCTCGACGGCCTGGCCCAGAGCAACCCCGGGGGCCAGGTTGAAAGAGACCATGACCGAAGGGAACTGGCCAATATGGGAGATCGCCAGTTGCGCCTGACGCTCTTCGACCCTGGCCAGGCTCGACAGCCGTACCTGGCCGCCGTCGGTGGTTTTGACATGGATCTGGTCCAGTGCTTGCGGGCCTATTTTCTCGCCATCCTTGGCCTGCAGTACCACGCGGTACTGGCTGGCCTGGGTGTAGATGGTGGAGATCTGGCGCTGGCCAAAGGCGTCGTACAGCGCGTCCGTGATATTGGCTACCGACACCCCAAGGCGCGAGGCCGCATCGCGGTCAATCACCAGATACACCTGCAAACCCTTGTCCTGCAGATCGCTGGCCACATCGGCCAACTCGGGTTGATTGGACAGCGCCGTGACCAGCTTCTGGCTCCAGGTGCTGAGCAACTCGGCATCCGGTGAAGACAGGCTGAACTGGTACTGGGTGCGGCTCACACGGTCCTCGATGGTCAAGTCCTGCACCGGCTGCATAAACAGGCGAATGCCCGCCAGCTTGTCGAGTTGCGGTTGCAGGCGCGCGATCACCTGGGAAGCACTGTCGCTACGCTCGCTGTGTGGCTTGAGGTTGATCAGCATGCGCCCGCTGTTGAGCGTCGGGTTATCCCCGTCCACCCCGATGTACGACGACAGGCTTTCAACATCCGGGTCTTGCAGAATGATCTGGCCCAGCTCCTGCTGACGCTGGCTCATGGCGCTGAACGAAATCGACTGCGGCGCCTCTGAAATGCCCTGGATCACCCCGGTATCCTGCACCGGGAAGAAGCCCTTGGGCACCACCATGTACAAGAACACGGTCAACGCCAGGGTGCCGATAGCCACCAGCAGGGTCAGCGGCTGGTGCTTGAGCACCCACTGCAACATGCGCCCGTATTCGGCAATCATCCAGTCAATCACCGCGCCGCTGGCACGGTAGAAGCGCCCCTGCTCTTGCGGCTTGGGTTCTGCCTTGAGCAAGCGTGCGCACATCATGGGCGTCAGGGTCAGCGAGACCACCAGCGAGATCAGGATCGCCACCGCCAGGGTGATCGCAAACTCGCGGAACAAACGCCCCACCACGTCGGCCATGAACAGCAGCGGAATCAGTACCGCAATCAGCGACAGGGTCAGAGAAATCAGGGTAAAGCCGATTTGCTTGGCGCCCTTGAGCGAGGCCTGCATCGGGCTGTCGCCTTCTTCGATATAGCGCGAAATGTTTTCGAGCATGACGATGGCGTCATCCACCACAAAGCCGGTGGCGATGGTCAGGGCCATCAGCGTCAGGTTGTTGATCGAGAACCCCGCCAGGTACATCACGCCAAAAGTGCCGACCAGCGAGAGCGGTACGGCAATCGATGGAATGATGGTGGCGCTGGCGCGACGCAGAAACAGGAATGTCACCATCACCACCAGCGCGATGGCGATCAGCAATTCGTATTGCACATCGCGCACCGAGGCGCGGATGGTTTGGGTGCGGTCGGTCAGCACCGTAACGTCGATACCGGCTGGCAGGTTGTCGGTGATGCTCGGCAGCAGCGCCTTGATCCGGTCGACCACCTCAATCACGTTGGCACCGGGCTGGCGCTGGATGTTCAGCAGCACAGCCTGGTTTTCGTTGGCCCAGGCGGCAAGACGCTCGTTTTCGGCGCCATCGACAATTTCAGCCACGTCCTTGAGTCGCAGTGGCGCGCCGTTGTTGTACGCCAGGATCAGTTCGGCGTATTCCTCAGGGGTTTTCAACTGGTCATTGGCGTCCAGCATCGATACCCGGGTCGGGCCGTCAAAGTTACCCTTGGGCTGGTTGACGTTGGACGCCCCGATCAGGGTGCGCACATCCGACAGGTTCAGGCCATTGGCAGCCAGCGCTTCGGGGTTGACCTTGATCCGCACGGCCTGGCGTTGACCGCCGGCAATGCTGACCATGCCCACGCCGCTGATCTGGGCAATTTTTTGCGCCATGCGCGTATCGACCAGGTCATTGAGCTTGGGCAGCGGCATGGTTTTGGAACTGATCGCCAGGGTCAGCACCGGGGTATCCGCAGGGTTGACCTTGTTGTACACCGGCGGTGCCGGCAAATCCTTGGGCAGCAGGTTGCTGGCGGCGTTGATCGCGGCCTGCACCTGTTGCTCGGCGACATCCATATTGATGTCGAGGTTAAAGCGCAACGTCAGCACCGATGCGCCACCGGAACTGGTGGAGGCCATTTGCGTCAGGCCCGGCATTTGCCCGAACTGACGCTCAAGCGGCGCCGTCACGGCACTGGTCATGACATCCGGGCTGGCCCCGGGATACAGCGTCATCACGCGGATAGTCGGGTAGTCGACCTGAGGCAAGGCCGACACCGGCAACAATCGATAGGCGATGATCCCGGACAACACGATGGCCAGCATGCACAGCGTGGTTGCGACCGGGCGCAGGATAAACAGTCGCGACAGATTCATTCGCGGGCCTTGGTCTTGGCTTTGTCAGGGGCCGGGGCCGGGGCCGGAGCTGTATCGGTGTCAGGGCCGCCATCCAGCAGTTGCCCTGCAGCCGTTGTTGGCACTTCAGCACTGTCATTGACCACTTCGACTGCACCACCGTCGCGCAGACGGTCGGTGCCTTCGAGCACCACACGATCACCTGGGGCCAGGCCGTCTTCGATCACCGTCACGTCGCCGTCGGTGGCACCCACTTTAATGGTGCGGATCTTGACCTTGTTGTCGCCGTCCATTGCATACACGAACGAGCCGTTGGTGCCGAACTGAATGGCCGCTGTCGGCGCCAGCACCACGTTTTGAAGGGTGTCGGCCAGCAGGCGGACATTGACGAACTGGTTGGGGAACAGCACCTGATCGCGGTTCTCGAACAGCGCCTTGAATTTCAGGGTACCGGTGGTGATATCAATCTGGTTATCGATGCTGCTCAACACACCCACTGCCAGCTCTTTAGTGTCACCCCGGTTCCAGGCCTGCACCGGCATTTTTGCGCCACTGCGATAACGTTCAAGCACCAGCGCCAGATTGGTCTCGGGCAAAGTGAAGGCGACCACGATCGGCTCGGTCTGGGTGATCACAACCAGCGCCGTGGTGTCGTTGGCTGCGACCAGATTGCCGACATCCAGTTGACGCAAGCCCACACGGCCACTGATCGGTGCACGGATCTTGGTGAAGTCCAGATTCAGCTTGGCATCATTGACGGCTGCCTGATTGGTCTTGACCGTGCCCTGATATTGGCTGACCAGTGCTTCGGCTGTATCCAGGGTCTGCTTGGCGATGCTGTCTTCGGCATACAGGCCACGATAACGCTGCACATCAACCTGGGCGTTTTTCAGTTGAGCCTGGTTCTGCAGCAGCGTGCCTTCGGCTTGCAGCAGCGCATTCTGATAGCTGCGCGGGTCGATTTCGGCCAGCAGTTCACCCGCCTTGACCATCTGACCTTCCTTGAAATAGATCTTGACCAGCTCCCCCGCCACCCGGCTGCGCACGTTGATCGTGTTGAGTGCCGTCACAGTACCCAGGGCCTTGAAGTACACCGGGAAATTACCCTGTGCTACTTCCGACACCCGCACCGGAACGGGCTGAGTAGACCCGCCAAATCCGGGACGCATCATCCCCGAGCGGCTGGTGTGCCCGGCGGGCTGATCGGTCGCGGCCTTTTTCGGGGCAGATGGCCAAAGCCACCAGCACAGGCCAAGGACTATCAGCAAGACCAGCAGGCCAAACAGCCAGAAACGGGATTTGTGGGAAACAGAGGATTGCATGGAGTGATCAACCATTAGCGCGAGCGATAATTTACAGGAGGACGAACGATAAGCAGTGCGGGGCGTTATGAAAAGGCTCTTTACCGGCTATTTACGTTATAGAGGGGTCATGAGCAAAAGATGACAGCCATTGTGGGCGCAAAAAAAAACGGCCTGGCACCTCTCGGTGCCAGGCCGCTTTGAGTCTTGCAGTACGACTTACTTCAAAACAGCCAGGGCTGCTTCGTAGTTCGGCTCTTCAGCGATTTCTTTGACCAGTTCGCTGTGCAGCACGTTGTCGTTTTCATCCAGAACCACGACCGCGCGCGCAGTCAGGCCAGCCAACGGGCCGTCAGCAATGGCTACGCCGTAGTTCTCGATGAACTCGCGGCCGCGCAGGGTCGACAGGTTTTGCACGTTTTCCAGACCTTCGGCGCCGCAGAAACGGGCTTGCGCGAATGGCAGGTCAGCCGAAATGTTCAATACAACGGTGTTCGGCAGAGCATTGGCTTCTGCGTTGAACTTGCGCACCGAAGTGGCGCAAGTCGGGGTATCTACGCTTGGGAAGATGTTCAGCACTTTACGCTTACCAGCAAAGCTCGCCAGTGTTGCGTCGGACAAATTACCTGCAACCAGCGAAAACGCTGGCGCCTTGGAACCTACTGCAGGCAGTTCGCCGTTGACTTGAACAGGGTTGCCTTTAAGCGTCACTTGAGCCATGAACGATGTCCTTCTTAACAGTTTTTGAAGAGGCCGAAGTTAAACATGAATCAGGTGGACGACCTATGACCTGATCGTAAAAATCTCACGACTCTCGCTACAAAAAGACTATTCCCACAGCCCTTCACACCCTGCAGGCATGACCTGTTTCTGTGTGCTGGAGCGCAGAACCGCTAAAAGATACGCCGGCAAACGGGCCAATTCTCGACCGACTGCTAGCGTATAAAGCTTGCGCCCAAGGATCAGGATCGCCATGCCAATCACCCGCCTTGCCTCAGGTTTCTTGCTTACCCTTGCCCTGTACCCGGTCACGGATGCGCTGGCGGATAACGCCGAGACTGCCAACAAGAGCAACAACCCGTTGAACCTGGCCCCGGGAGCCAACCTTCAGGACTACTACACGCCACAGGTTTACGACAGCAATATCCACACCAACGACGCCCTGCTGCGCGGCACCCTGCCCGTGGCGCCGAACGATTTCATTGGCGTACCGCAACTGCTGCGCGCCACGCTGCCGATCAGCACCCGCCCTGACCCGCACACTGGCTACAGCACGGGGATTGGCGACCTCAACCTGTTTGATATTTTCCTGCTTAAAACCGAGGGTGTGCAGTTGGGCATCGGACCGCAGATCACCGCACCGACTGCCGAGCATGACGAACTGGGTACCGGCAAATGGCAGGCAGGCTTCGCCGC
The DNA here is from genome assembly GCF_059862735.1 of Pseudomonas sp. MF06569. Classification (NCBI taxonomy): domain Bacteria; kingdom Pseudomonadati; phylum Pseudomonadota; class Gammaproteobacteria; order Pseudomonadales; family Pseudomonadaceae; genus Pseudomonas; species Pseudomonas sp. MF06569. The sequence goes on along the minus strand of NZ_JCBCUZ010000015.1, from coordinate 90,589 downwards.
TGTCGCCATCGACGCATCCCCCCGGGGCCTGCTGGGCGCGCTGGTGCAGTATCAAAGCTCGTTCGCCGGTGACAGCGACCGCCAGCATGTGGAGAGCGCGACCTTTCAACCGTTCATCATCCACAACCTGCCCAAGGGCTGGTACCTGCGCTCCACGGGCACCTGGACCTACGACCTGAAAAACAACACCCACTACATCCCCATCGGGCTGGGTGCAGGCAAGGCCTGGAAAGCCGGGAGCAATATTTTGAACGCCTTCGTTGAGCCGCAATGGACCGTGGAGCGCAAGGGGGACAACCTGCCTCAGTTCACCCTGTTTGCCGGGATCAACGTCACTTTCGGCAAGTAGGGAGAAGATGCTGTAGTCGCTGCCGAAGGCTGCGATCGGGATCGGGATCGGGATCGGGATCGGGATCGCGCAGGCTTCGGGGAAACGGGTTGCTTCGCAACCCTTCGCAGCCTGCGGCAGCGACTACAATTTACACATGCATTCGCGCGCGTTTAGCTTATTTCTTGAGCTTCAAGTACGACTGATGCAAGTCCGAAGCCCAGGTATCTATTACGTTTTTAACGTCATCGGCCTTCATTGCCTGGCTGCTGTTCGCCAGTGGCTTGCCGGTGCCTTTGCGCACGACCTGGGCCACAACATCCTGGCTTTGCCCGTCGATAAAGACGGCTTCGGTGGCCAGTTGGGTTTCCTGATCCCGGATGCCCGAGGCCGTGCTCACCGCCGCAGCCACCAGGGCTACCGGAATGTACTCATAGGGTGCCAGGCTCTCGGTCTCGCTGCTGACTGCGGTGATGGCTGCCCGCACTACAATCACACCCGGTCCAGGGGCGCTGGCCAACGGCAAGGATTTGCTCAATTCACGCTTTAGGGCCTGATCGTAGTAGTTGGTGATTCCGTTCAACGTACTTTGTGGAATCTTCTCTGTCGGTTTGGGTGCCGGGTACAGCTGAGTCGGCTCGATATACACGCTGGTGTATTTATTCACCTTCAGTTTTGGGTCAACCCAACGCATCACCTCTGCACCAGAGGGCGACTTGGCCTCTTTAAGGCGGCTGTAATCCTTCAGGAAACCAGAGTATTCATCCGGGTGCTGGACCTTGCTCGCACAACCGACCATCCCGATTGAGGCGATGCACAACGTACCGATCATTAAACCAAGCTTCATTCTGTAACTCCTGTAGGGGGGCAACCGTAGGAACGCGCCCATATAGGTATAGCCAAGCCTTGGAGAATCACCGCACAAGCCTGTTCTATCCCACGATGAATGTGATCGAGCGCGCACTACACATGGCGCCTGGTCTTACAGCTCAGTTGGATTTTAATTTCGTAAATATCTTAAAAACCAGATCAGATTAAATAAAATCCCCCTAAACACACGATAGAATCTGATCCGCATAAATTCTGATTTTCTGAATCTGTCTTGTTTAACTCAAGCTTCCTAAAGTTCAACCTGCGCCAGACCACGAGGCCTGGCAGGACTTTAAACCGTGGAAGACTTGAGCATGAGCACAGCACTGAACGGGCAGGCCTATAACTATAAGGTCGTCCGCCAATTCGCCATCATGACCGTGGTGTGGGGTGTTATCGGCATGGCCATGGGCGTGTGGATCGCCTCGCAACTGGCCTGGCCGCAAATGAACCTGGACCTGCCCTGGACCACCTTCGGGCGACTGCGGCCGCTGCACACCAGCCTGGTGATTTTCGGGTTTGCCGGCAGCGCGCAATTTGCCGCCAGCTATTACGCCGTGCAGCGCACCTGCAACGTGCGGCTGTTCTCCGACAAGCTCGCTGCCTTCACTTTCTGGGGCTGGCAGTCAGTGATCGTGATCATGCTGATCACACTGCCCCTGGGCTACACCACGACCAAGGAATACGCCGAAATCGAGTTCACCGGTGCCGTCTGGATGACCGTGGTCTGGGTGGCCTACGCCATCGTCTTCTTCACCACAGTGGTACAACGAAAAACGAAACATATTTACGTCGGCAACTGGTTTTTCGGCGCCTTCATTCTGGTGATTGCCATGCTCCATGTGGTCAACCACCTGGCCATTCCAGTGGACTGGTTCAAGTCGTATCCGGTGTACTCCGGCGCCACCGATGCCATGGTGCAGTGGTGGTATGGGCACAACGCCGTAGGTTTCTTCCTGACCACCGGTTTTCTCGGAATGATGTACTACTTCGTACCCAAGCAAGTCGGCAAGCCGATTTACTCTTATCGCCTGTCCATCGTGCATTTCTGGGCACTGATCACGCTTTATATATGGGCAGGCCCTCATCACTTGCACTACACCGCCTTGCCGGACTGGGCGCAATCACTGGGCATGGCGATGTCGATCATCCTCCTGGCACCCAGCTGGGGCGGCATGATCAACGGCATGATGACCCTCTCGGGGGCCTGGCATAAGTTGCGTACCGACCCGATCCTGCGCTTTCTGGTACTGTCTCTGGCGTTCTACGGCATGTCGACCTTTGAAGGCCCGATGATGGCGATCAAGACCGTCAACGCCCTCTCCCACTACACCGACTGGACCATCGGCCACGTACACGCCGGGGCTTTGGGCTGGGTGGCGATGATTACCTTCGGGGCGCTGTATCACATGATCCCGAAAATCTTCGGCCGTGAGCAGATGCACAGTATCGCGCTGATCAACCTGCACTTCTGGCTGGCCACCATCGGCACGGTGCTCTACATCGCGTCGATGTGGGTCAACGGCATTACCCAGGGCCTGATGTGGCGGGCGATCAACGATGACGGCACCCTGACCTACTCGTTTGTCGAGTCATTACAGGCCAGCCACCCGGGCTTTGTCGTACGCCTGGTGGGCGGGCTGTTCTTCCTGTGCGGCATGTTGCTGATGGCCTGGAACGTATGGCGCACGGTGCGTGTGGCCAACCTCAAACAGGCCGAACTGACCGCCCGGATTGCCTGATCCCGTTGCAGCGCAGGCCACAAGGCTTGCGCTTGCCCTCCAGCAAGGAGCGTTGCACATGCTCGAAATAGCCCTCAACAGCTGCGCAGTGATCAGCATTTACTGCGCCGTCAGCTGGTGTTTGAAGCACAAAACCGAGAAAGACATCGACGAAGCCAGCCTGATCCCGTTTGCCGACGACCCGGAGGTGGCACGCAGGGTTGAACTCGCCACCGGCAAAACCGTCAATGCGGTGCAGATCTGCGAGCCAGAGCCGCGCAAGCCAGGGTGGGGCAAGATGGAGATTTGACGTTGGGGTAATGGCACTGCGACAGATTAAATCTGCACCATTGGTTGCACTGCGGGCGTGTTCAGCGGCATTCTGCCACTCTACGTTCAACGAACTAATGATCGAAGACGCAATCAATCTGTACTGCCATTACTACCTTTTCGACAGAGACGCTCATGACTTCCAAGCTGGAACAACTCAAGCAGTTCACCACCGTGGTCGCAGACACCGGCGACCTCGACGCAATTACCCGTCTCAAACCTGTGGACGCAACCACCAACCCGTCGCTGCTGCTCAAGGCTGCAGCGATGCCCGGCTATGCCGAGCTGCTGAAAAATGCCATCAGCCACGCCAAAGGCGATGTGGGCCTGGCCTGCGATCATTTCGCGGTATCGGTAGGTAGCGGTATCTTGAACGTGATTCCAGGCCGTATTTCGACTGAAGTCGACGCCCGCCTGTCGTTTGACGAACCCGCCCTGCTGAGAAAAGCCAACCAGTTGATCGAGCTTTACGACAAGGCCGGTGTAGGCCGCGACCGCGTGCTGATCAAGCTGGCCTCGACCTGGGAAGGCATCCGCGCTGCAGAGAAACTGGAAAAGGACGGCATTCAAACCAACCTGACCCTGTTGTTCTCGTTCGCCCAGGCGGCTGCCTGTGCCGATGCCGGGGTGTTTTTGATCTCGCCGTTTGTGGGTCGAATTTACGACTGGTACAAGAAGTCCACCGGCGTTGACTACACCGGCTCCGATGACCCGGGCGTGCAGTCCGTAACCCGCATCTACAACTACTACAAAGCCAATGCCTACAACACCGTGGTCATGGGCGCCAGCTTCCGCAACCTCAACCAGATCGAGCAACTGGCCGGCTGCGACCGTCTGACCATCAGCCCCGACCTGCTGGAAAAACTGGCTCTGGACGAAGGCAAGCTGGAACGCAAACTGGCCCCTGGCCACGCAGGCGAACCCCGCTTGGTGCTGGACGAGTCGCAATTCCGCTGGGCCTCCAACGAAGATGCAATGGCCACCGAGAAACTGGCCGAAGGCATTCGTCAGTTCGCCCGTGACCAGGAAAAACTGGAAGCACTGCTCAGCCACAAGTGATACCTGCAGGTGCGGGCTTGTTCACGACTCAGACAACCCGGTTTATCCGTTAAACCGGGGTGCGCCCATCGCGAGCAAGCCCGCTCCCGCAACCCGTACTCAGGCTTCAACGGGCCAGCAGCTGCGCGCAATACCGCTCCACCCCTTCCTCCAGTCCCATCATCGGCTCGCGATAGCCCGCCTCGCGCAACTGCCCCAAATCGGCGCAGGTATACACCTGATACTTGTGCTTGAGCCCCTGCGGAAATTCGCAGTAGCGCAAAACGCCGTCCAGAATGGCCGTTTCAAGGGTCAAAGGCGGTCGATCCTCGGCACAGCGCACGCTGTTGATCGTTGCCAGCGCCAGATCATTGAATGAACGGGCCCGCCCGGTGCCCAGGTTGAATATACCGCTGGTTTGCGGGTGATCCAGCCAGTGCAGGTTGACCTTGACCACATCCTCCACCGACACAAAATCCCGCTCATGCCCGCCCGCCGGGTAGCCGCCATACTCGCCAAACAACTCGACATGGCCACGATCGCGGTACTGGTTGAAACAGTGCCAGACCATCGAAGCCATGGGCCCCTTATGCTGCTCACGGGGGCCGTAGACATTGAAGTAACGCAAACCGACGATCTGGCTGCGCGACTTGGGCAATATCTGGCGCACGCGCTGGTCGAACAGGCATTTGGAGTAGGCATACACATTCAAGGGCCGCTCATGCTCACGGGCTTCGCGAAAATCCCTGCCGGCCCCGTAGACCGCCGCCGAAGAGGCATACAGCAGAGGCACCGACTGCTCCTGACAGGCCTGCAACACATCGCAGCTGTAACGATAATTGTTGTCCATCATCAACCGGCCATCACTTTCGACCGTGCTGGAGCAGGCCCCTTGATGCAGCACGGCCCGCACTTCACCCAACTGATGGGTGACGAAGCGTTGCACGAACTCGCGCCTGTCGAAGTAATCGGCGATATCGCAATCCGCCAGGTTGCGGCACTTGTCGCCATCGGTCAGATCGTCCACGGCGATGATGTCGCGCTCGCCGCGCCGATTAAGCGCCTTTACCAGATTGCTGCCGATAAACCCGGCAGCCCCGGTCACGATGATGCTCATCTATGGCAACCTCCTGGAACATGGATTGACCCCAGACTAAGCCTGTGCGGCGCACCCGCATTGATGCAGGTCAAACGTCATGCCGGCCCGGGTTTTCGTGGTTTTTAACCATAGTCGACGCAGGGCAGGCACAACATGAAGCATGGCTTCAGAAGCGGTACTTCATCCCCAGCATCAGGTTGCGCGGGTCGCCATAGTAATAGGTCGAATACAGGCCATATCCGCTGAGGTATTCGCGGTCGAACACGTTGTTGAGATTGACCGAGGCACTCAGGTTTTTATTGATGTCATAGCGGGCCATCAAGCCGACCACCGCGAAGCTGCCTTCCTTGGTCTCGGCTTTGATCGATGAATCGAGCTCGCTGTAGGTCGAGCCTTGCCACGTCAGGTTGCCGCCCACGTTCAGGTCTTTGAGATCCCCTGTCAGCTGGTAGTTGGTGGCCAGTTTGAACAACTGCTCGGGGTGGTTGCTGTTGATCCGCTTGCCGTCCTTGTCCCGTGGCTGGGCGTAGGTATAACCCGCAAGCAATTGCCAGCCGCTCATGACTTCGCCGGAAATTTCAGCCTCAAAGCCTTTGGTCTTGATGCCACTGACTGCCTTGTAGGCATCCTGGCCATCGGCGCGCATACCGTCGTATTCGGCGTAGTTGTCCTGCTTGATCAGAAACAGGGCAAAACTGGTGTTCAGGGCACCGCCGAAGTACTCCGACTTAAGGCCAGTTTCGTAGCTTTGCCCGGTTACGGGAGCGAGCACTTTGTTGTCGCGGTCGAAGTAGCTTTGGGGAGTGAAGATGTCGGTATAGCTGGCATAGACCGAGTGATTTTCCGTCACGTCATAGACGATCCCTGCATAAGGAATCATTTTCCCGGTTTTTTTACTGTTATCCGTATCCGGGGTGGTTTGCGCTGCGTTGTAGGTCATTGTTCCCTTGCGATCGTAATTCACCACTCGGGTGCCCAGGATCACGGACAGATCATCTATCGGCTTGAGACGCAACGCCGCGTAGGCCGCTGACTCTTTGGTCTTGTACTTCTGCTTCAAGCCCCGGCTCAAGTCCGTGGGACGAGGCGCGTCGTTGTTCCAGTTTTCATAGTTGACGGTCAAATCCTCGGCATTCATTGCCAGATAGTCCGTACGACCATCGCTGACATTCATCCCCACCACCAGCTCATGGGTCCGGCCCAAAAGCTCGAATGGCCCGGTCGCATAGGCGTCCAGGGTATCGGTATTGATCTTGAAGGTTTTGGTACCGCTCATGAATTGAGCTTCTCCCGTGGCTTTATCCGGGAAAGGTCCCCACCCCACCAGATTCCCCTGCAACTGCTCGGTATTGCCCTTCCAGTGGCTGGCCTCGACTTTGAGTAACCAGTCGTTGTCAAAACGCTGCTCAATGCCCGCGAAGTATTTGGTGCTTTCGCTGTCGGCATATGCCCACTTGGCTGCAGGGTTCATCGAGCGGCTGAAGTGGGTTCGGCTGCCATCGCTGTAATACAGCGGCAACTGACCAAAACTTGAGCCGTTGGAGTTAATCCGCTGATAGTCGATACCGGCATAAGCGGTAGTGTCGTCGCTCACATCTGCTTCACCGATGGCATAGAACACGTCCTTGATAGAGGAATAGCGATCGATGAAAGAGCGGCCATCTTCGCGTGCTGCAACCACGCGGCCACGCAGCGCACCGTTTTCAGTGAGCGGCCCGGACAGATCCAGTTCGCTGCGATAGCGATCCCATGACCCGCCGCTGCCTGAGACATAACCCTGAAACTCCTTGGTAGGACGCTTGCGCACCAGGTTCACCGCGCCTGACGGGCTGCCCACCCCGCTCATCAGGCCGGTGGCGCCGCGTACCACCTCTACACGGTCGTAAATGGCCATGTCCCGCATGCCCAGGCCGTTGGTATTGGTGGTGAAGTCCGAGGTCGGCACGCCGTCGTACTGAAAGTTGTCCAGGGTGAACCCGCGGGAGTAGAAGTTGTACCGCTCGCTGTCGTCATGCATCACCGTGATGCCAGGGGTTTGCGCCAGTACCTGAGCGATACTGCCCAAGCCTTGATCGGTCATCTGCTGACGGGTCATTACCGTGACCGATTGCGGTGTTTCGCGCAGCGAAAGTGGCAATTTAGTCGCCGTACGGGTCTCACCCGTGGTGTAGGAATGGCTGTCCTCAGTGGTGCTGCCCAGCCCGAGCCCCGTGACGCTGGTGGCTTGCAGTTGCAATTGCGCTCCGTCGGAGGTCAACGGATAGAGTACCCAGACCCCATTGGCACCTTCGGTGGCCGTCAGACCACTGCCCTTGAGCAATTGCATCAGGCCCTGAGCCACCTCATAACGCCCCTTGAGTGCTGGCGCCTGCTTGCTTTTAACCAGGGTCGGGTCATAGGGCAGGGAAATATTGGCCTGCTGGGCGAAACGGTTTAACGCCAACTCCAGATCGCTGGCTGGCACGTCGAAACTGTGCTGAACGCTGATGGAGGCGGCGCTGACCAGCGATAACGGTTGTGCGACGGCGCCCAGTAAAACGATCTGCAAAGCGATGGCCAGGCGGCTGCGGGAAGGCAATGAAGAATTGCGATAAACACGGGACATTGGCGCGGGGCTCCTGCAATAAATAAGTCTTATGCCTATCTGTCGAAGGACTCGTGTAAACCCGCAAAGAAATTTGATAATTATTCGTATTTGTAGATTCAAGCGTCTGCTGAACCTTAAACCGCCACAATCCGTGTCCAGAACCGTGTTCTGTGCTCGATTCGAACCGGCAGCGACTGGCTCAGGCCTTCCAGCGCATGCTCGATACCATCGAGCTGAAACACCCCCGATACCCGCAAGTCACTGACCGCCGGATCGCACTGCAACCAGCCATGGCGATAGCGTGCCAGCTCTTGCGTCAGGTCCTGCAAACGCATCTGCCTGGCTACCAGCACGCCACTGGCCCAGCCACTGGCAGAGAACGCTGAAGCGGTTTGGGGCTGCGCCGAATGAGCGTCAATCAGGTACTCATGGCCCGCCTGCACCCGAACTGGCAGGGAGTCCGGCAGATGAATCGCCACCACCCCCTCCTCGACCATCAACCGGGTACGCCCGGACTCCTGGCGTACATCGAAGGCTGTGCCGATGGCTTGCAACCGAGCCTCACGGGTGTGAACCCAAAACGGTCGGCGGCCGCTGACGGATACTGGGTCTTGGCCAGTGCGGATAAAAATTTCGCCAGCGCGCAAAACAATCAGTCGCTGCTGCGCAGTGAACAGCACATCAGCAGAACTGTCGGTATTGAGCTGCAAACCCGTACCGTCGACCAGGTTGTACAACCGCCGCTCACCCACCCCGGTCCCGTAGTCGGCACCAAAATGACGCCACGGTTGCTGCTGGATCGCCAATGCGCCCGCCCCGGCGCCCAGCATGCCCAAGCCCAGTATCTTGAGTGCCTGGCGGCGCGAGCGAATACGGCCACTGCCGGCCAGGGTGTCCAGTGCAACGCGACCGGGCAGCAACGAGGCCTGACGCAAGGTCGTCTCGGTCAGTTGCAGGGCTTGCCAGGCCGCTTCATGACTGGCATCGGCGGCGCGCCACTGCTTGCACGCAGCAAACACATGGGGTTGAGCCGCACCGGACTGGGTTTTCACCAGCCAGTCAATGGCCTGGTCAAGCACATGGGGTGCAAATTCGACCGTCGAGGGCCCCCCGCTCACAGGGCGCTACGGGCGAGAAAACAATGACGGATGGCCGTAGCCATGTACTTTTCCACCGAACTGACGCTAACCCCAAGGCGCTCGGCAATCGCCTGATAGCCAAGCCCCTCGAGGCGCGAAAGCAAAAAGGCGGTTCGCACCGCGGGCTTCAGGCCGTCGAGCAACGCGTCGATTCGGGTCAGGGTTTCAAGGAGGATCAACCGTTCTTCAGGGGCAGGCATTTCCTGCTCGGGCAAATGGGCAATCGCAAGCAGATACGCCTGCTCGACCTTCTGGCGACGAAAGCGGTCTATCAACAAACCCTTGGCGATCGTGCTCAGCCAGGCACGCGGCTCACGCAACTGCGCAACCTGCTCCGGTTTGCCCAATACATAAAGGAAGGTGTCCTGCGCCATGTCGGCAGCATTGTCGGTATCACGCAAACGCCGCCGCAGCCAGTTCACCAGCCAGCCGTGGTGATCGCTATACAGGTTATGCACGTGTGCATGCAGCAACGGTGGGTTCGACGGGGATGGCGACACGGGAACCCTCGGGACGTGCTGTCAGCACACTGCGAATAGGAATGGGTCGCAATCATATTCGCAGTACTGGCCAGACTCAAGCCTTGGGCGGCTTGCGAGGGTCAATCACGCAGTGTCGCCGCACAGAACGGCGGCGACAGGGACAAGGCTCAAGGGATCAGGGAGTACACCAGCGACGAGATCGCGATCAGGCCCACAACCGTGACGAACACGTTGGAGATCTGGCCCGAATACTGGCGCATGGCCGGGACCCGACGAATCGCGTACATCGGCATCAGGAACAGGATGGCTGCAATGACCGGCCCGCCCATGGTTTCGATCATGCCCAGGATGCTCGGGTTAAGCGTGGCCACCGCCCAGCACACCACCAGCATGAACGCTGCAGTCATGCGGTCGAGGTTTTTCGCTGCAGGGCGCTTGCCGGTTTTCAGTACCAGGCCTTTAAGGCCTTCACTGGCGCCGATGTAGTGGCCCAGGAACGACTTGGCAATGGCCACAAACGCAATCAGCGGCGCAGCAAAAGCGATGGTCGGGTTGCTGAAGTGGTTGGCCAGGTAGGACAGGATCGACAGGTTCTGCGTCTTGGCCTCAAGCAGTTGCTCAGGCGAGAGCGTGAGCACACAGCTGAACACGAAGAACAGCACCATCACCACCATCAGCAGGTGGGCGCGGGACAGGATCTGCGAGCTGCGCTCATCGGCGTTGGCACCATAGCGGCGCTTCTGATCCACGGCGAAGGCCGAGATGATGGGCGAATGGTTAAAGGAGAACACCATCACCGGAATCGCCAGCCACAAGGTGTGCAGCAATGCAGTAGGTTCAGGCAGCGTGGTCGCGGTACTCAGAATGCCGCCATTCCAGTGCGGAATCAGAAACACCGCCAAAAACAGCAAGGCCACAATGAACGGGTAGACCATCATGCTCATGGCCTTGACGATCACTTGTTCGCCGCAGCGCACAACAATCAGCAAGCCCAGAATCAGTACCAACGCCAGGATTGCCCGTGGCGGTGGCGTGATGTGCATTTGATTGAGCATAAAGCTGCCAACCGTGTTGGTCAGCGCTACGCTGTAGATCAGCAGAATCGGGAAAATCGCCAGGAAGTACAGCAGCGTGATCAGGGAACCGGCGCTAAGGCCAAAATGCTCTTCCACCACATCCGTGATATCTGAGCCTTCGCGCCCGGAGAGCACGAAGCGGGTCAAGCCACGGTGTGCGTAAAAGGTCATCGGGAACGCCAACAGCGCCAGGATCAATAACGGCCAAAAGCCGCCAAGCCCTGCGTTGATGGGCAAGAACAAGGTACCTGCGCCAATCGCTGTGCCGAACAGGCCCAGCATCCAGGTGGTGTCATGACGGTTCCAGCGACTTAAGGTCGCCGGGGTCTCGTCGAAGCGTTCGTCGACGCTGTTAGCCTGGTCATTCATCCGGTCGAATCTCCGCTAGCCGGTCGTTACCACGCAGCCGGAGCGGACAAGAAACACCTTGCTGACATCGCCCCGGCCATAAGAGGGGCGCGATTGTCCGGGATTAGACATAAGAAGCAAAGGTTTAGCTGAGCAATGGTCGAAAATGATGTCAGGCTGCAAAGCAAGACTTCGACACCTATTGATACACTATTACTGCCAAAATCCTGCCCAAAAGGCCCGAGACCTATGCACGTTGCCCGCCGTTTCCCCGTTTTTATCGGTTTATGCCTGCTTGTCGGGCTCCCCCTGGCCCATGCCGACGGACTGACAATTACCTGGCCAGCAGGCTGGGAGATTCAGACCATCCCCCCTGAGCCCGACGACAGCAGCGTGCGCCAGCGGGCCGTGAAGAACGATGCCAATGGCGATCCGCAGATGGTCATGGAGCTGACCCAGTCGACCCTGGTGCCTGAACACAAGGTGAATATGGAGGCCGTTTTGCTGCAGATGCGCAAAACCCTGCAGCAAAACTTCGCCAAAGGCGGTTATCAGAGCGCTTGCAGCAAAATCAACAGCAGCACCCTGGGGGGCCTGGACGCCTTGCAAACCACCTGCAAAATCACCCAGAACGGCAACCACGTCATCACCCAGACCCTGGTGGCCGCCACTCAGGGCAACAGCGCCTACGCCCTTTCCTACGCAGGTCCGGCAGACGGCTACAAAGCCAACGAACCCGAGGTCCAGGGCATCCGTGCAAGCTTGCGACTGACGCCTTGAAAAGCAGCAAGGCAGCTCCAACCTGACAAAATTGTCATCTGGTCATCAGTTACCTGACAGTCGTTAATGATCAGGCTCACATTTTTTACGTATTGAGGAACTCGATGAAAACCCCATTGCGCCTTGTCGCACTCTCGGCCCTGCTGTTGTCCTCGCTGGCTCAGGCCGCCGAACAACTGACCATTGATGTGCACCGCGATGCCAACTGCGGCTGCTGCAAAGCCTGGATCTCCCACCTTGAAACCAATGGTTTCAAGGTCAATGACCATGTCGAAGCCGACATGAGCAGTGTCAAGCAGCGCCTCGGTGTCCAGCCGCGCCTGGCTTCGTGCCATACCGGCGTGATCAACGGCAAATTCGTTGAAGGCCATGTCCCGGCCGAGCAAGTGGTGGCATTGACCAAGCGCAATGACCTCAAGGGGATTGCGGTACCGGGCATGCCTATGGGTTCGCCGGGAATGGAAATGGGTGACCGCAAGGACGCGTATCAGGTTATCGGCCTGCGCAACGATGGCAGTGATCAGGTGGTGGCCGAGTATCCCGGCAACTGAGATTTCAGCACGCAGCGCACCGCAATGGTGCGCCCCGTATTGCTTTTGAAATCCTCTGGAGCATTAACTGACCTGTAGTCGCTGCCGAGGAACGAAGGCTGCGAGCTTTATTGTCCCGTTCGCACGATCAAGAGCTCGCAGCCTTCATTCCTCGGCAGCGACCACAAAGATGCGACGCATCACCCGGCACTGAAATAACAGTGACACACATCCCGTGATAGATATTTTTCCTACGCGATAATTATCTTTGTCCTACAAAAAAACACCTCATACACCTAACACCTTGAAGTATCTCTCCTACACTCAACGCTGTCGTGTCTACGGCGTCTAATTGCCGTAATCAGACAATCGAATTTTCTTCGCCCGTGGTAGGTCTACCTAAGGCTGGGGTTGCCATTATTGGTGCATTCCTTGCAGTGCCTTATTCATCTTTTGAGCATTTACGCCATGGATGACATGGCCAATCGCAAGTGGGGAAGTACCGGCCGGGTGGCCGTAAGTGGATCAATAAATATAACGGGAGAAATTCATGATCAGTGCGGCTGCGCCACATCAAGAAGAACGTCTGACCCCGCAAGTGGTGACTGAGCTGTTGTCCCTGCCAGACCTGGCCCCTGCGGGAAGGCCCGAACTGCCGCAGGCAAGTGCCAATCCCAACAAAAAGAAAGTGCTGTTTGTCACGTCCGAACTGGCCGACCTGGTTAAAACCGGCGGTCTGGGGGATGTGTCGGCCGCTCTTCCGCGGGCCATGCGTCACTTGCATGATGTGCGTGTCTTGATCCCGGGCTACCCGCAAGTACTCAACAGCGACAACCCCATTCATATCATCGGCGAACTCGGCGGCCATGCTGCCCTGCCCCCCTGCAAGATCGGCCGCATGGACTTGAAGGACGGGCTGGTCATCTACGTGCTGATTTGCCCCGAACTGTATGAGCGCGAAGGCAGCCCCTACGGCGCCAATAACGGCCGCGACTGGCCTGACAACCATATTCGCTTCGCCCGCCTGGGGCTGGCAGCGGCCGATATTGCGGCCAATCTGGCGCAGATTCACTGGCAACCCGATCTGGTACACGCCCACGACTGGCCCGCCGGCCTGGCGCCGGCCTATATGCATTGGCGCGGCCAGCGTACCCCGACACTGTTCACCATCCACAACCTGGCCTACCAGGGCGTATTCAGCCGCGCCTGCTGCCCGGAGCTGGGTATTCCGCACCATGCCCTGCAGCAGGACGGCATGGAATTTTATGGCAAGTTGTCGTTCCTGAAAGCGGGCATGGCCTACGCCAGCCATATCACCACCGTCAGCGCCACCTACGCCGCAGAAATCACGACCCCGGCCTTTGGGTGCGGGCTGGATGGCTTTCTGGCCAGCAAGACCCAGCAAGGACTGCTGAGCGGCATCCCCAATGGCATCGATGAAAGCTGGGAAGCCACGACCGACCCCCATCTGGTTGCCCCGTTCGGCATCGGTGACTGGGATGCAAGGGCCTTGAACACCGCCCATGTGCGCACCCTGTTCGGCCTGAAACCGTCCAAGGGCCCCCTGTTCGCCGTGGTTTCGCGTCTGGTGTACCAAAAAGGTCTGGACCTGACAGAAGCCGTGGCGGCTTTTATCGTGGCCAACGGTGGTCAGATTTGCATCATCGGGCGCGGCGAGCCCGAAGAAGAACAGACCATGCGCGAACTGGCCCTGCGTTTTCCGGGGCAGATCGGGGTGCGCATTGGCTTCAATGAAACCGATGCCCGGCGCATGTTCGCGGGCAGCGATTTCCTGTTGATGCCCTCGCGCTACGAACCCTGCGGGTTGAGCCAGATGTATGCACAACGCTTCGGCTCGCTGCCCGTGGCTCGCAATACGGGCGGCCTGGCCGACACCATCGAGAATGGCGTCACCGGCTTCCTGTTCGATGAGTCCACCGTAGCCAGTTACGAGCAAGCCCTGAAACGGGCATTCAAAGTCTTCAGTTACCCGGCACTCTTCAACGCCATGCGCTGCCGCGCAATGGCCGCACCGTTTAACTGGTGCAAGGCCGTTGAACCCTATGCAGAGCTTTATGAACAACTGGTTGCCAAGTCATTGCTTCGCTCCGTGAAGCCGTGAGTGATGCAACCTGCGGATCTGCCTGACGCCCGACCGTTTCTCGCCAAGGGAGCCCGCCAATGAGCGAAGCGCAACTCGAAGTACTCGCCGGCCGAGCCGGCCTGGCCGTTGACTGGATTGATGCCAACGGCCAACCGCAAAGGGTCACACCCAAGGTGCTGGAGGCCATTCTGGCGGGGTTGGGATTACCCGCCGACAGCGCCGAGGCCATTGAAACCAGCTTGCTGAACCTGCAACTGGAGCAACAGAACAAACGTCTGCCGCCCTTGTTGACCGCAGACGTCGGCAAGGCCCTGGACTTGTCACGCTATTTCCACCCCCACAGCCAGTGCATCGTGCACCTGGAAAGCGGTGATGCGCTGCCGATCCAGCTGGATGCAGACGCCGTGCTGCCGGGCATGATTCCCATCGGCTACCACCGGGTACAGCTGGACGACCAGCAGTTCACCCTGGCCGTGGCCCCGACAAAGTGCTTCAGCATTGCCGATGCCTTGCACCAGTCTGCTCCACGCGCGTGGGGGGTGAGCGTTCAGCTGTACTCGCTGCATCGCCACGGCGATGGCGGGTTTGGCGATACCCAGGCACTGGAAACCCTGCTGCAGGCACTCGGTGAACGCGGCGCCGACGCACTGGCGATCAGCCCGTTGCACGCCATGTTCAGCAGCGCCCCCAAGCACTACAGCCCTTATTCACCGTCCAGCCGTTTATTTCTCAACAGCCTGTACGCCGCTCCCGCCAGCATCCTGGGACAGGAAGCCCTGCACAGGGCCATTGATGCTACCGGTCTTAAAGACGAACTCCACCGGCTTGAACAACTGCCTCTGATCGACTGGCCTGCCGTGACCCAGGCCAAGCAGACACTGCTGCGCCAGCTCTATAACGACTTTGTGCAGAACGAACACCCGCTCCATGACGACTTCAAGGGTTTTCGCCAGCGGGGCGGCGAAGCCCTGGAAAACCACTGCCGCTTCGAAGCCTTGCAAGAGTCGTGTGTGACCGAGCATCACAGCCTGGACTGGCGTGACTGGCCCGAGCAATGGCGCAACCCCGACAGCCCGGCGTTACTGCAGTTCGCCGAAGAACATCAGCATGTCATCGCTTACTACGCGTTTTGTCAGTGGTTGATGGATCGCTGCCTGGGCCGTGCACAAACGGCCGCGCGGGCCAGCGGCATGGCCATCGGCCTGATCGCCGACCTGGCCGTGGGCGCCGATGGTGCAGGCAGCCAGGCCTGGTGTCGCCAGGACGAAATGCTGGCCCAGTTGACCGTAGGCGCACCGCCGGACGCTCTCAACCGTGCAGGCCAGGGCTGGGGGATTTCCGCGTTTTCCCCCGAGGGTCTCAAGCGCAATGGCTTTCGCGCCTTCATCGAGATGCTGCGCGCCAACTTTGCCCATGCCGGTGGGCTGCGCATCGACCATGTGCTGGGCTTGCAGCGCCTGTGGGTGATCCCCCTGGGGGCCTCGGCCGACGAAGGGGCCTATCTGTATTACCCGATCGACGATCTGCTGCGTCTGGTCTGCCTTGAATCGGTGCGCCACCAGGCCATCGTACTCGGTGAAGACCTGGGCACCGTGCCTGACGGACTGCGGGAAAAGCTCAGCGAACGGGCCATCCTCGGTATTCGCGTGCTGCTGTTCGAGCAGGACTACGGCGCGCGCTTCAAACCGATCCTGGACTGGCCCGACGACGCCCTGGCCACCACCAGCACCCACGACCTGCCCACGCTCACCGGCTGGCTGCACGGGCGCGATATCGACTGGAACGAACGCCTGAACCTAGTCGACCCGGTGGCCGCGCAACGCTGGCGCGAGGAACGCCAGCGCGAGTGCGAAGGCCTGGACCGGGCCTTGCGCCAGGACCCACAGAACTTTCAGGAAGAAGCCCAGGGCAACGCCCCGACGCTGGACGCCAGCATCCGTTTTCTGGGGCACACCCGTGCTCCCCTGGTGCTGCTGCCGATCGAGGATGCCCTGGGACTTGAGGAGCAAGCCAACTTGCCCGGCACCGTCAGCGGCCATCCCAACTGGCGCCGCCGAATGCCGGGTGATTGCAACACGTTGCTGGACGCGATTGATGCAACGCAACGCTTCGAACTGCTGGCCTGCGCCCGCCAGCAAGCCCACGAAAGAGACCTATAATTCACCCATGAGTCAAGGAGCTTCGCCATGAGTAACGACGACAAACAC
The DNA here is from genome assembly GCF_059862735.1 of Pseudomonas sp. MF06569. Taxonomy (NCBI): domain Bacteria; kingdom Pseudomonadati; phylum Pseudomonadota; class Gammaproteobacteria; order Pseudomonadales; family Pseudomonadaceae; genus Pseudomonas; species Pseudomonas sp. MF06569. The sequence continues at coordinate 73,950 of NZ_JCBCUZ010000015.1, read as the reverse complement.
ATTCGTGAGTTTGCCTACCAGATCTGGGAGTCCGAAGGGCGCCCCGATGGCCAGGAGGCACGCCACTGGGACATGGCTCACAAACTGGCCCAGGCACAAGCCCTTGCTCCGTCCAAAGCCCAACCACGGGCTGCCAAGGCCAAGGCAGCGCCAAAGCCTGCTGCCGAGAAGAAGCCACGGGCACCGCGCAAACCTGCCTCATCTTGAGAACACTGCGCTGCAGGAGAGTTGAGGTGCCTATAAACCCGTAGCAGCTGGCGCAGGCTGCGGCAACTGCTACGCAACATGAGGCCCTTCAATCAGTGGTGATAGCGCGCGCACGCGCCTCAAGTCCTTAATACGCAGGAGCAGGTCATGAGTAAACACACGTCAGCCGCGCCCACTGGCGACCCCTTGCGCATCCGCGAAGGGCTGCCCTTCCCCCTGGGTGCCACCTGGGATGGGTTGGGCGTCAACTTCGCCCTGTTCTCAGCCAACGCCACCAAAGTCGAACTGTGCCTGTTCGACGCCGCCGGTGAAGTCGAGCTGGAACGTATCGAACTGCCCGAGTACACCGACGAGACATTTCACGGTTACTTGCCAGACGCACACCCCGGCCAGGTTTACGGCTATCGCGTGTACGGCCCGTACGACCCGGAAAACGGCCACCGCTTCAACCACCATAAATTGCTGATCGATCCCTACGCCAAGCAGCTTGTGGGGGAGCTCAAATGGTCCGAAGCCCTGTTTGGCTACACCATCGGCCACCCGGACGCCGACCTGAGTTTTGACGAGCGCGACAGCGCGCCGTTTGTACCCAAATGCAAGGTCATCGACCCGGCGCACACCTGGGGCCATGACCATCGGCTCAACGTGCCCTGGGACCGCACCATTTTCTACGAGGCCCACGTGCGCGGCATCAGCATGCGCCACCCCGCCGTACCGGATACGGTGCGGGGCACCTTTGCCGGGTTGATGGTGGATGAAGTGGTCGAGCACATCACCGGCCTGGGCGTCACCAGCATCGAGCTGTTGCCGGTCCACGGGTTCGTCAACGACCAGCACCTGCTGCAAAAAGGCATGACCAATTATTGGGGCTACAACAGCATCGCCTTTTTCGCCCCGGACCCGCGCTACCTGGCCAGCGGCAAGATCGCCGAGTTCAAGGAAATGGTCGCACGCCTGCACAAGGCCGGGCTGGAAGTGATTCTGGACGTGGTCTACAACCACACCGCCGAAGGCAACGAGCAGGGCCCGACCCTGTCCATGCGCGGCATCGACAACGCTTCGTACTATCGGCTGATGCCCGAAGAAAAACGTTTCTACATCAACGATTCCGGCACCGGCAACACCCTGGACCTGAGCCACCCGTGCGTCTTGCAGATGGTCACCGACTCGCTGCGCTACTGGGCCCGGGAAATGCACGTCGATGGTTTCCGCTTCGATCTGGCGACCATTCTGGGGCGTTATCACGACGGTTTTAACGAACGGCACAGCTTTTTGGTGGCGTGCCGCCAGGACCCGCTGTTGCGCCGGGTCAAAATGATCGCCGAACCCTGGGATTGCGGGCCCGGAGGCTATCAGGTCGGTGGTTTCCCGCCCGGCTGGGCGGAGTGGAACGATCGCTTTCGCGACACCGTGCGCGCCTTCTGGAAAGGCGACGAAGGCCAGTTGGCCGACTTTGCCGGACGCATGACCGGCTCTGCCGATCTGTTCAATCACCGTGGCCGCAGGCCCTACAGTTCGGTCAACTTCATCACTGCCCATGACGGCTTCACCTTGCACGACCTGGTGTCCTACAACGACAAGCACAACGAAGCCAACGAGGAAAACAACCAGGACGGCAGCAACAACAACATTTCGTGGAACCACGGAGTCGAAGGCCCAACCGACGATCCCGACATCAATGCGCTGCGCCAGCGCCAGATGCGCAACTTCATGGCCACCCTGCTCCTGGCCCAAGGCACGCCGATGCTGGTGGCCGGCGACGAATTCGCCCGCACCCAGCACGGCAACAACAACGCCTACTGTCAGGACAGCGAAATCGGCTGGATCAACTGGGAACTGAACAAGCCCGGCAAATCGCTGCTGGCGTTTGTCAAACGCCTGATCAAGCTGCGCCTGCACTACCCCATCTTGCGTCGTGGCCTGTTTCTGGAAGGGCACTCCAGCGAAACCCCCGGGGTTAAAGACGTCACCTGGCTGGCACCCGACGGCAACGAGATGACCATCGAGCAGTGGCATGACGGTCAGGCCCGGTGCCTGGGCATGCTGCTGGATGGCCGGGCGCAAGTGTCCGGGGTTCAACGGGCCGGGGATGACGCGTCACTGCTGATCGTCGTCAACGCTAACCACGACTCGATCAACTTCAACTTGCCCAAAGTGCCCCACGGCATCAGTTGGTCGTGCAAGCTCGACACCACAGACCCGAGCATCAAAGGCCCCCAGCATCTGCCATTCAACAAGCCCTACGAGGTCACGGGACGATCGCTGGTGATGTTTGAGCTGCAACACACCGAGGTGTCGTGAATGTATTGATAAACATCAAGTCCACCCCCATCAAAAGCGGCAGACTACAGCCTTGAGCTTGCCGCTCAGAACTGCCACTGACAGAGGAGTGACCATGCCCGCTGAAGATGTTGTCGGCAATACACTTTTATCTGCCACTACGGCAACAGCGCCTGCTGTCCATCAAATCAAGGTACTGACGGTCAATACGCACAAGGGATTCACCGTCTTCAACCGTCGCTTCATCCTCCCTGAACTGCGCGAAGCGGTGCGCAGTACCGACGCCGACCTGGTGTTTCTGCAGGAAGTGCTCGGCGAGCATGACAAACACGCATCGCGCTACGAAGACTGGCCAGCCACCTCGCAGTACGAGTTTCTCGCCGACAGTATGTGGAGCGACTTCGCCTACGGCCGTAACGCCGTGTATCCAGATGGTCATCACGGGAATGCCCTGCTGTCCAAGTACCCGATCAAGGCCTCGCGCAATCTCGATGTGTCCATCACCGGGCCTGAACGGCGCGGCCTGCTGCATTGCGTCCTGGACGTGCCGGGCCATAGCAATGTGCACGCCATTTGCGTGCATTTGAGCCTGTTGGAAAGCCATCGCCAGCTACAGATCGTACTGCTTAACCAACTGCTCAAATCCCTGCCGCCTGATGAGCCGGTCATCATTGCCGGGGACTTCAACGACTGGAAGCAACAAGGCAATGCGGCCCTGCGCCAACGGGACGACCTGCACGAAGTGTTCGAGCGCCATCATGGCCAGGTGGCCAAAACCTACCCGGCGCGCTGGCCGCTGCTGCGTCTGGACCGCATCTACTTGCGCAATGCCACCAGCCACGACCCAAAGATCCTCGGCAACAAGCCGTGGACGCATTTATCGGATCATTTGCCGCTGGCGGTTGAGGTGCATTTGTAGGCCTGAGCCTCTCTGTTGCTGGCGGTGCTTCTGTGGGAGTGGGCTTGCTCACGATGCAGGCGGCGCGATTTCCCGGTTGAATCGCGTCGATCCCATCGCGAGCAAGCCCGCTCCCGCAGGCTTACACCGGCCGCAGTATCAACACCCCCAACGGCGGCAGATTCAATGCCAGGGATACGCTCTGCCCGTGGCTGGGCACGTCTTCGGTCACTACCCCGCCGCCATTGCCGTAGTCAGAACCGGCATAGGTGGCCGAATCGCTGTTGATCACCTCTTGCCAGGTGCCGGCAAACGGCACGCCGATGCGGTAGCCAGCGCGAGGTACCGGGGTAAAGTTGGTCACCACCAGCAAGGGCGAACCGTCCTTGCTCCAGCGCAGCCAGGCGTAAACGCTGTTGGCCGCATCATCACCGATCAACCATTGGAACCCCTGCGCAACGTCGTCCTGCTCATAGAGCGCAGGTTGCTCGCGGTACAAGCGGTTCAAGTCGCTCACCAGCTTCTGCACACCCCGGTGTTCGGGGTATTGCAGCAAATACCAGTCCAGTTGCTGATCGTGATTCCACTCGCGCCATTGCCCGAACTCGCAGCCCATGAACAGCAGCTTCTTGCCCGGATGGGCCCACATGAAGCTCAGGTACGCCCGTAGATTGGCGAATTTCTGCCAGCGATCACCGGGCATTTTGTCGATCAGCGAATGCTTGCCGTGCACCACTTCATCATGGGAAATCGGCAGGATGAAACGCTCGGTCCAGGCGTACACCAGGCCAAAGCTCAACTCATTGTGATGATGGGCGCGGTACACCGGATCCTGTTGAATGTAATGCAGCGAATCATGCATCCAGCCCATGTTCCATTTATACGAAAAGCCCAGCCCACCCTGGTCGGTGCTTTGACTGACCCCCGGCCACGCCGTGGACTCTTCGGCAATCACCAGGGCGCCCGGAACCTCGTGGGCAACCACATCGTTGAGGTGGCGCAAAAACTCGATGGCCTCGAGGTTTTCCCGGCCTCCGTGACGATTGGGCACCCACTCCCCTGATTTGCGCGAATAGTCGCGGTACAGCATGGACGCTACGGCATCGACCCGCAGGCCATCAATATGGAAGTGCTTGAGCCAGTGCAGGGCCGACGCCAGCATAAAACCGTGCACTTCGGTGCGGCCCAGGTTGTAGATCAGGGTGTTCCAGTCCTGATGAAACCCTTCAAGGGGGTTGGCGTATTCGTACAGCGCGGTGCCATCAAATTGCGCCAGGCCGTGGGTATCGTTGGGAAAGTGTGCGGGCACCCAGTCCAGAATCACCCCGATCCCGGCCACATGGCAGGCATTGACGAACGCCGCAAAATCATCGGGCGAGCCGTAACGGGCGGTGGGTGCAAACTGCGACAGGGGCTGGTAGCCCCAGGAGCCGCCAAACGGGTGCTCCATGATCGGCATCAGTTCGATGTGGGTGAAGCCCAGTTGCTGCACATAGGGAATCAGGCGCTCCGCCAGCTCAGGCCAGGTGTACTGACGCGCGACCTCGCCGATATCATCGACCTCACACTGCCATGAGCCCACGTGCAATTCGTAGATGGACAGCGGCGCATCATGACGCTGCAGTTGGGCACGCGCGTGCATCCAGTCATCGTCTTGCCAGTCGATGCTCAGGGGCGAGGCAACCTTTGAGGCGGTATCGGGCGGCAACTGGGTGGCCAGCGCCACGGGATCGGCCTTGAGCGGCAAGATCCCCTGCTCGCCCAGAATTTCATACTTATACGCCTCACCCGCTTGCAGGCGCGGAACAAACAGCTCCCACACTCCGCTCGGATGGCGCAGGCGCATGGGGTGACGACGACCGTCCCAGCCATTGAAGTCGCCGACCACCGAAACCCGCCGCGCATTGGGGGCCCATACCGCAAAACGCACGCCGTGCACGCCTTCAACGTGGATCAGTTGCGCACCGAAACAACTGCTCAGATCACGATGATTGCCTTCGGCAAACAGGTACAGATCCATCTCACCCAGCAACGGGCCAAAACTGTAGGGATCTTCGCTGACTTGCACAGCGTCGCCCCAGTCAACCTGCAGCAGGTACGGCCGGCTTTGTGCGAAATGCCCGGTATACAGGCCAGGCACTTGTGAAGCTTCAAGACTGCCAAGCAGCTGTCCGTCATCGCGGGCAAGCACATTCACACTCACCGCGCCCGGCAGAAATGCCCGAATATACTGCCCGCCCTCGCCATCCCCATGGGGACCCAATACCGAAAACGGATCGGAGTGCTCTGCCCGTGCCAACGCCTCAACATCCGGGTCTGCGGGTGACAACGAGTCTTTACCTTTACCCGTTTGTTTGCTCGAAATCATGCTGTTCTCCATCCGGTAAAGGTTACGTCTGACCCAGCACGCGTTTTAGCCATCGACATGAGCTGTGTCCTCTAACTCATAGACAGAGCAAAGACTAGCTGTTGTCAGACAATCTGTATCCATTCATAAATAACCCGTGACGGGCTTACGCCCGATGCACTCTTTTCGCACATTAACAGTGCAATGTGTTGCTTTAAGGTCACTGCAAGAGCCAGCCCGGGTCTAAAAAGACTCAGGGACATCACGGCCGTTATCAATGCAAGACACATGCTCATTTCAACCGGGATAAGGCTGGCTGCCGTGATTCGGTGATTTGCTTGACCTTGATCACACTGTATTCAACAGACGTCGGTTACAGGCGCACAAAGCCAATGACAACGGGGTATTGGCCAGGGTGCAGCACATTGTCGCAGGCCGTCTCAAAACACCATCTGATCCGGTTTTTATTCAAATAACTGAGTCTGTTATGCAAACAGTTCGCTGGGCATAGTGCTCATGCCTGATGGAGGCTGATGAGCGAAAGACCATGAGCGAACAAATTCCCGTCCAGATACTTGAGTCATTTGAGGCTTCTAGACCCAGAGCCACAAAAAATAAAAACAAGTCCAGCGACAACATGATCCACACCCGCAGCTTCACTGGCCTGTTTCGCACACTGCGAATAGTGGGGACAGGCTTTTTGTTTTTGCTGTTCTTTGGCACGGTCTGGCTGAACTGGGATGGCCGGCAGGCAGTCCTGTGGGATTTGTCTGAGAGCAAGTTTCATATTTTCGGCGCAACGTTCTGGCCGCAGGACTTCATCCTGCTGTCGGCATTGCTGATCATTGCCGCCTTCGGGCTGTTTGCGATCACGGTCTTTGCCGGGCGGGTGTGGTGTGGTTACACCTGTCCGCAAAGCAGCTGGACCTGGCTGTTTATGTGGTGCGAAAAGATCACTGAAGGTGACAGAAACCAGCGCATAAAACTGCAAGCAGCCCCCTGGCGCCTGAACAAGATCCTGCGCCGTACCGCCAAGCACACGCTGTGGCTGGCCATCAGCGTAATGACCGCGCTGACATTTGTCGGTTACTTCACGCCGGTCCGGCCGTTGGCCACTGAACTGCTGACCCTGGAAATCGCCGGCATCAGCCTGTTCTGGATGCTGTTTTTCACTGGTGCCACGTACATCAGCGCCGGCTGGCTGCGTGAAGCGGTGTGCATGCATATGTGCCCGTATGCCCGCTTCCAAAGCGTCATGTTCGATAAAGACACCCTGGCCATTTCCTATGACGTGGCCCGTGGCGAAAACCGTGGTCCGCGCAAACGCGGGGTTGCACCCAAGCAAGAAGGCCTGGGCGATTGCATCGACTGCTATATGTGCGTGCAGGTGTGCCCGACAGGGATTGATATCCGCGATGGCTTGCAGATGGAATGCATCGGTTGCGCAGCCTGTATCGATGCCTGCGACTCGGTGATGGAGAAAATGGGCTATGCCCCGGGCCTGGTGCGCTATACCTCCGAGCACGAACTGCAAGGCGGCAAGACCCACCTGGCGCGCCCACGCCTGATCGGCTACGCCGTGGTGCTGGTGGTGATGATCGGGGCGCTGGTGGTGGCCCTGAACCAGCGCACGATGGTATCCCTAGATGTGATCAAGGACCGAGGCCTGTTCCGCGAGAACAGCCAGGGCCAGATCGAGAACATCTACAGCCTTAAAATCATCAACAAGACTCAGGAGCCGCAGCAGTACCGAGTGTCGTTGCAAAACAGCGAGGACTTCCAGTTGCAGGGTAAAACCGAACTGAGCCTGGCCCCGGGTGAGATCGTCGATGTGCCGGTGTCTGTTGCCTTGCTGGCCGATCGCCCGAAGAGCAGTTCACAGACCCTCGATTTTGTGGTGACCGACACCGATCAGCCAGACGTGCGCAGCGTGGCCAAAAGCCGTTTTGTTGCACCGCTTAATCGTTAGTGTGTGAGCGGGCTTGCTCGCGATAAGATCGCTGCGCTGTCGCCGAGACACCGCGCCGCCTGTATCGCGAGCAAGCCCGCTTCACACGCCACGCCTGCTCCCACAGATTTGTGATGTTTGAAACTCACGCCGGACCGAGCCTTATCCCATGAAACGCTACGAAAAATTCGCCGACGATATTGCCGAACTGATCCGCTCAGGGGTGCTCGGCCCCGGTCAGCGCGTGCCGTCGGTGCGCTATGCCAGCCAGACCTATGGCGTCAGTCCTTCGACCGTGTTTCAAGCCTATTACCTGCTGGAGCGACGCGGCCTGATTCGGGCCAAGCCGCGCTCTGGCTACTTCGTCAACACCCATGCACCGAGTCCTTTTTGCGAGCCGGTGTTCAGCAGCCATGTCACCGAATCCACCCAGGTGGATGTCAGCGCCCTGGTGTTCTCGGTACTGGACTCGATCAAAGACCCGCACACCGTGCCCTTCGGCTCGGCCTTCCCAAGCCCCATGCTGTTTCCGCTGCAGCGGCTTGCCCGTTCGATGGCCACCGCCAGCCGCGAGATGGACCCGCGCATGGTGGTGACCGACATGTCACCCGGCAACCCGCAACTGCGCCGGCAAATCGCCCTGCGCTACATGGTCGGCGGGTTGATGCTGCCCATGGAAGAGCTGCTGATCACCAATGGTGCGCTGGAGGCTCTGAACCTGTGCCTGCAGGCCGTCACCGAGCCCGGTGATCTGGTGGCCATTGAAGCCCCGGCGTTCTATGCCTGCCTGCAAGTCCTTGAGCGGCTCAAACTCAAGGCGGTGGAGATTCCGGTGCATCCGCGTGATGGCATCGATCTCGGCGTGCTGGCACACACCCTTGAACGCCACCCGATCAAGGCCGTGTGGTGCATGACCAGTTTCCAGAACCCGATTGGCGCGACCATGCCCGAGGCCAAGAAGCAGGCCCTGGTCGAGTTGCTGCGCAGCCATCAGGTGCCGTTGATTGAGGACGATGTATACGCCGAACTGTATTACGGCCAGCACGCTCCCAAACCGGCCAAAGCGTTTGATACAGAAGGCCTGGTGATGCATTGCGGCTCGTTTGCCAAAAGCCTGGCGCCGGGCTACCGCATCGGCTGGGTGGCTGCGGGTCGATACGCGCAGAAAATCGAACGGCTAAAGCTGATGACCTCGCTGTGCGCCTCGATGCCCGCCCAGGCTGCCATTGCGGATTACTTGCAGCACGGCGGCTACGACCGTCATTTGCGCAAACTGCGCTATGCCCTGGAAGAACAACAGAGCGCGATGCTGGCGGCGATTGCCCGTTACTTCCCGGCCCAGACCCGTGTCAGCCAGCCTTCGGGCGGCTACTTTCTGTGGCTGGAACTGCCCGAGCAAATGGACTCGCTCAAGTTGTTCCAGATGGCCCTTGCCCAGGGCATCAGCATCGCGCCGGGGCCGATCTTCTCGGCCACCCAGCGTTTTCGCAACTGCATCCGCCTGAACTACGGCAGCCCGTGGGATGAAGCCAGCGAAAAGGCCATGGAAACTCTGGGCAAGATCGTACGTTCGTTCTAGACAACAGCCCTTGTGGGAGCGGGCTTGCTCGCGACAGGTCCGCAAGGGCGTATCAGACAGACCTCATTGCCTGCATCGCGAGCAAGCCCGCTCCCACAAGGGTATAGAGGCACCTACCCCGGCATGCAGGTGAAATCAGCCGTGTGCGCCACTTCCTTGCCCTGCCCGTCCACCAGCCGTGCGCTGACTTCAGGCCCAAGGCTCGACTCGATCAGCTCGTAACGCTCACCGGCCCTGAACCCGGTGTAATTGACCTTGCCCTGGCAATCCACCTGATTCTCATCACCCGTGGCGCCTTCGTACAACGTCACGTCCAGGCGGTGGGCGCCGGGGGTGACTTCAAAATAGCGTCCATCGTTGATGTTTTTACCGTCTACGCGCTCGGCCATCAGGTCACTGTTGCCCTCTTCTTTCAGGCCGATCCAGGCTTCGCCCGGGTCTTGTTTGGGCATGGGCCCCGCGCAGGCTGACAACAACAGCACCAGGCTCAGAGATGGAATCAACAACAGCGGTTTCAGGTTCATCGCAGGTACGCCTCGAAACAATGAGTAGGCCTCAAGCTTGAAGCGCACCGTACACCGCGCCAAATGAATGAAAATGAAGGGATTTTCAGGCCATTCCTAAAGGATCCTTCACGTTGCTGAAAGCTGATCGTTAGGTGTGGGCGGTGAGACTGCCGAGGTTTGCAATTCCACTCCCCGGAGGTCCAGGCATGCTCGGGCTGGTAAAGACCGCACTGCACAAGCCCTACACGTTTATCGTGCTGGCGATTTTCATCTGCATCATCGGGCCGCTGGCGGCTGTACGCACCCCCACTGATGTGTTCCCTGACATTGGCATTCCGGTGGTCGCCGTGGTGTGGCAGTACACCGGCCTGGCACCGGCCGATATGGCAGGACGGGTGATTTACACCTACGAGCGTTCGCTGAGTACCACCGTCAACGACATCGAACATATCGAGTCCCAGTCATTGCCCGGCATGGGCATCGTTAAAATCTTCTTTCAACCCGGCGTCGATATCCGTACGGCCAACGCGCAAGTGACCGCCGTGTCGCAAACCGTGCTCAAGCAGATGCCGCCGGGCATCACTCCCCCGCTGATCCTCAATTACAGCGCCTCCACGGTGCCGATCCTGCAACTGGCGTTCTCAAGCCCGACACTCTCGGAAGCCAGAATCCGCGACCTGGTGCAGAACAACATTCGCCTGCCACTCAGCGCCCTGCCCGGTCTGGCCATGCCGACGCCCATGGGCGGCAAGCAGCGTCAGATCACCCTCGACCTTGACCCCCAAGCGCTGGCGGCCAAAGGCCTGTCGGCACAGGACGTGGGCACGGCACTGGCGGCGCAAAACCAGATCATTCCCGTGGGCACGGCAAAGCTCGGCACCTATGAATACACGGTGCTGCTCAACAACAGCCCCAAGGCCATCGACGAACTCAATGACTTGCCCATCAAGACCGTCAATGGCGCGCTGATCACCATCGGCCAGGTGGCCCATGTGCGTGACGGCTCGCCGCCGCAAACCAATATCGTGCGTGTCGACGGTCATCGCGCCGTGCTGATGCCGGCGTTGAAGAACGGCACTATCTCTACCCTGTCCATCGTCGACGGCATTCGCGGGATGCTGCCGCGTATCAATGAAACCTTGCCGCCCTCCCTCAAGACCTCACTGCTGGGCGACGCCTCGGTGTTCGTCAAACAATCGGTGGGCAGCGTGGCCCAGGAAGGGATCATTGCCGCCTTGCTGACCAGCGCCATGATTTTGCTGTTTCTGGGCAGTTGGCGCTCCACCCTGATCATTGCGGTGTCGATCCCGCTGGCCGTGCTGTCGGCCATTGCCCTGCTGGCCATCAGCGGCCAAACCCTGAACGTCATGACCCTGGGCGGGCTGGCGTTGGCGGTGGGGATTCTGGTGGACGATGCAACCGTGACCATCGAAAACATCAACTGGCACCTTGAGCAAGGCAAGTCGGTGCGTGATGCGATTCTCGACGGTGCCAAACAGATTGTCGGCCCGGCCTTCGTGTCGTTGCTGTGTATCTGCATCGTGTTTGTGCCGATGTTCATGTTGCAGGGCATTGCCGGATACCTGTTCCGCCCCATGGCCTTGTCGGTGATTTTCGCCATGGGCAGCTCGTTCATTCTGTCGCGAACCCTGGTACCCACCCTGGCAATGTTTCTGCTCAAGCCACATGTGCCGGAGCAAGGTGCCGGGCATCACCCGGAAGACGGCTACATCAACCATCACGAAGGCGATCAACACACCCGCCAACACTCGGCGCCCGTGCGCGCGCTGCTGAATTTACAGCTCGGGTTCGAGCGCCGTTTTTCGGCCGTTCGTGACGCCTACTACGGGGTGTTGGAGCTGGCACTGGCCCATCGCAAACGCTTTCTGGCGGGGTTCATGGCCTGCGTGCTGGTCTCGTTTGCGCTGCTGCCGAGCCTGGGCCAGGACTTTTTCCCGGCCACCGATGCCGGAGCCCTGGCCCTGCACGTGCGCTTGCCGCTGGGGACCAGGATTGAAGAAAGCGCCGCCGACTTCGATCGCATCGAATCGTGCATACGGGAAATCATCCCCGCCGATCAACTGGACACCATCATCGACAATATCGGGATTCCGTTGAGTGGCATCGATATGGCCTACAGCAGCAGCGGTACTATCGGCCCACAGGACGGCGATATTCAAGTCGCCCTGAAGGCAGATCACAGCCCCACCGCCGAGTACGTGAAACGCTTGCGTGAAGCCCTGCCCGAGCGCTTCCCCGGCAGCCAGTTTGCGTTTATGCCTGCGGACATCAGCACCCAGATTCTCAACTTCGGTGCCCCTGCTCCTCTGGACGTGAAAATTTCCGGGCGTGATGACGCGGCCAACCGCGCCTATGCACTGGAACTGCAACGGCGCTTGCAGCATGTGCCGGGGATTGCGGACCTGCGGATTCAGCAATCGGTGGGCTACCCGTCGCTGCAAGTCAATGTGGATCGCCAGAGGGCCAATGGCCTGGGGATTACCGAGCGTGATGTGACCAACAGTATGGTGGCCTCCCTGGCGGGCAGTTCCCAGGTAGCGCCGACCTTCTGGCTCAACCCGCAGAACGGCGTGTCTTACGGCGTGGTTGCCGCCACGCCGCAATATCGCCTGGACAGCCTTCCCGCCCTTGAAGCCTTGCCGGTGACGGGCAGCAACGGCCAGTCTCAAATCCTCGGCGGGCTGGCGACCATCAGCCGGGTCGAGAGCCCGGCCGTGGTCACCCACTACAACATCCAGCCGACGCTGGACCTGTACGCCAACATTCAGGGCCGCGATCTGGGCGCGGTGGCAGCCGATGTGCAAAAGGTGATAGATGGCGCGTCCGACCTGCGGCCCAAAGGCGCAATTGTCAGCCTGCACGGGCAGATCGACGCCCTGCATGAAGCCTTCAGTGGCCTGAGCCTGGGCTTGCTGGGTGCGGTGGTGCTGATCTACCTGCTGATCGTGGTCAACTTCCAGTCGTGGGTCGATCCGTTCGTGATCATCACCGCCCTGCCCGCCGCCCTGGCCGGGATTGTGTGGATGCTCTTTCTCAGTGGCACCTCGTTATCGGTGCCCGCCTTGACCGGGGCCATCTTGTGCATGGGTGTGGCCACGGCCAACTCGATTCTGGTGGTGAGTTTTTGCCGTGAACGCCTGGCCGAACATGGCGACGCCCTCAAGGCGGCGCTCGAAGCGGGTTACACGCGCTTCAGACCGGTGTGCATGACCGCACTGGCGATGATGATCGGCATGCTCCCGCTGGCCTTGTCAGAAGAACAGAACGCCCCCCTTGGACGCGCCGTTATTGGCGGTCTGATGCTGGCCACCGTTGCCACCCTGCTGTTCGTGCCCGTGGTGTTCAGCCTGGTGCATGGCCGTGAAAAAAATAGCCCTGCTGCTGGAGAAACGCCCCATGTCGTCTGATCAAAAACCCTCGCGCAAGCGCTTGATGTACCTGGGCATCGGTGGCCTGACACTGGCCGCCCTGCTGGTCGCCAATGGTCTGGCAGCCCGCAGCCGCCATGAACACGCGGTGAGCCAATGGACCGAAGCGGCGGCCCTGCCGATTGTCAGCGTGTTTCAGCCCATGCATAACGCCCACGGCGATACCCTGCGCCTGCCCGCGCACCTGGAAGCCTGGAGCAAGGCGCCCATTCATGCGCGGGTCAACGGCTACCTGAAAAGCTGGCAAACCGATATCGGCAGCAAGGTCAAAGAGGGTCAGATACTGGCCGTTATCGACAGCCCCGATCTTGATCAGCAACTGGCGCAAACCCGCGCTCATATGGTGCAGGAACAAGCCAATGCCAGGCTCGCGGCCACCACTGACACACGCTGGCAAAACCTGCTGGCCAGTCATTCGGTGTCGCGCCAGGAGGCCGACGAAAAACACTCCAACGCCGCCGCGGCCCACGCCAATGCCCAAGCCGCAGAAGCCGATTACGCACGCCTTTCAACGCTGGAAGCCTACAAGACCATACGCGCGCCCTTCGCCGGAACCATCACCGCGCGTCACACCGACATTGGCCAGTTGATCAAGGCCGATACCGACAGCGACACCGAGCTGTTTGACATCGCCGACACCCACCAACTGCGCCTCTATGTGCCGGTGCCACAGAACTACGCCAGCGTGATCCGCCCCGGCATGCAGGTGCAGCTCAGCGTGCCGGAGCATCCGGGGCACATGTTCAGCGCCCGCCTGATCGGCAACTCGACCTCGATTGACCCGCGCTCGGGCACCCTGATGGCGCAGTTTGTGGCGCAAAACCCCGGCGACGCCCTGATGCCCGGGGACTACGCCGAAGCCACCCTGGCCATCCCGCCGGACACTCACGGCGTCAGCATCCCGGCCAGTGCGCTGATCTTTCGCGCCCAGGGCACCCAGGTCGCCGTGCTCGACAGCGCGCAGCATGTGCATTTGCAGAGCATCCATATCGGCCTCGACCTGGGGGAGCGGCTGGTGATCGATCAGGGCCTTGAAGCAGGCGATACCGTCATAGACAACCCCCCCGATGCTTTGCGCGAAGGCGACAGGGTCAAACTGGCCGCAACAGGAGCCGACCATGCAACCAAGGCTTAAGCGCGCGGCCCTGCTGCTGGCCCTGGCGTTGCAGGGCTGCTCCCTGGCGCCCACCTACAACACCCCGACGCTGGACGTGCCAGCGCACTACCGCGAGCAAAGCAGTGACGGCCCGTGGCACAGCGCCCAACCTGCCGACCAGCTGTCACCGCAGTGGTGGCGGGTGTATCAGGATGAGCGCCTGAACAGCCTGCAACAGCAGTTGCTCAAGGCCAACCCTGACCTGGCAGAGGCGCTGGCCCACTTCGATGCAGCGCAGGCTTATGCCAGCCAGTTACACGGGGGACTCTTCCCGCAAATAACAGCCAGCGGGCAACCGCTGCGCCAACGTCAATCGGACAACCGTCCCTTGCGCGGCACGACCCAACCGTCGGTCTATAACAGCAACACCGCAGGATTCGCGTTGAATTTCGACCTCGACCTGTGGGGGAAAATCCGCAATCAGGTGGCTGCGGGCGATGCCCAGGCACAAGCATCGGCGGATGATCTGGCTGTCGCCCGTTTAAGCCTGCAGCGTCAGCTGACCAGCCTGTATGTTCAACTTGACGGACTGGACGCCCAGCGACGCATCCTGTCCAGCTCACTGGATGATTACAGCCAGGCCCTGCAACTGACCCGTACCCGATATCAGGGGCAAATAGCCTCCGAGCTGGACCTTACCCGCGCCCAGAGCCAGTTGGCCGAAGCCGAGGCCCAACTGGACGACATCCGTGCCCAGCGCAACCTGACCGAACACGCTATTGGTGAACTGGTGGGCGAACCCGCCAGCAACTTCCAGCTGGCGGCCAGAGAGCAGATGCTGAACCTGCCTGATCAGCCGCGAACCCTGCCCAGTGCCCTGCTGCAACGCCGCCCTGATATTGCCGCGGCGGAGCGCCGGGTGTTTGCCGCCAATGCGGCGATCGGCGTGGCAAAAGCGGCCTGGTATCCGGACTTCAGTTTGACCGGCCTGCTGGGCGGGCAAACCCAGGGCAGCGGCAATTTGCTGGCTGCCAGTAACCGTTTCTGGGCCTTGGGGCCGCTGATCAGCCTGCCTGTTTTTGACGGTGGCAGACTCGAGGGCCAGGAGCGCCAGGCCAGGGCCGAATTTGAAGAAGCATCGGCCCACTACCGGGGGCAAGTGCTGCACGCGGTACGCGAAGTCGAAGACAACCTGGCCCAACTGCGCGACTTGCAACAGGAAAGCCTCGACGAGCAAGCCGCAGCAAATGCCGCCGAACACACCCAGGTGATTGCCACCAACAGCTATGAGGCCGGGGCGGTGAGTTATCTGGATGTGGTGACGGCACAAACGGCAGCGCTACAAGCCCAGCGCCAGGTGCAGTCGCTTCGCACCCGGCAGTTGCAGGCCAGCGTGGGATTGTTGACAGCGTTGGGGGGTGGTTGGAACGATCATTAACCCGTTAAGAGCTCTGCAAATAAATTCCGGCCTGCTCCATTTCGCGAATACAAGCGTAATCCACCTCGATCTGGTTGAGGTCGGGATGAACCAGATACACAGTACCCGGCTGGCTGAACACATCCTTTGTACTCGCAATGTGCTGTCCATTAACGACGTAGAAAACCACCTCGTAAAACGACGCCAGTCCGGACAACTTTTCCATAAATGCTTCGTTGGTAAACAGGCCTTCTGAACGATTGATCAGGCTGACATTGTAGGTGTGCTTGAACCGTACATAGTCAGAGCCACACATCAGTAGCCGTTCAAATTCAAGGGGACGGGTGATCGACAGCGCGAACGCATTGATCTGCCCCATGCGGGTGGTTTGTGCACTGACTCCAGTTCTGAGGATCCCGTCTGTACGGGCGGCAATTTCAACCAGTTTCGGTCCTTCTGAGGTGTACATGACTTCAGCATGACTGGGCCCATTGAGGATACCGAGGCTCGTCACTACCTTGCGGGTGTAGGCCACGAGTTCTGCATAGGGCGCTACCGTGGCGTCGAGCAGTTGGTCGATGTCATACACAATGCTGCCGGTGTCCAGCACCCGTTTGGTGTACTTCACCACCTCAGTGATTAACTGACGCCCGCCTTGGGACACCATATTGATCACATACTCGGTGCCCGCCAGGTACTCCTGAAACAATACTTGGCTGTTCTCGATATTGAGCTTGTTGCGCGTGCCCAGCAGTTGGGTGAATGCACGTTCGCAAGTGGCGAGGTCATGGCAAATAAAAACCCCGTCCGCCCCTGCGCTCTCAAGGGGCTTGATCACGACCGGGAACGTGCCCCGAGCCTGAACCCAGTCTCTTCCCGCATTCCATGTATCAACCGCACACTGGGCTGGAGCGGGCAAACCAGCATCGGTAATGCACTGGATCATCTGAAACTTGTTTCTGCGCGCCAGGCTCCTGGAAAAGTCATTGGTGTATTCAAGCGCCAACTGCTCATTCAACTGGTCGGCCAGCAGCACCCCGCTTTCAGCCCCCGCGACAATGTAATCGGGGGCAAAATCCTTTATCGCCAACAGTGTGGAGCCATTGTCCGCGTGAGTCATGAACGCGTGGTAAATACCAAACTCAAAACCTGCATAGTAATAATCATCAATGGTAGAACTGGACGCCATATGGAATAACAGACAGCCCTGCGCATGGAGTTCTCTGGCCAGCAATTTACCCGAAGAAAAACCGTCAACCACAACGACCCTGATCATTTCGGACCTCGATTATTTGCCTGTCGATTGAACAGCGTCAGCGAAGCCAAGAGCGTCACGATAATCCCAACCGCTGCAATGCTAGGCATCGAGAATGAAACGCGCGCATCCATAAATTGAAGCAGCAGGGTAAAAACCGGCAACGTCAGCAACACAAACGCCACATTGATTGCGCTGAGATGAAAGATGGTTTTTTGAATCAGATAGATGGGCAAAAGGTGACCGACAACGACCAGCACCAACATAGGCAAAACCCACTCTACGGTGAGGCTGTACGACACATCACTGAACGCAACAAACAGACTGCAGACCACAACTAGCAACACGTTCCTGACCGCCAAAATTTCGTAAATTTTCCAATGGTGCTTAAATAATTTCTTGGACACAATCGTATAAAGCACCGTGCCCAATGCACACAATACGACACTGATAATACCGATAACTCTTTGCTCGACTGACATGGATGAAATACCACTTTCCCCGAGAAACGAGTTGAAAAGCATGATAGCGACCGACAACAACACAAGGATGGCGATAAGTATTTCTACACTACGGGCCCTGTCCATGCCTTTTATAAATGAAGAAACAATCAAGGTTAATGCCGGCCCACACGCCACTGATGCAACCCCGACGACTGCTGGCTCCAGAAAGCGCAATGCATAAAACAGGCCTCCCCAATTCAACAACACCGAGATGTTTGCCACTACAATCAATGGCCAATACTGTTGACACTTGATTAACAACGAGTACCTGCCCCACCACAGGCTATACCCAAGAAACACCAGCATGGATGAGACAAAGCAATATAAAATCACCACCAGGGTATCGAGAGTTTGCGTCACAAAGGCGACGTACACATCAAACGCAGCACTGATAAAACAGAATAACAACCCGAGCAACACACCTGTTTTTATTGGATGCATAACCAACACCACTATGATTACTGGTTAACCGACATCAACCTAACACCGTGACACGATTTTCCATCAGTGTGATTTTCATCAGTGTTTTAACTGTAATACCGGTTTTATCGAGCACATGACGACATCCCATACTTTGAACCTTTTCCACCGCACACACTACGTCAACAACTTCAGCACCACTTTTCCTTACAGCATTTACCAGTGAAATGACGGCACCCCCCGTACTTAGCGTATCATCAACAATAGCTACCTTATCGCCAGGCTCAATACCATTGAGATAGAGTTTTCCTTCATAATATTCGGAGCGAATATCCACACAGACACCATTCACTTCGTCAAGGCTGTATGAGTACCATCGTGCCATTGCCAAGGGAATACCCGTCAAAATGGATATCGCCGTTGCCAGCGGTGCACCTTTATCCTCTTCCGTTACGATTTTATCGACATTCAGATCCATCAGCCTTATCACAGCATGAGCAACGTCCAAAAGTACCTTTGGACGCAAGGCAGGCAATTGATCCGTGAACTCATTTACCGTTATCAAAACACCCTTCGCATTCACAACTTTAGCGCTTTCGTATACTTCTTTAAGGAGCATCATATTATCTCCACGTACTCAGGATACACACCACCCCAACGACTTTTGTACTTCCAGGCATTATCAAAAAAACAGTGACTATATTTTTATCCTGATTTAATTGCGCTAAATGCTCGCACACTATCAGATTGGCTCCACAGGTGGGACCAATATCAAACTCATCTTCGGCCATAAACGCTTTCATCCTATCCCAAGCAGTATCGCCTGCAACTACCACTACATCATCTATCAATTCAGTCACTGTATTGATTGACAACGCCCCTGCACCCAACCCCATTAAATTATGAGGACGGTGCTCGAACTCCAACCCTCGCCTAGCGGAATATAACGGTGCAGAACTCTCTACCTCGATGCCGACAGTCTTGATCATTGGATATTCCCGCTTCAACACCTCAGCAATACCACAAAACGTCCCACCCGTGCCGATCGCACAAATAAAATAATCGGGCGTCAGAGAGCATCTATTTAGGTCAGTGATAATTTCTTCACCACAGCCATGCCAGGCAAACTTGTTTAGCAACGTACTGGATTGATCTAGAAAGAACATATGCCCGTCAGAATGATGCTGGACATACTCCCGAGCAGCATTGGCAGCTCCGATTAAAAAAGCTTCTTTCGGTGTTTCAACAAAGCTTGCGCCATAAGCATGTATTTGATCCTTACGCTCCTGAGTCATCCCTTCAGGCATGAATATTTTAACCTTATAACCTTTCTCTCTTCCAATCCAGGCAAGTGCGGCACCACCGCTCCCAGTGGAGCAATCAACAAGGGTCATACCTTTATGAATAACTCCTTCGCGCTCCAACACCGTGACAATATTTAAGTACGTCCTGTCCTTATGACTACCTGAGGGATTCATATGTTCACACTTGGCAAACAATCGACCTCCGTTCAAGGCAAGCTTCGTTAGCTCCACCAGCGGTGTATTACCGATACTGGCCAAATTCATTTCAACCTCCGAGCACCTAGCAGAAGATCGATATAGATCATTCACACCACAACCAATCATTACAATCAGCGCACCAGAACCTATCCCAACATAAAAATTAATACAATCATAAATATTTAGAAACACCCTACATCAGACTACACACCTAGCCTTAAGACACACTTAAATCACTGTTCAGACGAAAAATCCAATCAAGAACATTTGGTTTAATTTTAAACACAGGAAACAAACCGTAAAACTTATTCATCAGCAATCAAAGTATCAATAGAGTGCTGGATATAAATCGCCTCCTATCACTGAGTCGTCTCTAACAGAAACTGCCCATCACACCCAAACAGTTGCCCTCAACCGGGTGGTTGGGATCAGTCAGCACCAAACCTGTAACCGCTACCGCAGGGCCTTCGCTTTTGGTCAAGAAGAAGGGTTGCTGCGCAACCCGTCGCAGCCTCGCTACGCTCCTCAGCGACTACACAAGATTGCGCAGTAGATGCGCACCAAACAGGTCGGCCGGTCGGCCGCCTCGGCGGGATTTTGATCTACCCGCCCTTCGGGAGGCCGAGAGCAGGTGCTGCGTAGTGGGTCGACCGGCATGGATGCCGGGAGAGCCGTGTTGGGCCATGGATGGCCCGTCACGGCGGGCCCACGGAGCGGGACCGGAACGAGGGACACCTGAGCGCAGCGAGGGCCGTACGCCAGGGCAAGGCCTTTTTGGTTCCTTTTGTGGCTGTTTGACAAAAGGGACTCGCCGTAAGGGCGAAACCATCATTTCAGTTAACCGCGAATGCCGGATATGTACCCCGTGTGCCAGTTGTTATGCGAAGCCCCACACCTATGCCGAGGACATATCCATTCGATGTGTCACGACTTTCTACGGGGTTCGCCCATGCGGCGAAGCACTTGTTCCAGACGCGAAAATGCATCCAAAGAGGCTTGCCCCTCGAAGATTGCGCAGCGAGGCGGCCGACCGGCCTGATGGGTGCTACTCGCAATCCGTAGCAGCTGACGAGTAGAACGAGGCTGCGTCCGGCGTGATGCGCCCCCCCCCCGACGTTGCCGTTTTAAAATCAACTTTCACGGCTTATCAGGCATACCGTGTGTACCGGTTTTGCGACCGTTTCGCGATCGAACGTAGCCTCGTTCTACTCGTCAACTGCTACGACGCGCAGTTGACGACGAAACCAAGCCGCTGCGACAACGGCCGCAGGACCTTCTCTTTTGGACGAGGCGAAGGGGGGCTGCGCACCCGTCGCAGCCTCGCTACGCTCCTCAGCGATTACAAAAAACTATTTGTTGGAAGCCGCCAACATGGCTTTAAGCAGGACCGCGCACCCCGCTGCCAGATCCCCGGGGTCGGCGTTTTCGATTTCGTTGTGGCTGATGCCTCCTTCGCATGGCACAAAAATCATGCCCGCCGGCCCAAGTTCGGCAAGGAATATGGCGTCATGCCCTGCCCCACTGACAATATCCATGTTGGACAAGCCCAGTTCGTTGGCCGCCTCACGCACGGCGTTGACGCAATCAGGGTTGAAGTACAGCGGCGGGAAATCCGCCGTAGGGGTGAGCTCGAAGCTCAGGCCATGTTGCTGGCACGTGGCTTCAATCACCCCGCGAACCTGTTCAATCATCGCGTCCAGTCGCTCAGGCAGCAGATGCCTGAAGTCCAGGGTCATGCGCACTTCTCCGGGGATCACGTTTCGCGATCCCGGGTATGCCTGCAGGCAGCCTACCGTGCCGCAGGCGTGGGGTTGATGGCCAAGAGCGGCATGATTGACCGCTGCAACCACGGCAGCCGCACCGACCAGTGCGTCTTTACGCAAGTGCATGGGGGTCGGCCCGGCGTGGGCCTCGACGCCGCGCAGGTTGAGGTCGAACCATTTCTGCCCCAGGGCACCCAGCACCACACCAATGGTTTTGCGCTCGTCCTCAAGAATCGGACCCTGCTCGATATGGGCTTCGAAGTAAGCCCCCACCGGATGACCGCTGACTTTGCGGCTGCCCGCATAACCAATGGCCGTCAAGGCTTCGCCGACGGTCACTCCCTGGGCATCGGTTTTGGCCAGGGTTTCTTCAAGGGTGAATTTCTCTGCAAAGACCCCCGAACCCATCATGCACGGCGCAAAACGCGAGCCTTCTTCGTTGGTCCAGACCACCACCTCCAAAGGTGCCTGGGTCTGGATGTTGAGGTCGTTGAGCGTTCGCATCACTTCTACCCCGGCAAGTACGCCGAAGCAGCCGTCGAACTTGCCACCCGTGGGTTGGGTGTCGATATGGCTGCCGGTCATCACGGGCGGCAAGTCGGGGTTGAGGCCGGGGCGGCGGGCAAAAATATTGCCCACCCCATCCACGCTGACGGTGCAGCCCGCGTCTTCGCACCAGCGAACGAACAGGTCACGTGCCTGACGGTCCAGGTCAGTCAGGGCCAGACGACACACGCCGCCTTTTACCGTAGCGCCAAGCTGTGCCATTTCCATCAGCGAAGCCCACAGGCGGTCGCCGTTGATCGATTGCAAGGGTTGCTGCTGAAGGTCGTGCGATGCGTTCATGATGTTTTCCCCAGGCAGTTTTTATAAGAGTCGTTTTTAAACCGTGCCTTTGACGGTCTCTGTTTGCTGGCTGCCCAAGCGATGCAGCCCGTAATAAATACCGGCGCCGAGCAATGACCCGGTGAACCAGCCAAAGTCGTAGAACCAGCTGAAGGCGCTGCTACCCAACGACAGCAAGGTCAGCACCACCGGCACGCCAAACGCGATAAAACCGTTCCAGTGCCACGCTGGGTACACCCCGTCCTGGTAAAGCCCTGCAAGATCGAGTTTTTGCCGACGGATAATGAAATAGTCGACCACCATGATCCCGGCAATCGGCCCCAGCAGGCTGGAGTAGCCCAGCAGCCAGTTGGAATACACGGTTTCCAGGCTCACATCCGACACCAGCAAACCCAGCTTTTTAAGCAGTTCGTGGGCCATCAGCGCAAGCCCCACGAGGCCGGTCAGCATCACCGCCTTGGTGCGGTTGATCAGCTTGGGCGCTATGTTCTGGAAGTCATTGGTAGGCGACACGATGTTGGCGGCGGTATTGGTCGACAGGGTTGCGATGATGATCAGCGCCATCGCCAGCGCCACCCAGCCCGGGCTTTGAATATGACCGATCAGGCTGACCGGATCGGACACCGTGACACCCACCAGTTTTTCCGACGCGGCGGTCATCACCACACCCAGGGCCGCAAACAGGAACATGGTCAGCGGCAGGCCAAAAATCTGCCCCTGTATCTGGTCTTTCTGGCTTTTTGCGTAGCGGCTGAAGTCAGGAATGTTCAGGGACAAGGTGGCCCAGAACCCGACCATCGCGGTCAAACCGGCAAAGAAGTAGCCATACACGCTGGCGCCTTCGGGACGCTTGGGTGGCTGGGCCAGCAGTTCGGTCATCGACACATTGGGCAATGCCCACACCAGCAGGCCCAGGCCGACCAGTACCAGCAAGGGAGCAGACAGGGTTTCAAGCCACTTGATCGACTCGGCACCGCGCAATACCACCCACAGGTTCAGTGCCCAGAACACCATGAAGCCGATGACTTCTCCGGTGCCGCCCAGGCTTTTCCAGCCCTCGAACACAGAGCCCAGAAACAGGTGAATCGCCAGGCCGCCAAACAGCGTCTGGATACCGAACCAGCCGCAGGCCACCAGGGCACGGATCAGGCAGGGGACGTTTGAGCCGATGATGCCGAAGGAAGACCGCAGTAACACAGGAAAGGGAATGCCGTACTTGGTGCCCGCAAACGCGTTGAGGGTCAGCGGGATCAGCACCACGATATTGGCCAGCAGAATCGCCAGCAGCGCCTCGCCGACCGAGAGTCCGAAGTAGGCGGTCAGTACCCCGCCCAAGGTGTAAGTGGGTACACAAATGGACATACCGACCCACAAGGCCGTGATATGCCATTTGTTCCAGGTGCGTTCGTGAACTTTGGTGGGGGCAATATCGTGGTTGTACCGGGGGCTATCGAGGACTTCAGGACCAGCGTCCAATTCGTACAAGCCGTTACGTTCGGTGACTCGGGATCTGCTCGGTTGCATATTCGATCACTCTCTTGTTGTGGTGCTCTTGGTTGCGCTTTGAGGCCCTGCGTTAAGACGCAGAGCGGCTCCCTTGCCTGGACACTGCTGTATGGATCGGCCCGTCCGGTTGTGGCAGCGACAATCAAGAACTGTGCCGTGTTACTTGCCTCGCCCCCGCACACTGGCTGTTACTACTTGCAACGCCCTGGTTTAACGCTGTTTTAAATAACGAACCGAATGACTCTCATTCCTATTGGTAGCGTTTACCGCTCACTTACTGTTTTTTGATATAGCAAAACGAAACAACACGGTGCACGCGTATTTATTTTTATTGCGTTACCTCCTCTCCCCTACAGGCTCAAGCGCCTGATTTAGCATAAGAAACTTCGCCTATATTTGAATCCTGTCAAGTGCGTCAAAATGGTGAGGTCGTGCCACATTTTGGTGATATTTAAATAATTTATATATAAATCAGTTACTTACACCAATAACAACTTAACAAAAATAAAGTTTGATCATTTTTCAACAACCCTCTAGATTTCATTCCTGACACCAGTGACAGGAACCAACCTGTGCGCTAACTTTAATAACAACATTTAGAACCGGTTATAGCCGGTCAGCCTGCGAGGAACTCGGTATGTCACTGTTAATCCGTGGCGCTACGCTTGTGACCCATGATGAAAGTTATTGTGCTGATGTTTATTGTGCGGACGGTCTAGTCCGAGCGATTGGTACTGATCTTGATGTTCCGCCCGGCTGCGAAGTTCTCGATGGCAGCGGTCAATATTTAATACCCGGCGGAATTGATCCGCACACTCATATGCAACTCCCCTTTATGGGCACTGTGGCCAGCGAAGACTTTTTCAGTGGTACGGCCGCCGGTTTGGCGGGTGGCACAACTTCCATTATCGATTTCGTCATTCCCAATCCTCAGCAGTCCTTGCTGGAAGCTTTTCATCAATGGCGCGGCTGGGCCGAGAAGTCGGCTTCGGACTATGGTTTTCATGTCGCCATCACCTGGTGGAGCGAACAAGTCCGCGAGGAAATGGCCGAGTTGGTCAGCCAGCATGGCATCAACAGCTTCAAACACTTCATGGCTTACAAAAACGCGATCATGGCCGCTGACGACACGCTGGTGGCGAGTTTCGAGCGCTGCCTGGAACTGGGCGCTGTACCCACAGTGCATGCCGAAAACGGCGAACTGGTGTACCACCTGCAACGCAAGCTCATGGCCCAGGGCATGACGGGGCCGGAAGCTCACCCGCTTTCACGCCCTTCTCAGGTTGAGGGCGAGGCTGCAAGCCGGGCAATCCGCATCGCCCAGACCATTGGCACACCGTTGTATCTGGTGCACGTGTCGACCCGTGAAGCACTGGATGAAATCACCTACGCCCGCAGTCAGGGGCAGCCGGTGTATGGCGAAGTACTGGCCGGACACCTGCTGCTCGATGACAGCGTGTATCAACATCCGGACTGGGAAACCGCCGCCGGTTACGTGATGAGCCCGCCCTTCCGTCCGCGCGGGCATCAGGAGGCGCTCTGGCATGGTCTGCAGTCGGGCAATCTGCACACCACAGCCACTGACCATTGCTGCTTCTGTGCCGAGCAAAAAGCAGCCGGGCGCGACGATTTCAGCAAGATCCCCAACGGAACCGCAGGCATCGAAGACCGCATGGCAGTGCTCTGGGATGAGGGCGTGAATACGGGACGCCTGTCGATGCAGGAGTTCGTCTCACTGACCTCTACCAACACCGCCAAAATATTCAATCTGTACCCGCGCAAAGGCACGATCCGGGTCGGCGCCGATGCCGATCTGGTGCTATGGGACCCGACAGGGACACGCACCATTAGCGCCAAGACCCACCATCAAAAAGTCGATTTCAATATTTTTGAAGGCAAGACCGTGCGTGGCATCCCCAGCCACACCATCAGCCAGGGCCGTGTGGTGTGGGCCGATGGCGACCTGCGTGCAGAACGCGGTGCAGGCCGTTATATCGAACGCCCGGCCTATCCAGCCGTGTTCGATTTGCTGAAAAAGCGCGCTGAGCATCAACAGCCCGTGGCCGTTAAACGCTGAATTGCAAACCACTGCCCGACAGAGGCAGGACGCCCCCCACAACCGTGAGGCAATCACCGTGATCAAGTCCCTGAACCATTTACCGCACCCCCATGAAAATGCGCAGGTGCTGGCGAGTCACTTTACCGATCTGGCGCCCCCCCTGAGTGCCCGCCAAGCCGTACTGGAGAGCTCGCGCTGCCTGTATTGCTACGACGCACCCTGTGTCAATGCGTGCCCCAGCGACATCGATATCCCTTCGTTTATTCGCAATATCCAGCAGGAAAACGTCCAGGGCGCTGCGCAGAAGATTCTCTCGGCCAACATCCTCGGCGGCAGTTGTGCCCGGGTTTGCCCTACCGAGGTGCTGTGCCAACAAGCCTGTGTGCGCAATAACAGCCAGGAATGCGCCCCGGTGCTGATCGGTTTGTTACAGCGTTATGCGGTCGATAATGGGCAGTTCAGCGAGCACCCCTTCACGCGGGCTGCACCCACGGGCAAGCGCATCGCCGTGGTCGGTGCCGGCCCTGCCGGTCTGGCCTGCGCCCATCGCCTGGCGCTGCACGGCCATGAGGTGGTGATTTTCGAAGCTCGGGAAAAATCCGGCGGGCTCAATGAGTACGGGATTGCCAAGTACAAACTGGTGGATGACTTCGCCCAGCGCGAAGTGGAATTCGTCTTGCAGATCGGCGGCATCGAGGTGCGCCACGGTCAGCGCCTGGGCGACAACCTGACCTTGAGCGAACTGCATCAGCAATTTGATTCAGTTTTTCTGGGGTTGGGACTGGCCGCCAGCCGGTTGCTCGGCCTGCCCAACGAAGATGCACCGGGACTGCTGGCCGCCACTGACTACATCCGCGAGCTGCGCCAAAGCGATGACCTGACCCAACTCCCCCTGGCAGAACGTTGCATTGTGCTGGGCGCGGGCAATACCGCGATCGACATGGCCGTGCAGATGGCCCGCCTGGGTGCCCGCGAGGTCAGTCTGGTGTATCGCCGGGGGCTCGAAGACATGGGCGCCACCGGGCACGAACAGGACATTGCCAAGGCCAATCAAGTGCGGCTGATGACCTGGGCCCAGCCACAAGAGGTGTTGCTGGATGAGCAGGGCCGCGTACGCGGCATGCGCTTTGCCCGCACCCGCCTTGAGGAAGGGCGCCTGGTGAGTACCGGTGAAAGCTTCGAACTGGCGGCTGACGCGGTGTTCAAGGCTATCGGCCAGACCTTTGATGATGAAGCCTTGGGCGATCCCCTGGCGCAGAAGCTTAAACGGGTGGGGGACCGGATTGAGGTGGACGAGCACCTGCGCACCAGCATTCCCGGAGTCTATGCCGGGGGCGATTGCACCTCCCTGGGGCAGGACCTGACCGTACAGGCCGTGCAACACGGCAAGCTGGCCGCAGAAGCCATGCATGCCCAACTCATGCTTGATCAGGAGGCTGCGTAAATGGCCGATCTCTCGATTGTTTTCGCCGGTATCAAAGCGCCCAACCCTTTTTGGCTGGCGTCTGCGCCACCCACCGACAAGGCCTACAACGTAGTGCGCGCCTATGAGGCCGGCTGGGGTGGGGTGGTCTGGAAAACCTTGGGGGAAGACCCGGCGGCGGTCAACGTATCGTCGCGCTACTCGGCGCATTTCGGGCCTAACCGTGAAGTCATGGGCATCAACAATATCGAGTTGATCACCGACCGCTCCCTCGAAATCAACTTGCGGGAAATCACTCAGATCAAAAAGGACTGGCCGGACCGTGCCTTGATCGTGTCCCTGATGGTGCCCTGCGAAGAGGCGTCATGGAAATTCATCCTGCCGCTGGTGGAAGCCACAGGGGCCGATGGCATTGAGCTGAATTTCGGCTGCCCCCACGGCATGCCGGAGCGCGGCATGGGCGCGGCGGTGGGCCAGGTGCCCGAGTACGTAGAAATGGTCACGCGCTGGTGCAAGACCTATTGCTCGTTGCCGGTCATCGTCAAGCTGACGCCCAACATTACCGACGTGCGCCTCAGCGCCCGCGCAGCCCATCGTGGTGGTGCCGATGCGGTGTCGTTGATCAACACCATCAACTCGATCACCAGCGTCGACCTGGAGCGTATGGTTGCGTTGCCGATGGTGGGCAACCAAAGCACACACGGCGGTTATTGCGGTTCGGCGGTCAAGCCGATTGCTCTGAATATGGTGGCCGAAATTGCCCGCGACCCGCTGACCAAGGGCTTGCCTATTTGTGGGATCGGCGGCATTGGCAGTTGGCGTGATGCAGCAGAGTTTATTGCTCTGGGCTGTGGGGCGGTTCAAGTCTGTACTGCGGCAATGCTCCACGGTTTTCGGATTGTGGACGAGATGAAAGATGGTTTGTCGCGCTGGATGGATAGTCAAGGCTACACCAGCCTGGACGATTTCTCTGGGCGCGCTGTAGGCAATACCACCGACTGGAAGTATCTGGACATAAATTATCAGGTCATTGCCAAAATCGATCAGGACGCCTGTATCGGCTGCGGGCGCTGCCATATTGCGTGCGAAGACACCTCGCACCAGGCCATCGCCAGCTTGAAACAGCCTGACGGTACACACCGCTATGAAGTGATCGAGGATGAGTGCGTGGGCTGCAACCTGTGTCAGATCACCTGCCCGGTCGAGGCCTGTATCGAGATGGTCCCGCACAACAACGGCCTGCCGTTTCTGGACTGGAACCATGATCCGCGTAACCCGTACTGCGTGGCTTCATAGTTAGCCCGTAGTCGCTGCCGAGGCACGAAGGCTGCGAGCTCTTGTCTTGCTGCCACTCAAACAAAAGGCTCGCAGCCTTCGTGCCTCGGCAGCGACTACAAACCAGGAGTTTCAAGGCTCCAGCCCGATCCCCCTCAGGATCACGCTCGTAACGGTCTGCAGCGCCCGCTCAAACTGAATGTCGGACAATGGCTGGTGATCGTTGATGATCATCACTTGATGGTCGAAGTCGGCGTAATGCTGGGTGGAAGCCCAGATCATGTACAGCAGGCTGGACGGCTCCACGGGCAGGATTCGCTTGTCCTGCACCCATTGACGAATTTTGGCTTCTTTCATCTTCGCCCAGTCATACAGACTGGCATCCAGCGCCAGGCCCAGAGTCGGAGCACCGTGGATCATTTCATTGGCCCAGACCTTCGAGCCATGGGGCCGTGTGCGCGAGTGGTTCATTTTGGCGCGGATATAGCTGCTGAGCACAAGCCGAGGGTCGTCGTAGGTTTCAAAACACAGCGCATCCTGCTTCCACACCTCGAGCAACCCCAGCAATACGGCACTGTAGAGCTCGGTTTTGGTACTGAAGTAGTAGTGCAGGTTTGAGCGTGGCAGCTGGACTTGCGCCGCAATGTCCGCCATTGCCGTTCCGGCAAATCCTTTTTCGGCAAAAATCTTTTCGGCCCCGAGGAGGATTTTTTCGACATTGCTACGCCGAATTTCGATCTTGTGATTGCTCATGCCTGGTGCCCTTGCCGTCGTGCTTCTTTGATGTACGCCGAATGAGCAAATATTTCCTGCACAAAGCGTCGAATAACGCCTACGGCAGCTACGCTTAGGCGAATACGCGACGCTGAACCCGTTTATTGGGCAGCGGGCAACTCGATCACATTGGTTTCAATACCGTCGAGTTTGGGCTTGAGTTTCATTTTTTCCTGGGCTTCAAGTGCTTGAGCCTCAGAAGTAAACGGCCCGATAAGGAAGTGCTGAACACCGCCATTCTCGAAAATGTAAGGAGTAAAACCGTTGTCAAGAAGCCTTCCAGTGGTGTCGGGAATTGTCGCTCTCTGGCCTTCAGTGATCTCGAGCGCCCATTGCGCAACAGGCGCCTGGACCACTGTTGCTTCAGAAGCTGCTTTAGCCCGCTGGATTTTATCGTTAGACTCCTGACCGCAAGCCGTCAAGGCCAATATTGCTGTCATCACGATGACTTTACGCACTGCGTTTCCCCTGTCTGTTTGAATGGGTAGATTTTATCACTGGGACAGCGGCCTTTGCTCTCCTTGAACAAATCCAAAACGCCCCAATTTATGGTTCATGCGCAAGAATTTTCCCCTTATAGGGAATCAAACATCTGGCCATGTCGTCTGTAATGAGCGGCGCATTTATACGCACTAAGCAGTATTCTGTAGTCATGACCGAAGCCGCACCGTCTCAGAGACGGGCCTTACAAAGCCATCAAGGAGAAAAAAATGCTGATACTCACCCGTAAAGTTGGTGAAAGCATAAACATCGGTGACGATATTACGATCACTATTTTAGGTGTCAGCGGACAACAGGTCAGAATCGGCATCAACGCGCCGAAAGATGTGGCCGTTCACCGTGAAGAAATTTACCAACGTATCCAGGCTGGATTGAATGCCCCTGAAAAAAACGATCAGCCGTAAGCCTGTGAGGTTTCAGCCCTAGGCTTGAGTGTCAGGGCTGCTCAGCCAGCCCTCCTCAAATCATCCGATACGTGCGCCTGCCAAAGCATCACCCCTCTTCCCTGCAGACCTCTCTCTTTGCCAAGAGATATGTCCTCTCGACTTGACCGTTTCAAGGTTAGCGACCACGCTCACTGCTCGCAGAAGGCTCACATCTGAACCACTGCGCGCCAGGGCGTTTGCGTTGTGACGCCTTGAGAAACTCCTCCTCAATTCAGCCCGTCACCGGGCTGGACCTGTACCGTCAAGGAATGAAAGACATGTCCGATTTAATCGTAGTGGGATTTTCAGACACCGAAAAAGCAGATCGCGCCCTCACCAAGATGGTCTCGCTGAGTAAAGAGCACCTGGTAGAGCTGGAAGATGCGGTCATTGTTGTGCGCAATGCCGAAGGCAAAATCCACATCAAGCAAAGCGTGAACCTGACAGCCATTGGGGCGACATCCGGCCTGGTCACCGGCGGCCTGTGGGGCGCATTGGTAGGTCTGCTGTTTCTAAACCCGCTGGCAGGTTTTGCCATCGGTGGCGCGCTGGGCGCTGGCACCGGCGCCCTCTCGGGCTCGCTGAGCGATTACGGGATTGATGACGATTTTATTAAGTCGCTGAGCGAAACGATCCCCAACGATTCCTCGGCCCTGTTCGTCCTGCTGCGCAAGTTCCAGCCTGAAAAAGTCCTGAAGGAACTGGAAGACTCGGACTTCAAGGGCAAGGTATTGCGCACTTCCCTGTCTCCTGAACAAGAGCAGAAGTTGCAGGACGCACTGTCCAAAACCACTTCCGGCGCCACTTTGACCAAAACGATTTAAACCTGCACCGCCCCATTCGACCGCGTTGCGCGGTCGAATGCTTGCCCCTCAGTTCAAACGCACTGCGGTGCCAGTGGCAAACACCACCAGCATCCCGCCTCGACCTGACGGCATGCTGATTTCAAAATCCAGTCCCACAATGGCATCGGCCCCCATGGCTCTTGCCCTGTCACGGATTTCATCCGTGACCTCTGCCCGCGCTTCCTTCAGGGCTCGCTCCAGCGTCTGAGAGCGCCCGCCAAAAAAGTCGCGCACGCCGGTAAAAAAATCTCGCACCACGTTGATCCCGTGAACCGACTCGGCGCTGACAACGCCCACGTATTCGGTAATTTTTCGGCCATCAATGCTATGAGTGGTGGTAATAATCATCAGCCCGCCCTTTTCCTTTTCTGTTTCAGAGACTTGAAAGGTTACCTTATCGCTGTCCTGATCACTGCTGCTACTGTAGCCAGAGTGAACGGCAGGCTCTTCTAAATACATGACCAAAGGCTACTATGCTTAAAGCAGATGAATCTAAAGACGTAAGAGTTGGGACGCCTCGCTCGGCAAATCTGCACTGCTGACATGAACTCAATGGCTGCGCCAAGCAACTTTTCGACCCCGCTCAAGGAAGCCCGCAATGGTCCAAAGACAAGTCATCAACGCTTCAGTCAGCCCTAAGGGCAGCCTGGAAACACTCTCTCAACGCGAAGTACAACAGCTGAGCGAAGTTGGCTCAGGCACCAGCTACACGCTGTTTCGCCAGTGCGTTCTGGCTATTCTGAACACCGGCGCTCACGTCGATAACGCAAAAACCATCCTTGAAGCCTACCTGGACTTCGAGGTTCGAATTCATCAGCAAGACCGTGGCGTGCGCCTTGAACTGTTAAACGCTCCCGCCGATGCGTTTGTCGATGGCGAAATGATCGCCAGTACACGTGAAATGCTGTTCAGCGCCCTGCGCGATATCGTCTATACCCAGAGCGGTCTCGACAGCCCGCGTATCGACCTGAGCAGTTCGGCCGGCATCACCGACTACGTGTTCCACCTGCTGCGCAACGCCCGCACGCTGCGTCCGGGCGTCGAGCCAAAAATCGTGGTGTGCTGGGGTGGTCACTCGATCAACACCGAAGAGTACAAGTACACCAAGAAGGTGGGCCACGAACTGGGGCTGCGCAGCCTGGATATCTGTACCGGCTGCGGTCCCGGCGTGATGAAGGGCCCGATGAAGGGCGCCACTATTTCCCACGCCAAACAACGCCTGACAGGTGGCCGTTATTTGGGGCTTACCGAGCCGGGCATCATTGCAGCCGAAGCGCCGAACCCTATCGTCAACGAACTGGTGATCCTGCCGGATATCGAAAAGCGTCTTGAAGCCTTTGTCCGCGTTGGCCACGGCGTGATCATTTTCCCGGGCGGAGCCGGGACCGCCGAAGAGTTCCTGTACCTGCTCGGGATTCTGATGCACCCGGAAAACAGCGATGTGCCGTTCCCGGTGATTTTGACAGGCCCCAAAGAAGCCGCACCCTACCTGCAGCAACTCCATGAGTTTGTCGGGGCGACCCTGGGTGAAGAAGCCCAAGAGCACTACCAGATCATCATCGACAACCCGGCCGAAGTTGCGCGGCAAATGACTGCCGGGCTCAAGGCGGTGAAGCAGTTCCGTCGCGAGCGCAATGACGCATTCCACTTCAACTGGCTACTGAAAATCGATGAAGGATTTCAGCGTCCGTTCGACCCGACCCACGCCAACATGGCCAGCCTGCAACTGCGCCGCGACATGCCGCCCCACGAACTGGCAATCAATCTGCGCCAGGCTTTTTCCGGGATTGTGTCGGGTAACGTCAAAGAGAAAGGTATCCACCTGATCGAGCAGTATGGCCCGTACGAAATCCACGGCGACGCGGCCATCATGAAGCCGCTGGATAAACTGCTGCAGGCATTTGTCGAGCAACACCGAATGAAACTGCCAGGCGGTGCGGCCTATGAGCCGTGCTATCGAGTCGTAAGCTAACACCCATCCTCAAGGGCTTGCCAAGCGAACGCGGAGTGTCATCACGCACATCGCCTGGCCTGCCCGCAGAGGGATCACTTCAAGGGTGCATATTTTTTCACGGCCTCAATCCAGGCAGGATCCAGCGGGGTCTGCTCGGGGTCGATACCCAGCGCTTCAAGGCGCGCCTTGTGCAGATCCATCTCGAGAACCATCTGGCTCAACGCACTGGAGTTGGCGTCCAGCTGGTACATCTGGCTCACCCCAAGATGATAAAAACGCAGCAACTTCATCGCCGCACTATCCCCAGCCATCACCCCTGCCGTTACGTGATGCATGACGTTGGTCACTTTCATCAGGCTGCGCTTGAGCTGCCAGCCGTACGCGGCAGGCCGCATCCAGGGCTGTGACCAGAAGAGGTAGCGCACCAGCACAATGGTCGTGATCAGGGCGACAATGACTCCCGCCAGGTTCAAGCGAAAATTATCGCCGCCGGCAACGCCCAGCACCATGACCGCCAGCCCGGACAACAGCAACGACAGCGCGACAAACGTCAGCACGATGTACAGGGTGCTACGCCGGGTTTGCTGGCGATAAATCTCGGGGTTCATCGGCTGTAATTCAAACATCACTGATCTATGACTCCAACATGGCTAAGGGCAAAGTGCGCGGGCATTATGGACCGATATCGCTGTGTGGCTGACTGAAATAAAACCGGTCAGGCCGTCTGCAATAAACTCAGTGCCTGGCGGTACAGCGCAACACGATGCACCTGGCCATTGAGCCCGCCATTGATAGCCTTCGTGACCAGCTCGAAGTCATCCCCGTCCGCCAGGGCATTTACGTTGCGCGAGTTCCAGTACCAGCCTGCGGACTCAACTGCCCAGTGCCACTCCTGCAATTGTTGCGGGGTGGCCAGTAATCGTTCATCGCCGAACAGTCCAAGGCTGCATTGTTGATAGTTGCTCTTGCCCGTGACCTGGATCAGCCCCCGACCACGATACCGCCAGCCATCTCCCGACGCCTCGGAGCCATTGCCCAGGCGGTCACTGTAGACCCGGTTGGCAATTGCTTCTGGCCTGCGATGCAGTTTCTGCGCGTCACTATTGGGCAGCCGCCGAGCACGGCCGCCGTCCATTACGGTGAGGTATTGGCCAGCCGAATTTTTCTGCGCGAAACGTGAACCCCAGGTCGCGGCCAGACCATCAGCGCTGTAATTGAGGTTTTCGACAAGGACGGTGAAACCTGCACTTTCATGCCCGACCTGAGCTAAAAAGGCGGCCATGCGCCTGGGAGTATTGATCTGCCGCTGGCGAGTCATCGCCTGTAAAAAAGGCATATACACATCAACAAATGCAGCGCTTTTTGGAAAAACCTGCAACATGATTTCACGGGTCAACATGGCTACTTACTCTTAATAAATGAAATTAAAAGTGAACCATTTAAAACTTTTACAGCCTGCCAAATAACTACCACAAGACCAGGGCTACACCTTTTTCAGAACACACCTACAGCTCCATAATATGGCGGATGAAAAGTTCGCATACTTCACAGTTTTACACTCAATAACCGTCCTCAACCAATGACGGGGACCACTCGCCGCGGCTTGACCGACTTATAGGAAAAGCTCGAATAAATCTCCTTGACCGCAGGCAAGGCTTGCAGGACCTCACGGGCAAATTCGCCGAAGGACTCCAGGTCTTTGGCCACAACTTCCAACAAAAAGTCATAACGCCCCGAAACGTTGTGACAGGCAATGATTTCAGGGATTTCCAGCAAGCGCTGCTCAAAATTCCTGGCCACCTCTTGTGAATGGGACTCCATCATCACGCTGACAAAAGCCGTGACTCCGTAACCCAGTTCCTTGGGCGAAAGAACAGCCTGATAACCCGTAATAATCCCGCTTTCTTCCAGTATTTTTACCCGACGCCAACAGGGCGACGTCGTCAGCGAAACGCTCTCGGCCAACTCGGCGACGGTGAGTCGGGCATTACCTTGCAGTGCAGCGAGAAGGGCTTTATCCGTTCGATCCAGAGTTGTTGGCATGTTGTGCCTCTAAATATAACTTTGACTGGGTTTTGTTCTAATCCATTCAGTATTTGCAGGTAAATTTGGAATTTTCCACGTCTATTTAAAGCATAGCATTGTAGGAAATATCGGAGAGTTCAGCATGAACGATAAAAACAACAACTTCGGCTTTTCTACCCGCGCAATCCACCACGGCTACAACGCACTGGAGAACCACGGTGCACTGATCCCCCCTGTTTACCTGACGTCGACCTTTGCTTTTGCATCGGTGGAATACGGAGCGGCCTGTTTTGCCGGTGAAGAGAACGGGCATTTCTATACCCGTATTTCCAACCCGACCCTGGCCCTGCTTGAGTCGCGCATGGCGGCGCTGGAAAACGGCGAAGCGGGCGTGGCATTCAGCTCCGGCATGGGGGCGATTGCGGCAACGTTCTGGACCTTGCTCAGGCCCGGCGATGAAATCATCGTCAACCGCACGCTGTATGGCTGCACGTTTGCGCTGCTGCATCACGGCATCGGAGAGTTCGGGGTCGTGGTCAAGCACGTGGACATGTCCAACCCGGCCGACCTCGAAGCGGCCATCAGCCCTGCAACGCGCATGATCTACTTTGAAACCCCGGCCAACCCGAACATGCAACTGGTGGACATCGCTGCGGTTTCAACCATCGCCCATGCACACAACGACCTGCTCGTGGTGATCGACAACACCTACTGCACCCCGTACTTGCAGCGCCCCCTGGAAATGGGGGCAGACGTAGTGGTGCACTCGGCCACCAAGTACCTGAGCGGGCACAGCGATATCACCGCAGGGATGGTGGTCACCCGCCAACACCTGGCCGACCGGATTCGCCTGCAGGGACTGAAGGACCTGACGGGTGCGGTCCTGTCGCCCAATGATGCGCACCTGCTGATGCGCGGCATCAAAACCCTGGCGTTGCGCATGGAGCGCCATTGCAGCAGTGCCCAGGTCATCGCGCAGATGTTGGAGGATCACCCCGCCGTGGAATGGGTTGCCTACCCCGGCCTGCCCTCTTTCCCACAATACGCCCTGGCATCCCGGCAAATGAAACTGCCGGGGGGCATGATTGCCTTTGAACTCAAAGGTGGTATGGCCGCAGGTCAGCGGTTCATGAATGCCCTGCAACTGTTCAGCCGTGCAGTCAGCCTGGGCGGCGCCGAATCGCTGGCGCAGCATCCCGCGAGCATGACCCACTCCACTTACACCCTTGAAGAGCGGGCACGACACGGTATTTCCGAGGGGCTGGTACGACTGGCCGTGGGGCTTGAGGATGTTGCCGATCTGCTGGCGGATATAGAGCAGGCGCTGCAGGTGCGAGGGTGAGTCTGTTGGTTTGAGGGAATGACATCGCGAGCAAGCCCGCTCCCACAAGTTCGGTTCAATAACCTGTGGCCGCGGGCTTGCTCGCGATTCAGGCAACCCGCTGCGGTTGATCGCCCGCTTCACGCACAGGCAGCAACTGGGCAATACCGAACACGATCTCCATCGCCGTCACCACCAGAATCAGATAACTGGCTCCCTGGCTCACGGCATACACCTGCCACACCGCGAACAGCACCCTGGCGATTACATCGTAATGGCCTACCCGCTGGCTGGCATGACGCACACGCCATAACGACCACACCACCACGACACTGCCCAGCAGGTTGGCCAGCATCATCGGCATGGCATCCAGCGGGGCAAACCCCCGCTCCAGCCCCAGTTGCGCAGACAGGCTGGCAAGCAGAGACAGCACGATTGCAGCCGTCCAGGGCGTCATCAGGGCGCTGGTGACTACCAGGTCATACCAGGCACTGGCGCGGACAATTTTCAGGTTCATTCTTGAGTCGATCATTACGTTCCCTCACTATCGGAAACGCAAGGCTAAACCCTGGACCTAAGTCCAGAGTCAACACTCATGAGGGAACACGATGAAAATTGGCCAGGTCGCCAGATTGACCGGAACCAGCCCGGACGCCTTGCGTTTTTACGAAGAAAAAGGGCTTATCGGCTCAACCCGCAGCGCCAACGGCTATCGCTGCTATGCCCCTGAGACGGTGCAGTTGGTGGGGTACATCAAGATGGCGCAGCAACTGGGTTTTTCGCTGGCCGAAATCGGCGAAAACCTGCCCATGCTGTGGACGTCGACAGAGACGCCGGTACAGGTGCTGGCCGAGATTTTTACCCAGAAGTTGCAGGCTATTGATCAACGCATCGAGCAGTTGCAGCACCTCAGGAGTGCCCTGGCCGAGCGGGCAAAACAGGTGTGCCCGCTGATGCCGGCGAAGCGTGCCGGTTAACCCGGCGGAATTGTCGCCAAAATGCCGATACCGATGGTCAGCACCAAAAAGCCGCCCAAAAACCATGCCATTTTGTTCATGAAATTCCCCGTCAAACGTTCGTAATAAAACAGGCGCAGAACATCAGCCGACCACACGCGAGTGTTGCTGTGTACTCACGTCCTCGTCTGTCTCGAAAGGTTGACGGGAATTTTGCGCCGCAATCTGCATACATAACAGTCGCAGATAACGCAAAAAAATACGGATCAGATGCCGGGTAAAACAAAGTGTTCAGGGACAACGCTGCGTTGATACTCGGCAACCACAGCCTGACTGAGGCTCACCACCGCTTCATTCAATTCCAGCCCCGCCCCTGCCCGCCAGCTGGCGTACACCGCAAAGCCCGGTGCAGTTTCGATTCCCAGGGCGATCATCGCGCCGCTTTGCAGCTCGCGGCTGACCAGCACCGGTGGCAAGGCACCAATACCGAACCCGTCGGCCACCAGCTTGATAATGGCCGCCACCGAATTGATGCAACTGATGCGCGGGGCCGCAATGTCGTGCTGATGCAAAAAATTGAGCATGTCCTGATGTGGCCGTGACAGGCGAGAGAAGGTCAGCAGCCGCTCCTGACACAAATCAGCCAGGCTCTCGTAGTTGCGATCCAGGGCAGCATCCTTGGCAACGATCCAGCTCAGGGGATAACTGGCCAACTTCACATTGCGTACGCCATCGGCGCGCAGCAGGTCTGTTTGAAAGATCAGATCCAGCTGCCCCTTGAGCAGTTGCTCATTCAGGTTCAGCGCCGTATCGGCCGTCAATTCGACCTCGACCTGCGGGTAATCGCGGCTCAGCGCGCTGATCAGATCCCCCAGCCAACTGTGGATGACGGTGTCCATCACCCCGATACGCAAGCGCCCGGCGAAGCTGTCTGCCTGCCCCAGGGATTGAAACAGGCGCTGCTGGGTGGCCAGCATTTCCTCGGCGTAACCCAGCACTTGATGGCCTTCACGGGTCAGATTGACCCCACGGGAATCGCGCTGAAACAACTGCACGCCAAGCTCGGTTTCGAGGACTGAAATGCGACTCGATATGGCCGCCTGGGTGCTTGAGAGTTTTTCGGCCGTGAGTCGAAAGCTGCCAAGGCGCGCCACCCAGACGAATGTCAGAAGAAATCGCATGTTCATTTAGGACGCCTCACCCAATCAAAACCAGGGCCGTACTGTAAACCCTTGCCGCAGCCGCAAGCCAGTCGGCTTAAGTCGGTGATTGGTAAAACTTTTTTGTTCAGTGGTGACAACTTTTATTGACTGGACGCACAACCCAAAGCCACCAACCATATCGGCCAATGACGCTCATCGGGCGTCAAAAATAAAAAAACACGCTGAGTCCGGCAGCGTACCGATTTTTCGAAAGTGTGCCTGACCGCTTTCGACTTGCTCTCACCAGCCTGCCCTGGTGCAGCGGCAATCAGCTAAAGGGATTCCCCCCTCATGCAAACCGTCGTAAATCTATGGCCCTTGATTGGCGTGTTCGTCATCATCATTGGCTTTGTGCTGCGCTTCAATCCACTGCTGGTGGTCAGCGCGGCAGCCATCGTCACCGGCCTTGCCGCCAACTTCCCGCTGGAAAAAATCATCAGCGAAATGGGTGAAGGCTTCCTGCAAACCCGTGCCCTGCAATTGATTCTGCTGTTGCCTCTGGCCGTGATCGGCCTGCTCGAACGCCACGGGTTGCGCCTGCATGCGCAAAACTGGATCGCCAGCTTCCAGCGCGCCACCGTCGGGCGTCTGCTGATCATGTATCTGTTTGTGCGCGAAACCACGGCCGCAGTAGGCCTGACCAGTCTGGGCGGGCATCCGCAAATGGTCCGTCCGCTGCTGGCACCGATGGCCGAGGGCGCCGCTGAAAACAAGTACGGCAAGCTGCCTGCCCCGGTACGGCAAAAAGTCCTGGCCATGTGCGCGGCCACCGACAACATCGGCTTGTTCTTTGGCGAAGACGTGTTTGTCGCCTTTGGTGCAATCGCACTGATGCACACCTTCCTGCTGGGTTCGGGGCTTGATGTCGAGCAGCTGCACATTGCGTTCTGGGGCATCCCGACCGCCATTTGTGCCTTTATCGTGCACGCACTGCGCCTGTACCGCTTCGACCTGATGCTGTCACGCAGCATGGACGAAGTTGCCCGCGAAGAAGCTGACGCAACCCGGGAGCTGGCACGATGATTATCTCTATCGAGTACTTCTACTGGCTGGCCGGTGTGCTGTTGATGATCACCGCGGGCATGATCGTGTGTGACCGTACCCACCCGAAACGCTGGACCAGCGGTCTGTTCTGGGCGTTGTTCGCCTTGGTGTTTCTGATTGGCGATCGTCTGTCACCGTTTGTGGTCGGCGTTGGCGTTCTGGTCATGGCCGCCATTGCAGGCATCGGTGGCGTAGGCCGTGGCACTCACGCCGAGCTGCATATCAAGGCTGCGCGGGCCAGTGCCGGGCGCCTGGGCCACAAACTGTTCATTCCGGCCCTGTCGATTCCGCTGGTGACTGTGATTGGTTCCATCCTGCTGAAAAACACCCAGATCGGTGGCGTGCCGCTGCTCGACCCAAAAAACACCACGTTCGTGTCACTGGGCATCGGCTGCATGGTGGCACTGGTCCTGGCGTGCATCCTGACCCGCGACACTCCGCTGCAAGGCTTGCGTGAATCACGACGCCTGACCGAAGCCCTGGGCTGGACCATGGTGTTGCCGCAAATGCTGGCCATGCTTGGCCTGCTATTTAACGACGCAGGTGTGGGCACCGCTGTTGCCCATATCACCACCGCGTACATCAACATGGATTATCGCCTGGTTGCGGTGATGGTCTACGTCCTGGGCATGGCGCTGTTTACCGTGATCATGGGCAACGGTTTTGCCGCATTCCCGGTGATGACCGGCGGTGTCGGCGTACCGGTACTGGTGGGCATCTACGATGCAAACCCGGCGGTCATGGCTGCAATCGGCATGTTTTCCGGCTACTGCGGCACCCTGATGACGCCGATGGCGGCCAACTTCAATATCGTGCCCGTTGCCCTGCTGGAACTGCCGGACAAATACGCCGTGATCAAGGCGCAAATGCCCACCGCGCTGATGATGCTGGTGGTCAATATCGTGCTTCTTTACGTGCTGATGTGAGGACTGTATGCGCACTGTACTGCTGACCGGCTTCGAACCGTTCGACCAAGACACCGTAAACCCGTCCTGGGAGGCCGTGCGCCTTCTGGACGGTACCTCCCATGGCGATGTGCGCATCGTCGGCCGCCAGTTGCCCTGCGCGTTTGCTCTGGCACCCGCACGGCTGCACCAGTTGCTGGAAGAGTTTGAGCCAGAACTGGTGATCGCAGTCGGGCTGGGGCCCGGCCGCGCTGACATCTGCATCGAGCGGGTGGCAATCAACATCAACGACGCCCGCATTCCCGATAACCTGGGCGCGCAGCCAATCGACACACCCGTGGTACCGGACGGCCCGGCCGCCTACTTCAGCACCCTGCCCATCAAGGCAATGGTTCGGGCGTTAAAGGAGGCTGGCATTGCGTCTTCGGTGTCGCACACGGCGGGCACCTTTGTCTGCAATCAGGTGTTCTATTGCCTGCAACATGCACTGGCCGGGTCTGCGGTGCGCGCAGGGTTTATCCATGTGCCTGCACTGCCGGAACAGGCGGAGCAATGCGGCGGGCCATCCATGGCACTCTCAATCCAGACCGAGGGGCTGCGCATCGCGGTGATCACGGCGCTGGACACCTTCCACGATGTACGGGAATGCGGCGGTCAGATCAGCTGACAACCCTCAAAACCCCGGCACGATCTGGCCTTTGTAACGGGTCAGAATGAACTCGCGCACTTGCGGCGAGTTCAGTGCCCGGGCCAGTTTCTGGATGGCCGGGCTTTGAATGTTGTCCGGGCGTGCCACCAGATACTCGACGTACAGATCCTTGCCCTTCTCCACAATCAACGCACTGTTGGTGTCGATGCCCGCTTCCAGGGCGTAGTTGGCAAACACAAACGCCAGATCAACCTGATTCACCGACCTCGCCAGCAAAGCGCCTTCCAGTTCGCGGATTTTCAGGTGCTTGGGGTTCTCGGCAATATCCCGGGTCGTCGACAGGGTGTTGCCCGGATCCTTGAGTTTGATCAGCCCTGCCTCATCCAGCAGCACCAGGGCACGGCCCGCATTGACCGGGTCGTTGGGGATGGCCACCGACGCACCGTCCTTCAACTCGGAGATCTGTTTGATCTTCGTCGAATAAGCGCCGAAAGGCTCGATGTGCACACCAATCACTGGCACCAGATCGGTGTGACGGGTCTTGTTGAACTCATCCAGGAACGGTCGATACTGGTAGTAGTTGGCGTCGATATTCTTCTCGGCCAGTTGCACGTTTGGCTGGATAAAGTCGCTGAATACCTTGATATCCAGATCAACGCCTTGCTTGGCCAGCTCGGGCTTAACGAACTCAAGAATCTCGGCGT
The DNA here is from genome assembly GCF_059862735.1 of Pseudomonas sp. MF06569. Taxonomy (NCBI): domain Bacteria; kingdom Pseudomonadati; phylum Pseudomonadota; class Gammaproteobacteria; order Pseudomonadales; family Pseudomonadaceae; genus Pseudomonas; species Pseudomonas sp. MF06569. The sequence goes on along the minus strand of NZ_JCBCUZ010000015.1, from coordinate 32,366 downwards.
GGGGCACCGGACTGGCACCCACCACCAGCTTTTCACCGGCGTGAGCCGTGAGGGCAGCAAAAACAGCCGCAAGGGCAACAAGCTTTTTCATGGCAGAACTCCGAACAATATAAATGGGCCGTCTCAGCGACGGCTGTAGTGCAGAACCAGACGGTCACCGCTGACTTGCAGGCCCTGAACCAGCAGGACCAGCAGCGCCACAGTGATCACCATCACGTCAGTCTGAAAACGCTGATAGCCGAAACGAATCGCCAGATCCCCCAGCCCGCCGCCACCGATCACCCCCGCCATCGCGGTGCAGTCGACCAGAACAATGGCGGTAACGGTGATAGCCGCGATCAGCCCGCCGCGCGCTTCGGGCAACAAGGTGTGCCGCACCACTTGCCAGGTACTGGCGCCCATTGCCTGGGTGGCCTCCACCACCCCGTGGTCGACCTCGCGCAGGGCGGTTTCAACCAGCCGTGCAAAGAACGGCGTGCAACCCACCACCAACGGTGGAATGGCCCCCTTCACTCCCAAAGAGGTGCCCATGAGAAAAGCGGTCAGGGGGATCAGCGCAATCAGCAAAATAATGAACGGCAGGGAGCGGAACATGTTCACCAGCATCGACAGCACCCGGTACACACCGGGTTTGGCGTGAAGTTGCTGTTTGCCGGTCAGGAACATCAAGACCCCCAGGGGCATGCCCAGCAGAGCGGTAAAAACCAGCGCCACGCCAAGCATGCTCAGCGTGGCAATGCAGGCCTGGCCGATTTCCGGCCAGTTGAGGCTGACCAGCAGCTCGACCATGCTCATGACCAGTCGTGACGTGGAGGGTTGATCCCGTTCAGCAGCCAGTTACCCACCACGTGGTACTTCCAGCGCACCGGGTCATGCAGGGTATGTACGCGAGCATTGCGCCAGTGACGGTCGTGGTTATGGCGGGCCAGCGAAGAGCGCGTACCGCCCAGTTCAAACAGGCGGGTACTGGCTTCCAGGGCAATTTCGGTGGTCAGTACCTTGGCCTTGGCCACCGCCACGGAGGCACGCGCCACACCGTCTTCATCGGGTGCCGCGCGTACGCTGTCCATCACTTTGCCTGCGCGTTCGAGCAAGGCTTCAGAGGCATCCAGCTGGATGCTCAGCCGGCCGATCTGGATGATGGTCAGTGGATCATCACTGGCCTTTTCCAGCCCCGAGTCGATCCAGGGCCTGGCGTGTTCGCGGACAAAAACCAGAGTGTCGCGCAACGCCGCACGGGCAATCCCGGCGTCAATGGCGGCCGTGGTGATCTGGGCAAAGGGACCGGCCAGGGTCGGGTTTTCATAGGAGCGGTAGGTTTTGAAGACATTGAACCCGGGCACCCGCAGATCCTGCACCAGCACCGTGCCACTGGCGGTGTTGCGCTGGCCGATGCTCGACCAGTCATCCACCACAGTGAGCCCCGGGCTGTTGCGCGGCACAAAGGCCAGATGCGCCCTGTCTTCGTCATCCAGCGCCAGCACACCCAGCCAGTGAGCATACAAAGAGCCGGTGCAGTAACCCTTGCGACCGTTGACAAGCACCTCATCGCCGTCACGGACAAAGCGCGTCTGGATGTCCTGCACCGTCTTGCCGCCGGTCTCCGAGATGGCATTGGCAAAACGATTGCCCTTGAGCGCCAGGTCAAAAAAGAAAGCCTTTTGTTCTGGCGTCCCTTGCAGGCGGATATCTTCGAGCAGGCAGTAATGGTTCTGCGGGATCTGCCCGAGGGAAGCATCCGCAGCGGAAATAATGGTGATCACTTCGGCCAGCGTGGCGTATGACACCTGCGCACCGCCGTACTCCCCGGGCACGGTGATGCCCCACAAGCCACTGTTGGAGAACACATCCACCACCTCGGCAGGCACCTGGCGCAGCCGATCACGTTCAGCGTCACCCTCCAGCAGAAACGCCGCGACTTTATGGGCGACGTCGATGGCTTCAGCATCCGTGCGGATGACATGGGCATTGGCAACAGAAAGGGGGTACGGGGCATCGGCAGGGGCGTACGACATGGACTTCTCACTCGTTACTCATAATGGGTCGCCAGCAGGAGCGACCGTTAAATGGGTGAGAGCAGAAACCATGCCATCTATTTTCTATATAAAAATCAATTGCTTACAAAAAACCAGAAACATCCGGAGTTGCCAGGGCAACAGTCTGTGTTGCAACTGTTGCCTGGCCAACACCCTTGGCGGGGTCAATGCCCGACCACCACCGCGCCTGCTTGTCGCTGGCCTTTGGGAAAACCGTGGGTGCGGGCACTGAACACGATCCATAACCCCGCCAGCAACAGCGCCAGCAATACCCAGGGAAAGACGCCGACCCCGACCTGGTCGAGCAATACACCACCGGTTAATGCCCCGGCGGCAATGGCGCTGTTCCAGACCACGACGTTCATCGACAGCGCCACATCGGCGCCCTCGCCTGCGGCATCGGCCAAGGCTGTTTGAAGCAGAGTGGCGGCACCGCCAAAGGACAATCCCCAAACGAAGATACCGGCGTACACGACAACCACCGACTGTGAGAAAAGCCCGAACAGCAGGGAGATCGCGGCAAACGTCGCCAGGCTTGCCAGCACGGCGTTGCGCAAATGCCGGTCCACCAGCCGCCCGGTCATCCAGATCCCGACCAGTGCAGCCAGCCCGAAGACCAGCAACACAATGTCGACCTCATTGCCCAGGCCCGCAGATGCCACGAAAGGAGCGATGTAGGTGTAGAGCATGTTGTGCGCAAGCATCCAGGTCAGCACCACAGCGAGCACCGGACGCACCCCCGGCGTGAACAGAACCCGGCGCAGGCCGATGCGTTGCGAGGCGGTCTGCCCCGGATAATCTGGCACTTTGACCACCACCCAGACAATCAGCACCAGCGTCAGGATCGACATCAGGCCAAATGCCGTGCGCCAACCCACCAGTGCCCCCAGCCAGGTGCCCAGCGGCACCCCCAGTGACAACGCGATCGGGGTGCCTACCATTGCCACCGCCATGGCCCTGCCCTGCAGGTCCGGCGCGACCATGCGCCGTGCATAACCCGCCAGCAGGCTCCAGGCCAACCCGGCTGATGCGCCGGCAAAAAAGCGTGCAATCAGGGTCACGCCATAGTGTGAAGACCATGCGGTAATCGAATTGAACAGCAGAAAACCGACAATCGTCAGCAGCAGTACATTGCGCCGCCGCCAGCCCTGGGTCGCAATGGTGAGCGGGATCGCAGCCAGTAAGGACCCCAGCGCGTAGACCGTAACCATCTGACCCGCCAGGGCCGATGACACCTCAAGTCCACTGCTTATCTGCGGCAACAGGCCTGCGGGTAATGTCTCGGTGACGATGCAGATAAACCCGGTCATGGCGAGCGCCAGCAGCGCGCCCAGGGGTAATCGTTCAGTGGTGTTTTGCTCTGATGCCATGAGTGCTCTGACCTGCCAAGTTATGTATCGATAGGTACAAATGTAGAGGCGGGAAAAATATTGGTCAACGACTTTTGTATCGAATAGTATTTATATCTCGTAACGAAGGAGACTCAAATGGCACAGATGGGACGCCCGCGTACATTTGACCGGGACGCGGCTATCACGCAGGCCATGCACCTGTTCTGGGAGCACGGCTACGATTCAACATCCCTTAGCCAGCTCAAGGCGAATATTGGCTCTGGCATTTCTGCACCCAGTTTCTATGCGGCTTTCGGTTCCAAGGAAGCCTTGTTCAAAGAGGTGATGGAGCGCTATCTGAACAGTCACGGCAAAGTGACCGAAAGCTTGTTCGATCCCCAGTTGCCTGCACGCGAGGCCATCGAAAGAACGTTGCGCAGTTCCGCAAAAATGCAGTGCGGGACCGATCACCCACGGGGTTGTCTGGTTGCGCTCGGTCTGATGAGTGCATGCTCACCTCAGACCTTGGCCATATGCGCGCCGCTGGCCCAGGCTCGCGCCCGTAACCGTGCCGGATTCATTGCCTGCGTTGAGCGTGGCATCAGTACCGGCGAGCTATCGGCACACATCGACCCGATTGCACTGGCCACAGGATTCGAGAGCTTTTTGCTGGGACTGACCACCCTCGCCCGCGACGGCGTGCCCCATTCGGTAATGGATGCTGCAATCACTCAGATCATGGGCATGTGGGAGGCCGCGCGAGCCTGAGGTATGAGCAATGGTTATCGCCCAATCCACATTCGTCATTGGGCAGCCTCTTCGACAAAAACTACAGTGGCCGCCTGAAGGAGCCTGAGGGTTCCCTTTTGAGAGACCTGCGGCGCGAATACCTGATTCGCAGCTGGCACAAAAATCTTGTAGCACTGGCCTGAAGGGACATTGATATGACACGCATCACCGGACAGAACTTTATTGGCGGACACCGCAGCGGTGCTGGCACCGTGCACCTGCAAAGCGTGGATGCCAGCACCGGCGAAGCGTTGCCCTACCACTTTATCCAGGCCACCGAATCCGAAGTGGATGCCGCTGTCAGTGCGGCCAGCGCCGCGTTTCCAGCTTTTCGCAGCTTGCCCGCCACCCGACGGGCCGAGTTCCTGGAGGCCATTGCCGAAGAAATTGACGGGCTGGGCGACGATTTCATCGCCATTGTCTGCCGCGAGACTGCCTTGCCAGCCGCGCGCATCCAGGGCGAGCGTGGGCGCACCAGCGGGCAAATGCGCCTGTTTGCCAACGTGCTGCGCCGTGGTGATTTTTACGGCGCGCGCATCGATCAGGCGCTGCCTGATCGCCAGCCTTTGCCCCGTGCAGATCTGCGTCAGTGCCGAATGGGCGTAGGGCCGGTGGCCGTGTTCGGGGCCAGTAACTTCCCGCTGGCCTTCTCCACGGCTGGCGGTGATACCGCTTCGGCACTCGCGGCCGGTTGCCCGGTGGTGTTCAAGGCTCACAGCGGGCACATGGCAACCGCTGAATGGGTGGCGCTTGCCATCGTGCGCGCCGCCGAGCGCACCGGCATGCCTGGCGGTGTGTTCAACATGATCTACGGTGCGGGGGTGGGCGCTGTGCTGGTCAAGCATCCGGCGATTCACGCTGTCGGCTTTACCGGTTCCCTGTCCGGAGGCCGTGCCCTGTGCGACATGGCCGCAGCAAGACCCCAGCCGATCCCGGTTTTTGCCGAGATGTCGAGCATCAACCCGGTGCTGGTCTTGCCTCAGGCGCTGCTTGCCCGCGGCGAGCAGATTGCACGGGAGCTGGGCGGTTCGGTGATGCTGGGCGCAGGCCAGTTCTGCACCAGCCCGGGCCTGGTGCTGGGTATCCGCTCACCCGGGTTCAGTGCCTTTGTCCAGGCACTCAGCCAGTTCTTCAACGCTCAGGCCCCGCAGACACTGCTCAATGCCGGGGGCCTGGTCAGTTACAGCAAAGGTATCCAGCGCCTGGCAGGGGTCGATGGTATCCGCCACCTTGCAGGCGCGCCGCAACAAGGCAATCAGGCCAGCCCGCAGTTGTTCCAGGCCAATGCCAGCCTGCTGATCGATGGCGCCGAGGTGTTGCAGGAAGAGGTCTTCGGACCGACCACCCTGGTGGTCGAAGTAGCGGACAAGGCGCAGTTGATGCAGGCATTGCATAGCTTGCATGGCCAACTGACCGCCACGCTGATTGCCGAGCCCGCTGACTTGCAGGCGTTCGCCGAGGTCGTGCCGGTGCTTGAACACAAGGCCGGACGGTTACTGCTCAACGGTTACCCGACCGGCGTCGAGGTGTGCGATGCGATGGTTCACGGCGGGCCTTATCCGGCGACATCCGATGCCCGTGGCACGTCGGTGGGCACGCTGGCCATCGACCGCTTCCTGCGCCCGGTGTGCTACCAGAACTATCCGGACAGCCTTTTGCCGGACGCGCTTAAAAATGCCAACCCGCTGGGTATCCAGCGCTTGCTTGACGGCAAACACAGCCGCGACGCACTGGCCAGCTGATCTGCGCGGGCCCCGTAATGGGGCCCTGCGTACAGGTCCGTCAGGCAATGTAATTTCATCTAAAGATCAATTTGTAGTCGCTGACGAGGTACGAGGCTGCGATAAGGACCGCAGGGCCTTCAAAAGCCGGGACCACTTCGCGGTCCATCGCAGCCTCGTACCTCGTACCTCGTCAGCGACTACAACACGTAGCTCCGCGATATCAGGCAGTGCGGACCCAGGTGATTTCTGCCCTCAGGCCGCCGCGCATTATTAAACCCCCTCAAACTTGAACGCCGGAGTGACCTGAAAGCGGCTTGAGACCTCCCCGGAGTAAATGGTGCTTTGGTCCGGGCCCAGGTTCAGCTTTTTGACGGCGCCCGTTGCCTTTGAAAAATCGACCTTGTTCAAGTCCACCCAAAACGTGTTCGGGGTGACGGCCGATTCGAAAAAGTACAACCCCTGCTTGTGATCGATCACGGAGCGCCAGCGGGTCGAGGATATGTTCGGCTCGCCGGGCGTGGTAATGCCGTACGGTACTGAAACGTTGCGGATCACGCTGAATACGCTGGCCAGTGACAAGCGCGCGTCCTGATTCTTTGGCACCGCATTGACGTAAAAAGACGCCCGGGCAAAACGGTCTGCAGAACGATTGGTGCCGGGGAGCATCACCGTCCCGCCAATGGATTGCCAATACGCATTCATTGCCAACTGCGCATCGAACGCCGGGGAGTTGGTCATGACCTGATAGCTGCGGTCGTGGTGAATCACTTGCTTGCCATCGATAAACTCAATGATCGCACTGTCACCCGAGGCATCGGACATTGAGAGGTGCAGCGTTGCCAAACGACTTTCACCCGGCACATTGGCAGTGACAACGGTGAAGGGTTCGGTCTTGAGTACATCGACCGCTTCGGCAACGGTGCTGAAGTTGTCCAGTACATACTGGGCCCAGGCAGAAATGCTCAACCCGGGTTTGTCTTTATTGACCGGCGGATATTCAGACTCCACCAGCCACAGCAGGTTTGCCGACAACCCGGCTTCGTTGACCCCGTCAGTGGTTGAAATGTCATAGCCCGTGGCAATCACACTGCCGTATTTGGACGTCCACTTCAGCGAACCCGGCCCTGCCTCCCCGGTGCGCTGCATACCCTGGGGGAAGATCCACAGATTGGTTGCCACGTCTGTCTTCCAGTCCATGGACCGCGCCGTGATCACCGTGTCGTTGTCACCCAGATAAACCAGACGGGTGCAGGCATTGGCGACCGGCAACGCGAGCATGAAGCCTGCCAGTGCCAACGTCAGATGTTGGGTGTGTTTGAGCAACTTCATTCACTTGAATCCTCAATAAGGGTTTAGAAGCGCATGGACAAGCCAAGTACCGGGCCGCGCTGGGTCACGTCGTACTTGAACTTGTTGCCGGTAAAGTCGGTGGTTCGATAGTCCTGAGCCAGCACCCGATAACCGACACGGATGATCGTGGGGTGATCCGCCAGGAACATCCGGTAACCCAGATACCCTTGGGCGTTCCAGGTTTTTTTGGAAGACGTATCCAGCCCGCCGGTGTCGGCTTCGCCGGAGAGCAGCCAGCGGTCCGTCAGGTCGGCCTGCATGCGCAAGCCCACGAACGGGTCTGTCCACTCGGTTTTTTTCTTGGTGCTGAAACCCACAGAGTCGACGCTCAGTTTTGTCGACAGCTTGGTCCAGCGCACACCGACCGTGGGCTCGACGCGCCAGGCGCGAGGTTCGCCAAAAATCGTGGAGCCGCCAAACTCATACTCATAGACACGGTAATACGCACCCACCGCAAGGGTGCTTTGGGCGATTGCCAGACCTACCTTGCGCCCGAACACCCTCTCGGACTGGTGGGTTTTCGCATACACGCCATCGACATAAAACCCCAGCGTGCGATTGGTCAGTTCCAGATTACCCATGAAAACCGAACTCAAATTTTCCATCACATCCGAGAACGGTACATCCACTTTTGTGTTGACCCCGCCAAGCGCCGCTTGCCCGCTCATTGACGGAGCCCACACAAAGGGGCTCGCCAACAACAACCATTCCGAGTCACGGGTATTGGTGGTTGCTGGCGACTCACTCCCTTGCGCCATCTGCAGGAAAAACACCAGCGGCAACGCCGCAGACGCACATCTGACAGTCTGTTTTCTCATTGCCCTGATTAACCGGTCATGGATTTAACCAGTAGGTATAGCAGGTATCCCCTGAAAATCTGCTGTCAGGTGCAGTCATTGCCGGCGCCAATAAGTCTTTACCCCATAAGGCATTTACAAAAACCAGCGATATTCCCGGGCACTGATTTCCTGCATGAAAGCCAGATGGTCCTGACGCTTGTTCTCGCAGTAAACATCGACAAATTCGCCGCCCAAGCCTTCGCGTAACTGAGGCTGGTGCTGCATGCCCCGCACGGCTTCAAGCATCTCAAGCGGGAAAGCGATACCGCTGTTGCGGTCTTCGTTAAGCGGCAAAATCGGCTCTTTGCCCGCCTCAAGCCCATGCTCCAACCCGACCAGAATCGCCGCCAGCACCAGATAGGGGTTGGCATCGGCGCCCGCAAGGCGATATTCGATCCGCAGGTTTTTTGCATCAGACTCCGGAATCCGCAAGCAGGCATCCCGGTCTTCAAAACCCCAACTGGCCTGGGTCGCGATATTGGTCGTGCCGCCCAGTCGGCGAAACGCGTTCTGGTTGGGCGCAAAAATCGGCATGCTCGCGGGCAATAACGCCAGGCAACCCGCAACGGCATGCCGCAGCGGCTGCTGCTGATTGAGTGCCAACAGGTTGTTGCCGTCAGCGTCATACAGGCTGACATGCACATGCATGCCGCTGCCAGGATGCTGCAGATAGGGCTTGGCCATAAAGCTGGCGCGATAGCCGTGCTTGAGGGCAACGCCCCGGGTGCTGCGACAAAACAGGGCCGCCCAGTCCGCCGCGCGTAGACCGTCGTCGAGATGACCAAAATTGATTTCGAATTGCCCCGGCCCCAGTTCGGCCGTGATCACGGTTGCGTCGATCCCTTGGGCCTGCGCCGCATCGACCATGTCATCAAGCACTGGAGAAAAGCGCGACAAGCGCTCGATGTGCATATTGGGCTGGTCATCGGCATCGTCGCTTAACGGATCACGAGGAAACTGCACCAGCCCCTCACGCAGTTGCTTGTCGAACAGGTAAAACTCCAGCTCGAACGCCACCACCGGGTGAATGCCCTTTCGCGCCAGTCGGGCCAACACTTGGGCGAGGACTTCCCGGGGCTCGAAGACAATCGGTTTTTCGGTGCCATCGGAGGTAATCAGCATCTGGCCCAGCGGCTTGCCTTCCCAGGTCACCGGCTTGAGCGTGCCTGGCACCAGGCGTCGGACGGCATCCGGGTCGCCGTCGTTGAAGCAGTAGTCGCCAATTTTGAACAGCCCGCCCTGCACACCCAGTAACACGCAGTTTTGCGGCAATTTGAGCACGCTGCCCGCCGCCACTTTTTCAAGCATGTCGATGGGGTAGCGCTTGCCGTAGAAATGCCCGGGAATATCCAGGGAAATCAGATCGACATAACGCACCTCGGGGTTGTGCTGGCGAAAGGCACGCACTTCGGCCAGCAAATCGGAGCATGCAGCATCCATCATGGGAGTTCCTTTATTGTTATCAGGTGTAGACCCACAGCACTCGCGTGAGCTGCGATGTCAGGTTGGCGTAGCGACAGCGCGTGTGGCTGTCGAACTGAAAACTGTCCCCGGCGTACAGGGTGGCGGGCTCATCATCGTCGCCCAGCCACAGGGTCAATTGACCTTCGATCACGTAACCGCCCTGCTCCGAGCTGTCCGTCATATGCCGCTCGCCGCTGTTGGCGCCAGCTTCCAGCAGACTCTCGAGCATGGAGAACGAGGCGCGGATTTTTGGCGAGACCAGAATGTCGGTAATTCCGTTGCCCAGATACAACGTGCGGCGCTCATCGGGACGGGTCACCCAGGGCAACTGCTTGGGTTTTGGCAAGCTGTAGAAATAGGTAGTCGGCACGCCCAGGGTTTCGCTGATCGCTGTCAGGTCAGCCACTGTCGGCTGCGATATCCCGCGTTCGACCTGGGACAAAAAACCCACCGAGCGGCCGATTTTGTCCGCCAGTTCCTTGAGGGTGTATTTCTTGTGTTTGCGCAGGTCGTGGATAAGGATCGCCAACGCGGCCATCTCTTCTTGCTTGTTCATCCCGGGCCGCCGTGAAATTTTATTAATTTAATTTCATGAAAAATTACAGGTTAAATTTCACAAGCGCAAGACGGTTGCTCTGCTCGGATCCGCCAACGTCATCACAGGGGAGTTTTGTTCAATACGCCAAAGTGCCCGCCCATTAACCTTCTGGCACACCCCTGAACGGAGCACAGTAACGATGAGCGTGTTGATTTCGATGGCGGCGTTTGCCCTGGCAGCATCCATCTCACCCGGACCGGTCAATGTCGTCGCCCTGAGTTCCGGCATGCAGTTTGGCCTGGGCCCCAGCCTGCGCCATGTGCTGGGCGCAACGGTGGGTTTTGTCGTGCTGCTGCTGTTTACCGGTTTCGGCCTGCATGAAGTGCTCAAGCAGTGGCCGATACTGACCGACCTGATTCGCTGGGCAGGTATGGCCTTCCTGCTTTACCTGGCCTGGAAGCTGGCGATGGATAACGGCCGGATCGAGTTCAAGGGTGACACGCCACACCCCTCATTTTTAAAAGGCGCGGCCATGCAGTGGCTCAACCCCAAGGCCTGGCTGGCTGCTGTCGCGGGCATGGGCGCCTTTGTCGCCGGCGGTGAGGCCGTGCTGATCTGGTCGTTCGCGCTGATCTACTTTGTCGTCTGCTACGCGTCCGTGGCTTGCTGGGCCTACACCGGGGCATTCCTGAGCCGTTATCTGCGCAGCGCCAGGCGCATTCGGCTATTCAACCGCAGCATGGCGGCCATGCTGGCGGGCTGTGCGGTCTCTTTGCTGTGGTTTTAAGTCTTGTACTGGCCGGGCGTGGCGGCGAGGTACTTTTTGAATACCCGCTGAAAATGCGCCTGATCGGCAAAGCCGGTCTGATGAGCGATATCGGCGATCAACGCACCTTCGCGCAACTGCGTCTGCGCATGTTGAATCCGCCGGTTGATCAGATAGGCGTGGGGCGTCATGTGGTAACGCTGCTCGAATGCGCGAATCAGGTAAGCCTCTGACAGGCTGGCGGCTTCACAGATGTCCTGGAGTCGAATCGTGCGCAGGAAATGCGCATCAATATAGTCGGCGGCACGCTCCACCCGCACATTGGCGCTCTTGCGCAGCGCCACCGAACTGCCCAGCTCTTGCTGCATCGATGAAAAAAACAGGATCGCCGCCTCATGCTTGGCCAGCACCTCTAGCCGAGGGTCGACCAGTTGCGCATAGAGGGCGGTCAGACCGTTGAACAATGCTGGGGATTGGGTGTGAGTGGCCGCGACGGGATGAAACACCCCGCTGGCATCCGCCTCAAAACCGTGCTGAATACCTGCCAGCCAGTGGGCATCGACATACAACATCACGTATGACCACAGCTGATCCTCGACCGGATTACAGGCATGAACATCCCCCGGATTCATCAGCACCACCGTACCTGCGCTAATGGTGTGGGAGGTTTTTTCATGCAGGTAATTGCAGCAACCTGAAGTGATCGCACCGATTGAAAATATCTCGTGAGAGTGCCGCGCATAGCAGACCTTGCGGCCATCGGCGATTGAGCGCGCCTCGATAAAAGGCAACTGCGCATCCCTCCAGAATTTCGGAGTTGCGCAGCCTGGATCGACGGCAAGGGTACTGACCTGATTGCTTGCGGGCATGGTATCGGGACCGGGAAGATCATGGGCCACGATGGATTTCACGGCCTTTGTCTGCCTGCCAGACTAGCACTTGAAGCTAGGCCACACGAATGACAACCTTGCCTTTGGCCCGGCCTTGCTCGACATAACTCATCGCTTGCGCTGTGTCGCTGAACTCAAACATCCGGTCAACCACTGGTTTGATCACACCAGACTCAATCAGCGCGCTGATTTCACGCAACTGCTCGCCATTGGCCCGCATGAAAACAAATGAATAACTCACACCCTGCTTGCGTGCTTTGCGGCGGATGCCATAGCTCAGAAGGCCCATGACCTGCTGCAACCCCCAGTTCAGCCCCTGAGCCTTGGCAAACTGCGCGGTAGGTGGGCCGGAGATCGAAATCAGCCTGCCTCCCGGTTTCAGCACCTTGAGGGATTTTTCGAGGGTGCCCGCGTCAAGGCTGTTCAGCACCACGTCGTAGTCGTGCAGCAACGTGTCGAAGTGCTGCTGCTTGTAGTCGATCACGACATCGGCCCCGAGGGCCTTCACCCATTCAACGTTGCGGGTGCTGGTGGTCGTGGCCACGAAAGCGCCCAAGTGCCTGGCCAACTGAATGGCAATACTGCCCACCCCGCCGGAACCTGCATGAATGAGCACCTTCTGCCCTTTTTTCAGTTGCGCGGTTTCTACCAGCACCTGCCAGGCCGTCAGCGCGACCAAAGGGATGGACGCTGCCTGCGCCATGTCGAGGTTGACGGGTTTAAGCGCAAGCGCATCCTGGGACACCGCAATAAGCTCAGCGAAAGTCCCCATGCTCTCCTCGCGAGGACGCCCATAGACCTCGTCTCCCGGCTTGAACTGGCGCACATTGTCGCCCACACGCAGCACTACGCCCGCCAGATCGTTGCCCAGAACCAGCGGGAACCGATAGGGCAGGATCAGTTTGAACTCGCCCTTGCGGATTTTGGAGTCCAGCAGATTGACGCTGGCGGCATGCACCTTGACCAGCACGTCGTCGGGTCCAACTTCAGGGTCGGGCAAGTGCCCTATCCGTCCAGTGTCCTTGCCATATCCATCGATAAAAAAAGCTTTCATAGCAGGCGGCTCCGGGTTGAGGCACCGAGCGGCAACTGCCCCCGGTGCGGCAACCCCGCATCAATCAGTTTTTATAGCGATCGGCAGCATGGGCCATCCGCAGATCCCCCAGCAGCGCCTGACGGGCGCCATCCAGCGCATCCCAACGGGCAGTGTCATGCAAAGGCGGAATGGTCACTCGCTCACGGCGGTCGAAACCGACCAGCGCGGCATCGACCAACTCACCCACCTCCATCACCTCAGGCAGGACGTTGATATCGATACCTGCGCGCTCCCAGATTTCGGTGCGGGTTGCGGCAGGCAAAACCGCCTGGACATAAACCCCCTTGGGCGACAACTCGTGACTCAGCCCTTGTGACAGCAGCTGCACAAACGCCTTGGTTGCAGCGTAGACCGACTGGCCGAACTCCGGCGCCAGGCCTACGACCGAACCTATATTGACGATCGCCCCCTCACCGGCCTGCACCAGCCGTGGCGCAATCGCGCTGGCCAGTCGCGTCAGCGCAACGGTGTTGAGCGCAATAATCGTCGTGAGGCTCTGCGCTGTCTGCTCCAGAAAACCGCCCGACTGGGCAATGCCCGCATTGTTGATCAGGATGCTTATGCTGGAGTCGTCACGCAGCCGCGCTTCAACCACCTCCAGATCACTGGATTGGGTCAGGTCTGCCTGCAACACATCGACGGCAACACGGTATTGCTGGCGCAAGTGTGTCGCCAGGGCTTCCAGTCGCGCCTTGTCGCGGGCAACCAGCACCAGATCGTGGCCACGGCGTGCAAAGCGCTCGGCATAGGTCGCCCCGATGCCGCTGGAAGCGCCCGTGATAAGAACTGAGGAATGAGTAGTCATGGAGGCTCTCTCTCAAGAATAAATCCAGCCGCGGGATGCGGCCTGTCGATCGAAGAGGCTTTATGATGATGATCATAATCTAAATCGTCAACTATTTTGATGATGATCGACATCCATGTATAGTGGGCGCTTGATTGTCAGTGGTTTGAACGAGGCATAAGGCGATGAGGGTCACAAAAGCACAGGCGCAGGCGAACCGGGCACACATCGTCGAGACGGCTTCCAGGCTGTTTCGCGAGCGTGGCTATGACGGTGTGGGGGTGGCGGATCTCATGGCCGCGGCCGGCTTCACCCACGGCGGGTTCTACAAGCACTTTGGCTCAAAGGCTGACCTGATGGCCGAAGCTGCCGCGTGCGGACTGGCAAGCTCGCTGGAAAAAAGCGCAGAGCACGATATTGCCGGGTTCTTTGACCAGTACCTCTCCCGCCAGCACCGTGATGCGCCGGGAGAGGGTTGCACCCTGGCGGCCTTGTGCGGGGACGCAGCGCGACAGCCTGAAGAGGTCAAGGCCACCTTTGCCCAAGGGCTCGAAAACATGCTGGCCGCCGTTGAGCGCTCAGGTGCCACGTTCGCCGGCGTTGAGCCACAGGACATGCGGGCCAGGATAATAGACACCATGGCCCATGCCATTGGTGCGATCGTGCTGTCCCGGGCCTGCCCTGATAACAGCGCGCTGGCAGATGAAATTCTCGAGGTTTGCCGCAAGCAGATTCTCGGCCCCATGGGCACCCGCGACTTGTAGATACTCTGTTGCCAGTCATCCCTCCCTGTGGGAGCGAGCCTGCTCGCGAAGGTCGTTCGCGAGCAGGCTCGCTCCTGTAGCCGCTGACGAGCCGTGCGAGGCTGCGTCCGGTTGCGAAGCGACCGTAAAACCTGAGTCCGGGATTTATCTGAACGTCCGCTGTGTCCGGTTTTACGGCTGCTGCTTCGCAGTGGCGCACCAAACCGAACGCAGCCTCGCACGGCTCGTCAGCGGCTACAGATTGAACAGCGCACACTTACACCAAACAGGTCGGCCGGTCGGCCGCCTCGAGGCGCAGTGCTTTTGATCTGCCCGCCCCTTCGGGAGGCCGAGAGGAGGTTCTGCGCAGTGGGCATCCCGGCATGGATGCCGGGAGAGCCGTGTTGGGCCAAGGATGGCCCATCACGGCGGGCCCACGGAGCGGGACCGGAACGAGGGAACCTGAGCGAAGCGAAGGCCGTACGCAGGGGCGAAAGCGCTTTGGTTACTTTACCGCTTTTGCAAAGTGACTCGCTGTAAGAGCGAAACCATCATTTCAGTTAACTGCGGATGCCGGATATGTACCCCGTGTGCCAGTTGTTTTGCGAAGCACCCGCACCTATGCCGAGTACATATCCATTCGATGTGTCACGGTTCTCTACGGGTTCCGCCCTTACGGCGGGTCACTTTTTCCAGACGCCGAAAAAGTAACCAAAAAGGCTTGCCCTACCATACGGCCGCCTCGCCCAGGCTCGGTGGTTCCCTCACTCCGGCACTGTCATGGAGGCACGCCGCGAGGGGCCATCCATGGCCCATCGCGGCTGGCGCGGCGTCCTGCCGCGCCACCCCCATAACAGCACCTGCGTTCGGCCTTCTGTGATGGGCATTCGCGTCGTCTGGACATACGTGTGGCTCCAGCGAAAGCACAATGCATCGCAGACGTCACAGATCCCTACGAAAAACGGTTTAGCGCCAACATACAAGTCGCTGAAGAGCAGAACGAGGCTGCGATCGATCGCGAAGCGGTCGCAAAACCGGAACACGCGGTGTGCCTGAAAAACCGAGGAGGCTGACTTTACGACTGCTGCGTCGCAGTGGCGCACCAAACCTGACGCAGCCTCGCACGGCTCGTCAGCGACTACAGACCGGCGATTTACAACAGCCTGATCACGTCGCTGTAAGGCGTTTGCAAATCACGTTCGGGGATTTCCCAGATCACAAGCGCAGGGGGCGTCTGTTTGAATGCCGGGTTATTGAAGTAATTGTTGGCACCACCGGAAAACTCGCCTCCATCCTTGGCAAAGTCACCAATCGGCGCACCCAGGGCCTGTTGCATAAACCCGGCGAAATTGGAGTTGCGAGAAAACGAAGTGCCAATCAGTGCCACGTTCGGCAGGTTATCGTCGCCAAACAGGTCATCCAGGCTGTCTGCATCACCCTGCGATTCCCCGGCTTTCTCACTGAACCGGCTCGCCGCCACAGACTCGGCTGCGGGTTGCAAACCTGCTGGCAACCATTCAAGACCGGCCAGGCGCACCAGATCTCCCGGGCGACGCGCCGGGTCTTGCAGTGCCGTTTCATAATCCTTGTGGGGTGTGGCAGTGATCCCCATCGCCTGTACCCGCACAGCAATGGCCTTGGCCGCCGCCGAGGCGCCTGCTTCGCTCCAGTGGGTGTCGGTGCGCAGGTAAGCTTCGCTGCCCAGTGATTGCAGGGCTGGCGCCAGATCCAAAGCACTTACCCCTGCCTTGTTCAGCGCTTCAACCCAGGCCACTGCGCGATTGTGCAACTGCACCGGACGACGCAAATCGCACAGCTGCCCGCTGGCAATACGGCTCTTGTCCGGCACCACGGCCACCAGCAAGCGGATGCCTCGCAACGACAGTTGCTGCTGGATATCACGCACCGCCGCCGCCTTGATCTGTGCATTGGCCTGAGCATGACGGTTGATGCGCATTTCATCGGTCAAGAACAACCAGCCATCACATCCCGGACGGACCCGTGCGCCGGTGTCGTGCAGCATCAGCCAGCTCGCGCCGCGTTCCAGATCTGCCGCTTTTCGCGGCACCCCAGCTTCTGACAACTGCTTGGCGATCTTGTGGGTGACCTCGCCATGCAGCACCCCGTCGCGGGTCAGGTCGGGGGGCAGCATCTGGACCTTGCCGCTGATCAACAGCCAGAGCGACGAGGCAAAGCTGACGGCCAGAAATACGACAAACACAACGCCGCCCAACCTGCTGACACGGGCGGTGAGTTCAGTCGGTACAACCGGTTGGGGCGTTGAAGAAGACATGGGCGCGGCCATCAGAACTGGAAGTAGAGGAAGGGCACCGCCTCGCGGCTCGCGATCAACGCGAACGAGAGCAGAAAACCCGCCACCGGCCACAGGGCCGCTATAGGAACAAACCACACTTGAGTACCAAAACGCTGCTCAACACGGTCCTTGAACAGCGGCGCGATAATGCATGCCACGCCGAGCAGCGCCGCCAGGCCGTGAGCCGAGCGCAGCGTCACGGCCAACGCGTCGCCCAAGGCAAACCCGTGCAAACCGAACTGGCCGGCATACATAGTCAGGGCCGATGCAAAATCCGGCGCACGGAACAGGGTCCAGGCCATGAACACAAACATCAGTGTCAGGGTATGGGAGAACAGTGGAGGGATACTCGGCAGGTTCGATCGCGACCACAACCGGTCCACACACAGCGCCACCCCGTGAGCGGCCCCCCACAGCAGGTAATTCCAGCTATCGCCGCCATGCCAAAGTCCGGCAATGGCCATGGTCAGGAACAGGTTGCGATAGGTCTTCCAGGCCCCGTTACGGTTACCGCCCAGGGCGATATACAGGTAGTCGCGCAACCAGCTGGACAAGGACATGTGCCAGCGCCGCCAGAAATCCTGAATGCTGCTGGCCAGGTAAGGCTGGTTGAAGTTTTCCGGAAAGTGAAAGCCCAGCATCAGGCCGAGACCGATGGCCATGGCGCTGTAGCCCGCGAAATCGAAAAACAGTTGCAACGAGTAGGCCAGGCAACCGATCCAGGCGTCGACAAAGGACGGATTATCCAGATGGAACGCCACATCCACCAATGGCGACAGAGTGTCTGCCACCAGCACTTTCATGCACATGCCAACCATGAAACGGCGTGCGCCCAGAGAAAAATTCTGCCAGTCGAAATAGCGTCGGGTCAGCTCACGACGCACCCAGTCATAGCGAATGATCGGACCTGCTATGGAGTGACCGAACATCGAAATGTAGGTGGCGTAGTTGATGAAGCTGCGCTCCACCGGCACCGTATGGCGGTGCACATCCACCAGATAGGAAATGGCCTGCAGCACGATAAACGACAGCCCTGCCGGCAGCGCCACCCGCTGCCACTCCAGCGGCATCGCGCCCGGCCAGGTAATCCATTCCATCCAGGTTGCAGCCAGGATATTGGCGTACTTGTACCAGCACAGCACTGCGGTGTTGAACACGATCAACGCAATCAACAGCCGCACCCTGCCCTTTGAGTCTTCGCGGGAGCGATCAATCAGCAGCCCGCCGACCCAGGCAACGATGGTCAACGCCACGTGCAACGCGAGGAACATCGGGTTCAGCCAGCCATAGAACAACCAGCTGCCGATCAACAAAATGACGTTACGCCACTGGGGCTTGCCCAGGGCGTAAATCAGCATGAAGGCTGGCAGAAACAGCGTCAGGAACTCGAGTGAGGCGAAGACCATGGCAGCGGCAGAATCCGATCAGTGGGACAGAGTGTCCGTTGCGCTCAAAAGACGTGGCCCGCTGGCAGAAGGCACCAGCAGCACGCTGTAGCGTTCCCCCGCCTTGAGCATGCCCAAATCCAGCGCAGCCCCCACATTGGCGTTGGCGCACACCAGTTGCACCGAAAGGTTCACCGGATTGATCGAGCGCCGTTGCAGGCTGGCGACGGGCACCGCCTTGAACAGATCGGCGCTGCGCCCGGCAGGACGCAGACTGGCATCGCTGCAGGATTTATCGACGTTAACGAACGCCAGCGAAGCCTTGAGGCCGTTGAAATCGTCAGGTGTCTCACGCACGGCGACTTGCTCGATACCCGCACCCTGCGACACGACAACAATCGTCGCGAACTCCCCGGGCTCGACCTTGAGATCCAGCGCCAGCTGATGCCCGCCACTGACCAGAGAACCCTTGACCGGACTGGTCGAGTCCACCGGGAACAATAGCGACGCCGGTTGCGCCACTTCAAGGCGCAACGGCGGCTGTCCTGCCTGGCCGATGACGTCCAGGGGCGCCGTGGTGGCGTTGACGAAGCGGATGAAGGCTGCGTCCTGGCTGGGGCCGGTGGGATACAGGGCAAAATCGGCAGCCAGGGTGCACATGCTACATAACAGTGTCATCGCACCCGTCAGTGGACGAATCACTTCTTCTCTCCCTTGGCGCTGACCGCTTCAGGCGGCAGTTTGCCCAACGCATTGCCGATGGCATTGGCCCAGGACTTGTAGCCCGCAACAGTAAAATGCTGGCCGTCAGTGGTCACCCACTGCCCGGGCTTGGAGAACTCCAGGGAATCAATGTAGGTACAAGGCGCGACGTTGGTTGCCAAAAACGCGGATATCAGTTTGGTGCGCGCATCGTTTTTCTTGTACATGCCGCCTTCTTTGCCCCACGCCGGGCCTACCCATGCGCATTTGGCACCGTTGGCGGTGATTTCCTTGGCCAGTGCAGACACGTTCTGCCACGCCCAGGCCTTGGGAAATACCGGCTTGTCGTACGAGGCCATGGTGTCGGCAATCACAAGCACCACCAGGTCCGGCTTGTCGGCGGCAATCAAGTCCTTGATTGGGGTTGTAGTCGCATCACGCCCCTTGATCACAATCTTGCCGCTGCCTTTTTCTTCAGCCCCACAATCGACTTTTTTGGTGATAAGCCAATCGCCAGCGCTGGCCCCGCACGCGCCAATCGAATGCACATTCGCACCTTGCTGGGTCAAGTTGGCGTGTAGTGGTTCCATCAGGTGATTGGCCAGGCTCATGTGACTCTCCCCAAGAACAAGAAGGGTCATACCGGCTAGAACGGATGAAGGCATTTAAAGTCTCCAGGACATCAATTGGAATAAGGGGAACTGTAGGGGCTGACCGGCAGCGCCATCGGGCCGTTCATGTCCTCAAACATGTAACGCAAGTACATGGCACCCGTGACTTGCTGGTAGTCCTGGGCATTGTCCAGACCAAGATTGGCCCCCAGAAAAAAGTTTGAACCAAACTTGTACTCACCGGCTACGGAAAGGCTGTAACCAACCCCAGCCTTGCTCTCGCTGGAGTAGCGCTGGTCGTTTTCAGCTTGCAGCGTGCTGTCGCCAGGGAAGTAGTCCGCACCCGCCTGATGGGAGTACTGGACACCCACCGAGCCCTTGACCTGATAGCTGAGGCGCTCGGTGCGCTGCGACCAGGCCACCGGCACCCCAAGGGCAAAGTAGCTTTGCGGGCTGAAATAGCCGCCGTGACCGTAGGTAAAGAAGTTCTGGTTATTGTCGAAGCTCATGCCCGTGGCGCTCAGGCCGAGGGTCAGCTTGCTGTCTTCATCATTTTGCAGATACCAGTAAACACCGGCGCCCAGTTCGGCACGGCTGTTGGACTCTACGTTATGGCCCAACAGCTTGTGCCACGCGCCGTAGCCATAGGCGCCAATCGCCTGGTCGTCGTAGCTCAGTTGGCCACGACCGCCGTTAGCCGTCACACCGCCCCACGACTGCCCGCTACGTTCATCGGTAGTACCGGCGAACGACGTCACGCTGTCGATTACCGGACGGCGCGAGACGTTGACGCCATAGCGCACATTGGAATTGCTGGCGAGCGGGCGATCCACACTCACACCACCGGCGACGGTGCTGTATTGAAAGCCGATTGGCGTAGTGCCGATGTCAGCCTTGATGCCTTCATCCGGACGAGCGAAGCCAACGCTCACACCCACACCACTTTCACGCTGGGCACCAATACCTTCGGTTGACGCGTTGCCACTGCCGAAGCGTTCAGCGGCATACACACCCACCCGTCCTGCGTTCAGGGATACCGGCGTCACACGCACAGCGAGACGGTTGTCACCTGCCGGGAAATTAATCTCCAGCGGCGTCTCGATATCGGTCATCTTGCCCAGGCCCGGCTCGCTGTCATTGGTGCGCACGGTCACACCCTGAGTCACGTAAGCACTGCGTTCCTGAAGGATGCTGTCCAGTGCCCGCTGGGCAGAACTGGCCTGATCTACCGCTACATTGACCGTGCCTTGCGGCGCGAAAGGATTGGCCCCGGCATTGCCAAATCGCCCGGAGGGCACGGCCGCACGGCTCGGGATTGCGGCTGCCACGCGCGCTTGTTGCTGACCTGGATAGACGTCTTGGGGCATTAACGAATTGCTGCCTGCGCTATACGATGCCGAATCCAGCACGGCTTGCGCCGGAGCAGGAATCCCGTCGATCGCCCCGCGGCCAACCTGATTACCCGGCCCCGACAAACCTGCAAAAGGGTTGGGCGCCGCGCCCGTACCGGCAGCCTGCGTCGCCAGGCTGCGTTTTTTCTCGGTCTGCTCGATGTCTACGGCCTTGCGCAACAGGTGGGTGGCTTGAGCAGACTTGCCCATACTGCGGTAGATCCGTGCCGCTTCGGTCAAGGACTGCGGGTCGTAGTTTTGCAGCTTCACGAACTGCTCCAGCGCACGTTCGGCGTAGCCGTTATCACGGGCCAGAACGGCGGCGTCCGCTGCATTGAGCAAGATCTGCGGGTCGTTTGGCTGACGCTGCAGCAAGGGTTTGTACAGCTCGAATGCCTTGGCATTGTCACCGCTGCTGACATACATGCGCGCCAGTGCCGAAACCGCACCCGCATCCCCGGGGCGTAACGCCAGCGCCGGTGCCAACGTGTCATAAGCGCCTGCAAGATCACCGCCTTCACGCAGCAGGTCTGCCTGACGAATACGATACTGGTAAAGCAGATCATCGAAGCGCTTGCGTGTAGCAAGGCTCATTGGCTGATTTTGCAGGCCCCGCAGAATCGAATTGACCTGAGCATCATTGCCCGTCTTCAACAGCAGATTGGCGTACTGCAACATCAGGTCGGCGGACGGTGTCGGTGTCTGGTTAATGACGTCGCGCATCATGGTCAACGCACGTGTGGCGTCACCGGTGTCGACATAGGCCGACGCCAGCGTCGCCATCCGGTCCGGGCTGCGGCTGGCCATCGGTTGCAAACGATCAAGCAGGGCCAGGGCTTCCTGACGCTGGCCGCGCTTGGCCATGGTAGCGGCGAGTTTGACTTGCACCGTCAGGGTAATCTGGTCGGCCAGCTCGCTCATGTCGGCGGTGCGGCGGCCCGCAGGAATGCGACTGATGGCGGCCTGGGCAGCGTCCCACTGCTCCATTTCCACCGAGAGCAAAGCGCTGGTGTAAAGCGCGTCAACGTCGGTCGGATGCGCCTTGAGGTAGCTGTCGATCAGGTCTCGGGCTTTTTGTGGCTCGCCGGTCTTGAGGTAAAGGCGCGAGAGGTCAAAACGGGTCCAAACGTTATCCGGGTCGTCCTTGACGGCTTGCACCAACGCCTGTTGCGCACCACGGGTATCACCCCGCTGTTCGGCCAATGCAGCCGCCTGGGTGGAGCGCAGCGCACGCAGCCGACCACCGCCGCCCATTTCGGCCTGCTGGGCTGCAGTCAGGGTATCGAGCAAGCGCAATGCCTCATCGGCCTGCCCCGATTGCGACAGCACATTCACAAGCCCTTGTACGGCCTGCGCATTATCTCGCTGCACACTCAATACTTGGCGATAACTGGCCTGGGCTTCATCCAGTTGACCGTTCTGGGCCTGGAGATCTGCCAGGGCCAGGCGCGCTTCGACGCCTTTAGGGTTAAGACGCATGGCCTGTGCAATGTTCTGCCGGGCCTTGTCGGGTTGAGCCTTGGCCTGGTTGCGCGCCTGTTGCAGCAAGGCCCAGTAGCGCACGTTGTCCAATGCGGGCTTCCATCGCGCGCCCCCATTGCCAATGGCACGGTTGAGCAACTGCTCAGCCTCAACCAGACGATTCTGTTGTTGGCGCACAACACCAAGCCCCCCCAGTGCATCAGGGTCATTGGCCTTGTTTTTCAGGCGTGCGGCGAACGCTTGCTCGGCACCTGCCTGATCGCCTTTTTCAAGGGCTTGCAATCCACGTTCTACCAGTGGATCTGGTTGCCAGCTCGCTACCCGGCCAGCAGTGCTGGCTTTCGATTTACCTTTGTTCAGTAGATCGCGTATTTCCTGATCATCCGGATGAGCCTTCAAAAAAGCTTCGAACAAAGGTGCCTGGGCAGCGCTCGGAGGACCGGACCACACCAGCGCCAGACGCCAGCTCTCGTCAGCGTCACCACCGATGTCGGGCCGCGTCGACAGTTTGGCCAGGGCACGAATACCTTCGGGGCGAGTGTCTTCGTGACGAACCAATTGCTTGGCAAGAAACAGCGCCAGAATCGAGTCATTCGGCGTTTCGTGCAGCAAACGCTCCATGCCTTTGCGAGCTTCCGGCCAGCCTGCAGGATTGAATGCAAGGTTGTTGTAATACTCTCGACCTAAAGTGCCTGACGGTGTGCGCCCGGCAAAGAGTTTGCGAAACACCTGAGTCGCCTGGTCACGCTGGTCGCTATCGACCAGACGGCGAGCCTCGGCTTGAAGCGCGATGTTCTGCGGCTCGGTAAGGGCCAGGTCCTGCTCCAGCTGCGCAGCCAACCAAGGGCGGGGCGACAAAGCCTGCAGGCGTTCCAGGTATTGCCTGGCTTGCGCGGACTTTTTCTGCTTGATGCTGGCAAGGCCCATACCGTAAAGGGCGTCGACTTGATTGGGGTCCAGACGCAACACTTTTTCCCAAGCTTCAGCAGCTCGTTGTGAATTGTCACGGCCCTGCCAGTACTGGCCCTGCTCGACCAACTGCGATTGCACGTCCCGTGTGTCGGCGTGGACGGCAGTGCTGATCATGGCGGTTAAAAAACCTATGGCTAGCGAGTGGCGGTGCGGACGCATGACGTCTCCCAAGACAATTTGAGTGTTCCGTCATCACGAAACTGAAAACGATTTTCAGCCCAGCCGAGTGCGAACAAGCTGAGCATGAGGTTGTAATACAACGGTTCGGTACGCTCGCCGCCGACAGTGGCCAGTGCCTTGTCCAACGCTTGTACGGTTCGACGTTGCTGGGCCTGTGCCAGCCAGGGCTGGCCTTTGGTCTGGAAGTACGGGATCAGCGCAGCCGAGAACCCGAACGGCCCCTGACCCTCGAGTGCACCGCTGATGACCTGGACTTTTTCCGGTGGAATACCGGTGGACGCAGTGCTGTTTGACATACCGTCCAGCATCGCCAGCAAGGGGGCTGCCAGTGGATCGGACTTGGGCGTCATGCCAGCCCACAGGTACACGCGAATCGCGTCATAACTGCCCTGCTCGCCTGTGATCGGATCAACCACGAACAAACCGGCTTTCGGCCCGGTGGCACGGTAACCAACCCAGTCGGCCACATAGCCTTTGGGGCTGGAAGCCTTGATCATTTTCACCGTGTTTTCGGCTATTTCTTTCCAAGGTCCGGCCGGTGACTCCTTGGCCAGTCGACGCAGCAGCGGCAATGGCAGGTAGCTGGGATTCAACCGCCACAGGTGATCGGGCTGCACGAAACCCTGTGGCCCCGGCAACACCATTTTGCCCAAACCGGGCAAGCTCACTATCAGTTGGGTTTCTATGTTTGCAAGCAGCTGCAACGCAGCTTCATGATAGTCCGGCCGCTGCCACAAACGCGCAGCCTCCAGCAGCGAATAAGCGATCCACAAATCCGAATCGGACGCCGAGTTCGCGTCCTGCAATTGCCATGTGCCGTCCTTGCCCTGCCCCCACAGCCAGCCCGGCAGACGCTTGCTCACATCGGCTCCCGCCATGTTGGCCAAGGTCCATTGCCACAGCTTTTCAAAGCGCGCCTGATCGTTGCCTATCAGTGCGAAAAGCATCCCGTAGGATTGGCCTTCGGAAGAGCTTTGATTGACCTGAGCACTGGACTCCAGCATCCGGCCGTCAGCCTGCACAAAATGCGAGGCATAGGTTTGCCAAAGCGGCCACTGAGCATTTTTGCACGCCTCGTCTTGAGCCACCGCAGGCGTCAGCGTGAACGTTACGAAAGCACAGGCGAGCAAACGAAGCGCCGTATGCAGGCGCCTCGTTGAGGTTTTATTGCGAAAGATCGCGAAGAAACTCATGCCCCGTCAGCCACCCAGACGCTTGTTGGCACGCGCCCGCAATGCCAGATAGGCCAGACCACTGAGCAGGATCACACCCAGGCCGGTCAGTATCAGCGCCAGTACCACGTGACGCGACATCAGCCATTGCAGGTATTTGATCGGGCCCAGGCTACCGACGTAGTACTGCTCGTCCGCAACCAGTGGCTCGATATTTTTACCGCGTACCACCACCAGGCTGCCCTGGATCGACTGGGTGTAATCCTCACCCCCGATCAGGGCATTGGTCGCGTCGGCCAGGCCCTGGGGCTGACCACTGGCGATCACCACGACACTGCGACCGTTTTTGAGCGGTGACTCGAATCCGGTGAGGTAGGTACTGCGCGCACCACCGGAAAATGCCATCGCCAGCCGGGTTCTGCGCAGATTGGCTTCAGGGTCGGGGCTGAACCAGTCACGTACCCGCATTGGCAGGTCGGACAGATGAAAACTCTGCAGTCCTTCGCCATCGGCAGCGGGCAGACGATCAGCCCATTGCGTCAGCAACGGCTGATTGGCACCGGATGCCAGCACCAGCAAGTCCTTGTCCGCAGCGCTCCCAACCTGCGCGGCCTGGATCACCTGTACGCCGGTGGCCGGGTAACCCGTGGAGCTGCCGAAACGACCAAGTACCGTCAGGTAGGCATCCAGGTCCGCGGTGCCTGCGTTATCCGGCAACACCACGGCTGTTTGCGACAAGTCGGCCAGGCGGGTGAACGGGAATCCGGCATCCTTGAACACGCCAAGGTTGGGCATGGCGATAAAGTGGTCGTAGCCGCTCACATCGATGGTCGACTCGGGGTCAATGGCCCCACGCATGTTGTCGATGATGATGTCGTTACATTCCCCCTGCTTGATGTAATCGAACATGTATCGCAGCTGCAGGCGTGACTGCAGGGCAGTCGAGTTCAACGCCAGCATCACGGTGGTTTCGCGGCCAAGGCTGTCGTCGGACTTCAGCGCGCTGAGTACGCCGCTCGGAAGTTTGTCCTGGGACGGCAGGTTCTGCGACTGAATCAGCGCATCGTTGAAACTGATGATGAACGATGAATTGTTGGACTTCTCTTGAGGCGTGTAACGGTACTTGAGGTTCAACGGCGCACCGCCTTCGCGCCAGGTAAACAGGTCCGGGGCAAAGTTGAGCGGCACGGTAATGTCGCCCGGGTTGTAGCCGGACACCGCCAGTTCCTTGGCTGGCAACAACTCACCCAGTTTTACCGGGCGATCACTGGGCAACCAGTTCGGTGCGTCATAGGGTTTGCGTGGCTGCACCACATCCAGGCGGTCGATGACAACGCTATTGCCCGACAAGGCCTGATTGCCCAGCACCAGCGCCGTTGCAGCGCGCTTGAGCTCAGCTCCGTCGCGACCGCTGACGACCAGCAACTTGCCATTGGCGTCGTTGGGGTTGGTCATCACGGTCAGGGTCGGGCCCTTGGCGGGCGGCAGGCTCAGGCTGTCGATCTGAAGGGCATCCGGGCCACTGACCAGCACCACGGCATTGCCGCTGGCCGGAATCCGGTTGTAACCCGATGAGAACCGCGCACCACGATAGCTGGCCTGGGCACCCAACCACGACGACAGGGCTCCGGCGGCTTCCAGCGTGGCATTGTCGGGCGCAGCGGCGAACACGAACGGCAAGTCCAGGGGACGGGCGTCGCGACGATCAAAAAACGGCAGCGGAATAATCGACAGGTCGTCAGGCAAGGCCAGCGGCGATACGTCGATGCCCAACTCCGAGGCATTGCTGATCTTGGCCCACAGGCTGGAGTGCTGGGGGTCCTCGCAGCTCATGGTGTAGTGCCCGATAAATTGCAGGCTCAGGCGGTTGAACTCGGTAATCAGATGGGCCGGGATCTCTACAACCTGTTGTTGCAGTTGCCCGGCCTTGTCCTTGGGCAATGGCAGGCTTGCGGCCACTTCATCGTTGACCAGCACGTTGATTTGCGACAGCTCCGCCAGCAGCGCCGGGGAGTAGGAGTACTGCAGGTTCAGCCTGGCGCCGGTGACGATCGAGTCGGCCCGCACATCGAAGCTGACGCTGTCTGTCGCCTCCACTCCACGCAGGTTCATCGGATAATTGCGGCCCAATTGCTTGAGGGTAACGGTGTAGCTTTTCGCTCCGGGCGCCGTGGCCGCAGGCAGGGTTTGGGCACTGGCAGCGCCCGCGCTGAAAGCCAGCAAGGCGCACGTCAGGCGGGCCAGCGCGCGGCGCAGATCGCGCAAGGCGGCGAAGGCTGAAGACGTTGAATTCATCACTTGTCCAGGACATTGTCTAGCGTGGAAGGGGTGACGCGGCGACGGCGCAGCAAGCTGCGCACTTCCATGGCCGAGGCTTTGAAAAGTTCGTGGATACCGCGCAGGCCGATACGACCGACCTCACGCAAGGCGACAAGCGGGGTATCGACCTGCCCGCTGCCCCAGGTCGAAGCCCAGGTGTCGGCGCGGGAGAATGTAAGGCGCACCAGGTCACTCTGCTGACGCAAGGTCAGGGCATCAAACTGCACGCCCGCCAACTCGCCGCGACTGAACACGACCACTGCCGGGAACACACTCGAGTGTTGATTGCGAAACAGGGAAATCTGTACCTGCTCACCCTGAGGCAAGCTGACGCCTTCCGGCAAAATCAAACCCATGCCTTTTTGCGAAAAGTCCTGGGTTACACCCTCTATCACGCGGCCATCGGCACAGGTCAGGCGCACAGGCAATTTGGCTGCTACCCGCGGCTCAGCACGTACCTGTCGGGTTTCGCTGGCCACTGCCACTGCAGCACTGGTGATGATGACGTTGTAGAGCGTCCACATCAGGTTGATCAGCACCGTGGTTGTGGCGCCCTCCTCACCCATTGCCAGCCGCGCGATCCCATAGGCCATGCCCGCGAGGTTGAGGGTCAACAGCACGATGTAGGGACGGGCGAGTTTCCAGTCGAAGAATTTCTCATCGATGATCCCGCCCTTGTCGGTCACGTTGAAACCACCATGCTTGGGATCGACCAGCGCCACCAGCACCGGCCCCATGATGTACCAGGCCAGTACGGTCTCGTAGACCTCGTTCCAGAACGAGTGGCGGAAGCGCCCCTGAATGGTGGAGTTGGTCAGGCTGGCATGGAAGATATGGGGCAATGCATAGGCCATGATCATCAACCCCGCAGCGTGGAAAATCTGCGCGTCGAAAAACAGGAAGGCCAGCGGCGCCGTCAGAAATACCAGGCGCGGCAAACCATAGAAGAAGTGCAGCATCGCGTTGAGGTAGCACAAGCGCTGCCCCAGGTTCAGCCCCTTGCCGAACAACGGATTGTCGGTGCGGAAAATCTGCGCCATGCCCCGGGCCCAGCGAATGCGCTGGCTGATGTGGCTCGACAGACTTTCCGTCGCCAGGCCGGCCGCCTGGGGAATGGCCAGATACGCCGTGTTGTAGCCGGCGCGATTGAGTTTGAGCGCGGTGTGGGCATCTTCGGTCACGGTTTCTACTGCGACCCCGCCAATCTCCATCAGCGGCTTGCGCCGGATCACAGCACATGAGCCGCAGAAGAATGTGGCGTTCCACAGGTCATTGCCGTCCTGGACCAGGCCATAGAACAACTCGCCTTCGTTAGGTACCGAGCGGAAGGTATCGAGGTTCTTTTCGAACGGGTCCGGGGAAAAGAAAAAGTGCGGCGTTTGCAGCATCGCCAGCTTCGGGTCTTTCAGAAACCAGCCAATGCTCACTTGCAAAAACGAACGGGTCGGCACGTGATCGGCATCGAAAAACGCCACGAACTCACCGCTGGTGATCTGCAACGCTTCGTTGAGATTCCCGGCCTTCGCATGCCGGTTGTTGTCACGGGTGATGTAGTTGACATTGATCTGCTCGCAGAACTCGCGAAAGTCTTCGCGACGCCCATCATCGAGCACGTGGACCCGCAGCTTGTCCTGCGGCCAGTCCATGGCCTGGGCGGCAAAGACAGTCAACTTCACAATATCGAGGGCTTCGTTGTAGGACGGGATGAACACGTCAACTACCGGCCACTCGCTGGGCGGGCTTTTGAGCAATACCGGTTGGCGCCGCAGCGGCCATGCCGTCTGCAAGTAACCGAAGATCAGCACCACCAAGGCATAAAGCTCGGCCAGTACCAGGCCGTAGCCGAACGCGATGTCGATCCACTCATCGAAGTCCAGGGTCGCCGTCAGACGCCAGTACATGTAGCGCAGCGAAGCAGTCAGCGACAGGCAGATCATGATCAGGATGGTCAGCCGGCCGGGGATCCTGCGCAATATCAGCGCCGCGCCAAAGCAGCCGAGCGCAAAGATGCACTGGGCATAGAAATCAAACGGGGCGGTGACGATCAATAAGCCCACAAGCGTGCAGAACGCTATCGTGCCAATGGTCAGCGCGCGGCGTGCCACAACGGGCCATCGTTCAATACGATCAGCCACGGACTGCGCCCAACGTTGCAGACGGGTTTGTACAACAGGCGGCTCAGTGCTGGTCTTGATCACAGCGCGGACATCGCTGTAGCAGAGCCGTTGTCAAACCCTGCCTTGAGTTGTTTACCCAGCCATACCATATCCTGGCAGGCTGCAGATGCGTTCGGTGAAGTCAGCGGGTTACGACCATAGGCCAGCGACTCGCCCAGGGTGTTATCCAGCGCAACGACTCCGAGCATCTGCCCGCCCAAACGACGTTTGAGGACCTCAAGCATGTCCCGCGAAAACTCGCGGGTGGCATCGAACTGATTGACCACGTAGTTGCAGGCCGGGGACTCAGGACGGGTGGGGACGGAGCCCATCAGGCGATCCATCTGATCCAGGGCAACAAAGCTGGCGGCGTCGGCGGTGGTGACTACGATCACTTGATCAGCCACATCCAGCGCTTGCTCCAGATACATCGAACGGCCGGTCGGTGTGTCCAGAATCACTACGTCGTTTTCATCCAGATTCAGGCGAGCCAGTTGCCGGGCCAACCAATGGCGATCCTGGCTCATGTCCCGTTCCAGGGCACAACGTTCGTCATCACTCAATACGCCGTAGGGCAGCACTTGAGCACCGTCGAAACCCTGCTGAAGTTTGTCGGCCCAGGTGGTGCCATCCTCGCTCGTAGAGCCCATTCCCGTCACACCGGATTCAATCCCGAGGTGGTAGTGCAACGCATTTTGCGGGTCAAGATCGATGGCGATGGTTTTGCATGCGTCCAGACACAAGCTGCTGGCCAACCCGGCGCCCAGAGTGGACTTGCCTACGCCACCCTTGGCCGAAACCAGCGCCACGATATGTGCCTTGCACTTCGGCACACGAGCCCCAAGCTGTGCCTGGGCGTGCATCTCGGCCTGACGGGCAAGGGCGACTTCGGCGAGCAGGTTACGCAACGGGGTTGCAACGTCTCCAGAGGTCATCAATGGTGCTTCAGGCTGGGGGCGCGATGACTCAACGACTGGCATTGCAGATTGCATGACGGGTTGCGCTCCCGGCGTAACCACCGAAAACGGTAACGACCGGAATGGCGCCTGTTCAATTTTCGGCTCGGCCGCCATGTTCTCGATTACTTGAGCCACAACTTCAGGCAAAGGCGCTGGCTCGGCAGGCAGCGGCATCTTTTGCGGTGCTGCGCACGGGTAGTCGAGCGGGGTTTCGAACTCGTGATAGCTGTCTGAAGTCGCGCCAAATCTACTGAATAGATTTGATATGTCGTCTTTGTGGCTCATAGGAAGGCTTCCTGCTTTCTGACTGTTAACGACCCATGACCAGCCGCAGCGCGCCAAAATAAGCCATCACAATGGCATCGTCAATAAATTGAACGAAATAGGATTAGTATCTTGGTAAACACGTAATAAATAAACTTATTAGCCATTTAATTGACGCGAATCAGGATTTATATTTGGCGCTGCTGACGCTGTATAAATCACCAATACTCCGACCCAGCTGCCCCGGCCTGGTGCCAGCAGACGGATGGACCGGGATCCGGGTTCTGAGCACTTCACGCGGGCACCGATCCTTCTACACTGGATAAAGTTGTCGGAAAAAGTGAAATGCGGATCAGAAATAAGGAGAACTGTATGTCTGAGCACTTCAAAGGCCTGAGGGGCGATACCCCCTTTGGCGCCGCAAGCCCGCAGAGCCAACGAGAACTGGCTGTTGCCGCGGCATTAACCTTGATCCAGGCCAAGGTTCTAAATTCAAGCGGTGCCGGGCAGCTTCAAACAGAGCTCAATCGGCTGAGCAAGTATGCTGATCAGATTCAGGCCGCACTTGAGGTCAAGTGAAGGGAGGCTTGCATACCGCTGACATAAATCCCTCACCTTGCGCTGATGCTGTTCACTCAAGAGCAACACTGCTCAAGTGTGGGAGCGGGCTTGCTCGCGATGGTCTTCAGATCGCCGCGTCTACTCATTAAATACACGCCACCGTTAACGACCATCGCGAGCAAGCCCGCTCCCACAAAGACTGGAACCTGTTGCCGCAATAGCTTGTTACAGCTTTATCAGCCACAGTGGTTGCCAACATAGAACTTGGGGGTTATTGCCCCGTCTATATTCTCAGACATCCCTAATGTAGCGGGTGCACTGATTACTGCCCATTGAGGTATATAAGATGCGAATGACACTACCTGCGCTAGTTCTGGGCCTTTTGTTTGCACAAGGAGCAATGGCTGCCGGTGACGGAACCGCCGCTGTCGGAGGCGGTGTTGGCGGCGCGCTGGGTAATATCGTGGGCCAACAGCTGGGAGGGTCCACGGGGGCCGCCGTTGGCGCCGGGGTCGGTGGCGCTGCAGGGAGTGCGATCGGTGCGCCACGAGGCAGCAAAACCGAAGCCGCCATTGGTGGCGGTCTCGGATCAGCCGGCGGATCGGTCATCGGCAACAGGCTGGGAGGCTCTACTGGCTCCACCATCGGCGCGGGTCTTGGCGGTGCCGCTGGCGGGGCGATAGGCAACAATCTTGCCGACGATGGCAGCAAGCACAACTCCGGTGGCAAGCATCACAAGAAAAACAAAAACAAGAAGAACAAGCACCGCCGATAAACCAGGCTCAGTGTCGCAGTGCTGTTCAAGTGTGGGAGCGACCTTGCTCGCTCCCACAAAGTCAGGAATCGCTTAAGTCACAACTTTGCAACTCAGTGTCGGGCTTTTTCAAAGTGCTCCCGATGCTTCACCCATTCCTCATGCACCTCCAGATAGCAAAACCCTCCCCTTGATGGCTTCAGGTGGCGAATGCACGCCAGCCCGTCGACATCCGACCAGAATAAATTGCGCCTTTTTGCCGAGGTTGCTTGCTCAAACACCCCCTGGATCCAGCCCTTCATTTCTCCTGCCAAAAAACGCGTCACGTCTTCTGCAAGGGCCGGTGCACGGCACTTATGCCTCCCGAAATGGCGTATTCGAACAGCTTTAAACCATGCGTTTTTTTGATTAATGCCATGCACATTGAGCATAGGGTAGGCATTTACAGCATTAGACGGCGCCCTCCGGCATTGGAATAGTCGCGCCGCCTGAGCGGTCTGCCAGTGAGCGACAAGCACCACTTCCAAGCGATCTATCCCGGCTATTTACACAGATTTTTCGGTAAATGAACGTTCCTGTTCAGGCAATTACCTACATCAAACTGAAGTAAAGGTAGAAAAAAAATAATATGAAGAAGGCAAAACTTAGCCTCGCCTGGCAGATCCTCATTGGTCTGGTCCTCGGGATTGCAATCGGCGCGCTGCTCAACCATTTCAGTGCTGAAAAGGCCTGGTGGATCAGTAACGTTCTGCAACCTGCCGGCGATATCTTTATCCGTCTGATCAAGATGATCG